>NZ_VBZC01000086.1:0-33345 GCF_005786655.1 Streptomyces montanus
CGGGTCCAGGCCGGGCGCCCGCGCAGGCGCCTGCGCGGGCACCCGCGCGCCCCCGCCGGGCACCGCACGGGACCCGGGAATAGATCGTCCAGCTTCTCGGTTTTGGGGGATACGGCCAGTGCTGGCAGACTGGTACGTCGGCTCCGGTTCACGTATTCGCATCCCGCGGATGCGACCCGGCGCCCTCCCGAAACTAGGAGACACCTTGAAGCGCGACATCCACCCCCAGTACTTCGAGACGCAGGTCAGCTGCACCTGTGGCGCGTCGTTCACCACCCGTAGCACGATCGAAGCCGGCGCCATCCGTGCCGAGGTCTGCTCCGAGTGCCACCCGTTCTACACGGGCAAGCAGAAGATCCTCGACACCGGTGGCCGTGTGGCCCGCTTCGAGGCCCGCTTCGGCAAGGCTGCCGCTGCCAAGAAGTAGCGACCTCACAGCGCCGGTCTTCGTTGCCCCGCAGGGGCATCGGGACCGGCGCTTTGCGGTGCAGTCCCCTCCCCCAAGCTCTCGACTTCGCTCGAGCAGGGGGGACCCCCATGTCGTACGCACGTCCCTCGAGCTCCTGCCGAGCGAAGGGGCAGTCCATTGGAGCCGGAGATGTTCGAGGCGGTCGAGGAACTGATCGGCGAGCACGCCGATCTTGAGAAGAGGCTCGCCGACCCGTCGGTCCACGCGGACCAGGCGAACGCGCGCAAGCTGAACAAGCGCTACGCCGAGCTGACCCCGGTCATCGCGACGTACCGCTCCTGGAGGCAGACCGGCGACGACGTCGAGACGGCCCGCGAATTCGCCGCCGACGACCCGGACTTCGTGGCCGAGGTCAAGGAGCTGGAGAAGCAGCGCGAGGAGCTCACCGAGAAGCTCCGGCTGCTGCTGGTCCCGCGCGACCCCAGCGACGACAAGGACGTCATCCTCGAGATCAAGGCCGGCGCCGGCGGCGACGAGTCCGCGCTGTTCGCGGGCGACCTGCTGCGCATGTACCTGCGCTACGCCGAGCGCGTCGGCTGGAAGACCGAGATCATCGACTCCACCGAGTCCGAGCTCGGCGGCTACAAGGACGTCCAGGTCGCCGTGAAGACCAAGGGCGGCCAGGGCGCCACCGAGCCCGGCCAGGGCGTCTGGGCACGACTGAAGTACGAGGGCGGGGTGCACCGCGTGCAGCGCGTGCCCGCGACCGAGTCCCAGGGCCGGATCCACACCTCCGCGGCCGGTGTCCTCGTGACCCCCGAGGCCGAGGAGATCGACGTCGAGATCAACCCGAACGATCTGAGGATCGACGTGTACCGGTCCTCCGGGCCCGGCGGCCAGTCCGTCAATACGACCGACTCCGCGGTGCGTATCACGCACATTCCGACCGGAGTCGTCGCCTCCTGCCAGAACGAGAAGAGCCAGTTGCAGAACAAGGAGCAGGCGATGCGTATCCTGCGCTCCAGGCTCCTCGCGGCGGCACAGGAGGAAGCGGAGAAGGAGGCCGCGGACGCCCGCCGCAGCCAGGTCCGTACCGTCGACCGCTCCGAGAAGATCCGTACGTACAACTTCCCGGAGAACCGCATCTCGGACCACCGCGTCGGCTTCAAGGCGTACAACCTGGACCAGGTACTGGACGGCGACCTCGACGCGGTGATCCAGGCCTGTGTGGACGCGGACTCGGCCGCCAAGCTCGCCGCAGCCTGACGTACACGACAACAGCTCAGCCCGGAGGACCAGCGTGCAGCAACACAGTGGGGGGCGGCCCCCCAACCCCCGCAGCGTGCTGCTCGCGGAAGTCGCCCAGGCCACCCAGCGGTTGGCCGACGCCGGCGTGCCCTCGCCGCGCAACGACGCGGAGGAGCTCGCCGCCTTCGTGCACGGCGTGAAGCGGGGCGGGCTGCACACCGTCAAGGACGCCGACTTCGACGCCCGGTACTGGGAGGTCATCGCGCGCCGTGAGGCCCGCGAGCCGCTCCAGCACATCACCGGGCGGGCCTTCTTCCGGTATCTGGAACTCCAGGTCGGGCCAGGGGTGTTCGTGCCGCGCCCGGAGACCGAGTCGGTCGTCGGGTGGGCCATAGACGCGGTACGCGCGATGGACGTCGTCGAGCCGCTCATCGTCGACCTGTGCACGGGATCCGGTGCCATCGCGCTCGCCATGGCGCAGGAGGTGCCGCGCTCCCGCGTGCACGCCGTGGAGCTGTCCGAGGACGCGCTCCAGTGGACGCGCAAGAACGTCGAGGGGTCCAGGGTCGACCTGCGTCAGGGAGACGCCCTGGACGCCTTCCACGACCTCGACGGCCAGGTGGACCTCGTCATCTCCAACCCGCCGTACATCCCGCTGACCGAGTGGGAGTACGTCGCGCCCGAGGCCCGGGACTACGATCCCGGCCTCGCCCTCTTCTCCGGCGAGGACGGACTCGACCTCATTCGCGGTCTGGAGCGCACCGCCCACCGGCTGCTGCGCCCCGGCGGCGTCGTCGTCATCGAGCACGCCGACACCCAGGGCGGGCAGGTGCCGTGGATCTTCACCGAGGAGCAGGGCTGGGCCGACGCAGCCGACCACCCCGACCTCAACAACCGACCGCGGTTCGCGACCGCCCGCAGGGCGATGCCGTGAGTACGCGCTTCAGGACTTCCAGCCAGCAGTACGTGTACGAGGAGGCTCGCTAACGATGGCACGGCGATACGACACCAATGACGCCACCGACCGCGCGACCGGTCTGCGCGAGGCCGCGTCCGCCGTCCGCCGCGGCGAGCTCGTGGTCCTCCCCACCGACACTGTGTACGGCGTGGGTGCCGACGCGTTCTCCTCGGAGGCCGTCTCCGACCTGCTGGAGGCCAAGGGCCGGGGTCGCAACATGCCCACTCCCGTGCTCATCGGCTCCCCGAACACGCTGCACGGGCTGGTCACCGACTTCTCCGAGATGGCCTGGGAGCTCGTCGACGCGTTCTGGCCGGGTGCCCTGACCCTCGTCGCCAAGCACCAGCCGTCGCTGCAGTGGGACCTGGGGGACACCCGTGGCACCGTTGCCGTGCGCATGCCGCTGCACCCGGTGGCGATCGAGCTGCTGACCGAGGTCGGCCCCATGGCCGTGTCCTCGGCGAACCTGACCGGCCACCCGGCGCCGGAGGACTGCGACGCCGCGCAGGAGATGCTCGGCGACTCCATCTCGGTCTACCTGGACGGCGGCCCGACTCCCGCCAACGTCCCTTCCTCGATCGTCGACGTCACCGGCAAGGTGCCCGTCCTGCTGCGTGCGGGCGCCCTGTCCGCGGAGGAGCTGAGGAAGGTCGTTCCCGACCTCGAGGTGGCGAATTGACAGCCCCTGAAGCGGGGCGTGGCATAGGCACGGGGAACACGGGGAACACGGGGACTCACTGGGACGGGGCCTCGGGGGACTCTTTCCGCATCCTCCACGTCAGCACCGGCAATGTGTGCCGCTCGCCGATCACCGAGCGGCTGACCCGCCATGCCCTGGCGGACCGGCTCGGCGACCCTTTGTGGGGCGGCCTGATAGTGGAGAGCGCCGGCACCTGGGGCCACGAGGGCGCGCCCATGGAGGCCAACGCGGAAGCGGTCCTCGCGGACTTCGGAGCGGATGCCTCCGGCTTTGTGGGCCGGGAACTGCTGGACGAGCACGTGATCAGGGCCGACCTGGTGCTGACGGCCACCCGCGACCACCGCGCCCAGGTCATCTCCATGGGCCACTCCGCGGGCCTGCGCACCTTCACGCTCAAGGAGTTCACCCGTCTCGTGAAGGCGATCGACGGCGCGACGCTGCCGCCCCTGGAGGACGGCGTGGTCGCCCGTGCCCGGGCGCTGGTGCGTGCGGCGGCGGCGCTGCGCGGATGGCTGCTGGCTCCGACGGCGGAGGCGGACGAGGTGTATGACCCCTACGGGGCGCCGTTGCCCTTCTTTCGTTCGGTGGGGGATGAGATTCATCAGGCGTTGGATCCGGTGGTGACGGCGTTGACGGGGGTTGCCGCGCGGGCATGAGCGGGCCGGTGCTGCGTACGGCGGCGGTGCGGGCGCCTGCGGGGCCTGTGCCGGGGCCGGTTCGTGTACCGGGTCGGACGTAACAGCGGGCGCTGTGGGGAGCGTGGTTCTACATTGGACTGAGATCCCGCCGAGGACCGGAGTCCACCATGGTGGTCACGCATACGCTGGAAGGCCTGCTGCCGGCCGATGTGCTCGGTCGGCAGGATCCCGAGCTGGCCGAGATTCTCATCGGCGAGCTGGACCGGCAGTCGACGACGCTTCAGCTGATCGCCGCCGAGAACTTCACCTCGCCCGCGGTGCTCGCGGCCCTGGGGTCGCCGCTCGCCAACAAGTACGCCGAGGGATATCCCGGCGCCCGGCATCACGGCGGATGCGAGATCGTGGACGTGGCCGAGCGCATCGCCGTCGAGCGCGCCAAGGCCCTCTTCGGTGCCGAACACGCCAACGTGCAGTCCCACTCGGGGTCTTCGGCCGTGCTCGCCGCGTATGCGGCCCTGCTGCGGCCCGGTGACACCGTCCTCGCCATGGGCCTCCCGCACGGCGGCCACCTCACACACGGCTCACCCGCCAACTTCTCGGGCCGCTGGTTCGACTTCGTCGGCTACGGCGTCGACCCGGAGAGCGGGCTCATCGACTACGACCAGGTGCTCGCGCTGGCCCGGACCCGCCGCCCCAAGGCCATCGTGTGCGGGTCCATCTCCTACCCGAGGCACATCGACTACGGCGCCTTCAAGGACGTGGCCGAGGAGGTGGGCGCGTATCTCATCGCCGACGCCGCCCATCCCATCGGGCTCGTCGCCGGGGGAGCGGCACCCAGTCCGGTGCCGTACGCCGACATCGTCTGCGCGACCACGCACAAGGTGCTGCGCGGCCCGCGCGGCGGCATGCTGCTGTGCGGCGCGGAGCTGGCCGAGCGCGTCGACCGGGCCGTCTTCCCGTTCACCCAGGGCGGCGCCCAGATGCACACGATCGCCGCCAAGGCCGTCGCGTTCGGCGAGGCGGCGACGCCGGCCTTCACCGCGTACGCCCATCAAGTGGTCGTGAACGCCCGGGTGCTGGCGCGGGGCCTCGCCGCCGAAGGGCTCACGGTCAGCACCGGCGGCACCGACACCCACCTGCTGACCGTCGACCCGGCCCCACTCGGTGTGGACGCCCGCACCGCCCGCGGCCGTCTGGCCGCCGCCGGAATGGTCCTCGACACATGCGCCCTGCCCCACCCGGACGTGCGCGGGCTGCGCCTGGGCACGGCCGCCGTCACCACCCAGGGCATGGGCGAGGTCGAAATGTCCCGGATCGCCGTACTGTTCGCCGAGGCGCTGCGCGAGGAAAGCGCAGGCCGCCAGGTACGTGAAGAAGTACGGGAGCTGACCGGAAGATTTCCGCCGTATCCGGTCTAGGGCGGGGTGGACGCGAACCCGTGCACAGACACTCGTGCAACCATCGGCTCTACCCGGAAGTCCCCAACCGTATGCGCTCGAAGCTAGGGTGTGGGGCTGAGATGGCCAGCGACACCTGTGGGGAAGCCTGTGCGTGAATACCTCCTGACGCTCTGCATCACGGCCGCGGTGACGTACCTGCTGACCGGGCCGGTGCGGAAATTCGCGATCGTGGCCGGGGCGATGCCGGAGATCCGGGCACGTGACGTGCATCGGGAACCCACGCCTCGGCTCGGCGGAATCGCGATGTTCTTCGGACTGTGCGCCGGCCTGCTGGTCGCCGACCATCTGACGAACCTCAGCGAGGTGTTCGAGAACTCCAACGAACCCCGCGCGCTGCTCTCCGGCGCCGCCCTGATCTGGCTGATCGGCGTCCTGGACGACAAGTTCGAGATCGACGCCCTCATCAAGCTCGGCGGCCAGATGATCGCCGCCGGTGTCATGGTGATGCAGGGCCTGACGATCCTGTGGCTGCCGGTGCCGGGTGTCGGCTCTGTCTCGCTGACCCAGTGGCAGGGCACGCTGCTGACCGTCGCGCTCGTCGTCATCACCATCAACGCCGTGAACTTCGTCGACGGACTCGACGGTCTCGCCGCCGGCATGGTGTGCATCGCGGCCGCGGCGTTCTTCATGTACGCGTACCGCATCTGGTACGGCTACGGGCTCGAGTCCGCCGCCCCCGCGACCCTGTTCTCCGCGATCCTCATGGGTATGTGTCTCGGCTTCCTGCCGCACAACATGCACCCCGCCCGCATCTTCATGGGCGACTCGGGCTCGATGCTGATCGGCCTCGTGCTCGCGGCCGGCGCCATCTCCATCACCGGGCAGGTCGACCCCGACGCGATGAACCTGTTCGCCGGGTCCGAGAAGGCGGCCGTGCACCAGACGGTGCCGGTCTACATCCCGCTGCTGCTGCCGCTGACGATCATCGCCGTCCCGGCGGCCGACCTGGTGCTCGCCATCGTGCGGCGCACCTGGCGCGGGCAGTCCCCGTTCGCCGCCGACCGCGGGCATCTGCATCACCGGCTGCTGGAGATCGGGCATTCGCACAGCCGGGCCGTGCTCATCATGTACTTCTGGTCGGCCCTGATCGCCTTCGGCGCCCTCGCGTACTCGGTGAACTCGGGGGCCATGTGGATCGTGCTCGGCATCATGGCGCTCAGCGCGGTGGGCCTGGTCCTGCTCCTGCTGCCCCGCTTCACGCCGCGCACCCCGCGCTGGGCCGAGGCCTTCGTACCCCCGCGGTACCGCCGCCGGATCGCCGCGGAAGCGGAGGAGGCAGCGGAGGCGACGGACGCCGCGGAGGCCGCGGGGGCGCAGGCGGCGCCCTCGGCCGCGTACGCCACGAACGGCGAAGGCGCGGGGGCGGGCGGCGAGGGACCCACCGGCGACACGGAACGCCGCAGTCCGGTGGTCGCCGGAGTCTCAGGAGTCAATGGGGCGACGGCAGTTGGCGCCCGCGCACGCCTCCTGGAGGGGCGTGAGGCGCGGTCGTCACGCTAGAGCAAGGTAAGAATTTTACCGGGCATGCACATCGCAAATCGCTCCAATATCAGACATCTTGACCCCGCGGGCGCACAGACGCGCATGGTCACTCTCATGTGTGACGCCGAGCACATCAAGCAGGTAAAGACCTCATCAAATAGTTTGTGATACGGTTCACGAAAGCCCGGGGTAGAGCCGAAGGACCGCAGTGCGACGGTTCATTGGCGTGAGGTTCTCTCTCGACCCGGGATTACGCTCGTCCATGACGACACCTGCCCCCTTCAGTAAGCGGAGTTGCCGCCATGCCGTCCAATGACGCCCGGATTCTCCTTCAGGCCGCCGTGCCCACGGCTGCCGTCGGCGCGATTGCCGCCGTCGTCAGTGGTGTGGTCACTGGGGGCAAGGGGGCGGTTGGGGCGGTCGTCGCGACGCTGGTCGTGATCCTCTTCATGGGTATCGGGTTGTACGTTCTGCAGCGCACTGCCAAATCGCTTCCGCACCTTTTCCAGGCCATGGGTCTGATGCTCTATACGGCACAGATCCTGCTGCTGTTCATGTTCGTCGCCGCGTTCAAGGACACGACGCTGTTCAACCCCAAGGCCTTCGCGTTCACGCTGGTCGCCGCCACCCTCGCGTGGATCGGCTGCCAGGCCCGTGCTCAGATGAAGGCCAAGATCCTCTACGTCGAACCCGATTCCTCGAAGGACGAAAAGCCTGAGAAGACGGGGCCCTCGTCGTGAGAGGTAGGGCCGGGATAAGTAGGCGTAAGAGATCCTGCTATCGTCCGGTGCCAACTGCGGCATCGCGGGCGCGGGCATCCGAGCTGACGCCTGCTCTAGTGCGAGGCTCGATGCCCTACTGCCGCCCCCACATCCGTAACACCAGTCCAGTGCCGAACCGCGGCTGCGCGCCGCGCCGACACAACGAGGTTGCCGTACCTATGCGTCACGCCGAAGGAGCCCGTGGTGAGTGCTGACCAGACCCAGCTCGCCTTTGACTGGAGCTGTCGGATCATGTCCGACAACGGCTGCGGCTTCCCGGCTCCGGGTCTGCACTCGTTCCTCTTCAAGCCGTTGGCCGAGGTCGGCGGGTTTGAGTTCAACAAGGTGATGCTGCTCGCGCTGATCACCACCGTCCTCGTCGTCGCCTTCTTCTGGGCGGCGTTCGGCAAGGCGAAGGTGGTCCCGGGCAAGCTGCAGATGGTCGGCGAGGCCGGCTACGACTTCGTACGCCGCGGGATCGTCTACGAGACCCTTGGCAAGCGGGAGGGCGAGAAGTACGTCCCCCTGATGGTCTCGCTGTTCTTCTTCATCTGGATCATGAACATCTGGTCCGTGATCCCGCTGGCCCAGTTCCCGGTCTCGTCGATCATCGCGTTCCCGATGGTGCTGGCCGCCGTCGTCTACGTCGTCTGGGTTTCGCTGACGTTCAAGAAGCACGGTTTCGTCGGCTTCTTCAAGAACGTCACCGGCTACGACAAGTCGCTGGGTCCGGTACTGCCGCTCGTGATGGTCATCGAGTTCTTCTCGAACCTGCTGGTCCGCCCCTTCACACACGCGGTGCGACTGTTCGCCAACATGTTCGCCGGTCACCTGATGCTGGTGATGTTCACCGTCGCCTCCTGGTACCTGCTGAACAGCTGGATGATCCCGGCGGCCGGCGTCTCCTTCGTGATGACCGTCGTCATGATCCTCTTCGAGCTCTTCGTGCAGGCCGTCCAGGCGTTCGTGTTCGTCCTCCTCGCCTGCTCGTACATCCAGGGCGCTCTCGCCGAGCACCACTGAGCCGCGCCGCCCCGCAAGCCCCCAGAACGTCCGGTGGCCAACCCCCGCCGGTCCATGAAAGAGAAGGAAGAATCAGCATGGCTGCCCTTGAGACCCTCGCCGCTGTCGAAGGCAACATCGGTTCCATCGGTTACGGCCTCGCCGCCATCGGCCCCGGCGTCGGCGTCGGCATCATCTTCGGTAACGGCACCCAGGCCCTCGCCCGCCAGCCCGAGGCCGCCGGCCTGATCCGCACCAACCAGATCCTCGGCTTCGCCTTCTGTGAGGCGCTTGCCCTCATCGGCATCGTCATGCCGTTCGTCTACGGATGACGAACCCTTGACGAGCAATCCTTTCAACGAAAGGCACTGATGTGATCGCCAACCTGGTACAGCTGGCGGCCGAGGAGAAGCAGAACCCGCTTGTCCCGCCGGGCCCCGAGCTGCTCGTCGGCACCATCGCCTTCGCCATCGTGTTCTTCTTCTTCTGGAAGAAGCTGCTCCCGAACATCAACAAGGTTCTGGACGAGCGCCGCGCGGCGATCGAAGGCGGTATCGAAGAGGCCGACGCCATGAAGGTCGAGGCCCAGAGTGTGCTCGAGCAGTACAAGGCTCAGCTCCAAGAGGCCCGGCACGAAGCCGCGCGTCTGCGCCAGGAGGCGCAGGAGCAGGGCGCCGTGCTCATCGCCGAGATGCGTGCGGAAGGCCAGCGGCAGCGTGAGGAGATCATTGCCGCCGGTCACACGCAGATCGAGGCCGACCGCAAGGCCGCCGCGTCCGCGCTGCGCCAGGATGTGGGCAAGCTCGCCACCGACCTGGCCGGCAAGCTCGTCGGCGAATCCCTCGAGGACGTCGCTCGCCAGAGCCGC
Source organism: Streptomyces montanus (assembly GCF_005786655.1). Lineage (NCBI taxonomy): Bacteria > Bacillati > Actinomycetota > Actinomycetes > Kitasatosporales > Streptomycetaceae > Streptomyces > Streptomyces montanus. The sequence continues at coordinate 9,527 of NZ_VBZC01000086.1, forward strand.
ACCATCGACCGCTTCCTCGACGAGCTCGAGGAGAAGGCCGAGGCGACTCGATGACCGCGCACGGAGCGAGCCGCGAGGCAACCGCTGCCGCCCGTGAGCGTCTCGACGCGCTGACGGACAGCACGTCCGTGGACGCGGTCGCGCTCGCAGACGAGCTGGCCGCCGTGACGGCGCTGCTCGACCGCGAGGTGTCGCTGCGTCGGGTCCTCACCGACCCGGCGCAGGCCGGTGAGGCCAAGGCCGAGCTGGTCGGACGGCTGCTCGGCAGCCAGGTCAGCGGCCCGACCGCGGATCTGGTGGCCGGCATGGTGCGCTCGCGCTGGTCGCAGCCGCGTGACCTGGTGGACGCGCTCGAGGAGCTGGCGAACAGGGCCGACCTCACCGCCGCCCAGAAGGCAGGCGTGCTCGACGAGGCCGAGGACGAGCTCTTCCGGTTCGCCCGGATCGTCTCCTCGAACACCGAGCTGCGCGCCGCGCTGACGAACCGCGCCGCCGACGCCGCGGCCAAGACCGAGCTGGTGCGCAGCCTGCTCGGCGGCCGGGCCAAGGCCCCGACCGTGCGATTGGTCACGCGCCTTGTGACCGCGCCGCGGGGACGTAGCCTGGAAGCTGGACTCGAGTCCCTGTCCAAGCTCGCCGCCGATCGCCGGGACCGCATGGTCGCCGTCGTCACCTCGGCGGTTCCGTTGAGCGACCCGCAGAAGCGGCGCCTGGGCGCTGCCCTCGCGAAGCTCTACGGCCGTCAGATGCACCTCAACCTCGACGTGGACCCCGAGGTCCTCGGCGGGATCCGGGTGCAGGTCGGCGACGAGGTCATCAACGGCTCCCTCGCGGACCGGCTCGAGGACGCCAGCCGCCGCATGGCGGGCTAGCAGCAACTCAACACACGTACACAAGCAGCACCTACGGCCCTGGTTGGGCCGTGCAGAGGATTCACCTCGTTCAGGGGGGAGTCCCCATCCCCCCAAGTGAAACTTCGGGCCCAACAAGGAGAGCAGGGAACCCAGATGGCGGAGCTCACGATCCGGCCGGAGGAGATCCGGGACGCGCTGGAGAACTTTGTCCAGGCGTACAAGCCGGACGCGGCCTCGCGCGAGGAGGTCGGTACGGTCACCCTTGCCGGCGACGGCATCGCGAAGGTCGAGGGCCTGCCCTCGGCCATGGCCAACGAACTGCTGAAGTTCGAGGACGGCACCCTCGGCCTCGCGCTCAACCTGGAAGAGCGCGAGATCGGCGCCATCGTCCTCGGCGAGTTCAACGGCATCGAGGAGGGCCAGCCGGTCAGCCGTACCGGCGAGGTCCTGTCGGTCGCGGTGGGCGAGGGCTACCTCGGCCGTGTCGTCGACCCGCTCGGCACCCCGATCGACGGCCTCGGCGAGATCGAGACGTCCGGCCGCCGCGCCCTCGAGCTGCAGGCCCCGGGCGTCATGGTCCGTAAGTCGGTGCACGAGCCGATGGAGACCGGCTACAAGGCCGTCGACACGATGACGCCGATCGGCCGCGGCCAGCGTCAGCTGATCATCGGTGACCGTCAGACCGGCAAGACCGCCCTGGCCGTCGACACGATCATCAACCAGCGCGACAACTGGCGCACGGGCGACCCGAACAAGCAGGTCCGCTGCATCTACGTCGCCATCGGTCAGAAGGGCTCGACCATCGCCTCCGTGCGTGGTGCCCTCGAAGAGGCCGGCGCCCTGGAGTACACGACCATCGTCGCCGCCCCGGCGTCCGACCCGGCCGGCTTCAAGTACCTGGCGCCGTACACCGGTTCGGCCATCGGCCAGCACTGGATGTACGAGGGCAAGCACGTCCTCATCGTCTTCGACGACCTCTCGAAGCAGGCCGACGCCTACCGCGCCGTGTCCCTGCTGCTCCGCCGCCCGCCGGGGCGCGAGGCCTACCCGGGTGACGTCTTCTACCTGCACTCCCGTCTGCTGGAGCGCTGCGCGAAGCTCTCCGACGACATGGGCAAGGGCTCGATGACCGGTCTGCCGATCGTCGAGACCAAGGCCAACGACGTCTCGGCGTTCATCCCGACCAACGTCATCTCCATCACCGACGGCCAGTGCTTCCTGGAGTCGGACCTGTTCAACGCCGGTCAGCGCCCCGCGCTGAACGTCGGTATCTCCGTCTCCCGAGTCGGTGGTTCCGCGCAGCACAGGGCGATCCGCCAGGTCTCCGGCCGTCTGCGCGTCGACCTCGCCCAGTACCGCGAGCTGGAGGCCTTCGCCGCCTTCGGTTCCGACCTGGACGCCGCGTCGAAGGCACAGCTGGAGCGCGGTCAGCGCATGGTCGAGCTGCTCAAGCAGCCGCAGTACCAGCCGATGGCCACCGAGGACCAGGTCGTCTCCATCTGGGCCGGCACCACCGGCAGGATGGACGAGGTGCCGGTCGCCGACATCCGCCGCTTCGAGAAGGAGCTGCTCGAGTACCTGCACCGCAAGGAGCAGGGACTGCTGACCTCCATCAAGGAGGGCGGCAAGATGTCGGACGACACGATCACGGCCATGAGTGACGCCGTCGCGGAGTTCAAGAAGCAGTTCGAGACCTCGGACGGGAAGCTTCTCGGCGAGGACGCTTCGGCCGCCGCCAAGTGACGTAAGGAAGGGACCTGACTCATGGGAGCCCAGCTCCGGGTCTACAAGCGTCGCATCCGATCCGTCACCGCGACCAAGAAGATCACGAAGGCGATGGAGATGATCGCCGCCTCGCGCGTCGTCAAGGCGCAGCGCAAGGTGGCGGCCTCCACGCCGTACGCGACCGAGCTCACGCGCGCGGTCACGGCTGTCGGGACGGGTTCGAACACCAAGCACCCGCTGACGACGGAGGCGGAGTCGGCGACCCGCGCCGCGGTGCTGCTCCTCACGAGCGACCGCGGGCTGGCCGGCGCCTTCAACTCCAACGCGATCAAGGCGGCGGAGCAGTTGACCGCCCGTCTCGAGGGCGAGGGCAAGGAGGTCGACGTGTACATCGTCGGCCGCCGCGGTGTCGCCCACTACAACTTCCGTGAGCGCAAGATCGCGGAGCAGTGGACCGGCTTCACCGACGCGCCCTCGTACGCGGACGCGAAGAAGGTCGCGGGCCCGCTGATCGAGGCCATCGAGACGGAGACGGCGGACGGCGGCGTGGACGAACTCCACATCGTCTACACCGAGTTCGTGTCGATGATGACGCAGACGGCGATCGACAGCCGCCTGCTGCCGCTCAGTCTCGAAGAGGTCGCCGCGGAGTCTCCCGCAAAGGACGAGATTCTTCCGCTGTACGACTTCGAGCCGTCGGCGGAGGACGTCCTCGACGCCCTGCTGCCACGTTACGTCGAGAGCCGTATCTACAACGCGCTGCTCCAGTCGGCTGCCTCCAAGCACGCCGCCACGCGCCGCGCGATGAAGTCGGCCACCGACAACGCCGGAGATCTCATCGAGAACCTCACCCGGCTTGCCAACGCGGCCCGCCAGGCCGACATCACCCAGGAAATCAGCGAGATCGTCGGTGGCGCCAGCGCCTTGGCCGACGCGACCGCGGGGAGTGACAGGTAATGACGACGACAGTTGAGACGGCCGTTGCCACGGGCCGCGTCGCCCGGGTCATCGGCCCGGTCGTCGACGTGGAGTTCCCCGTCGACGCGATGCCGGAGATCTACAACGCCCTTCACGTCGAGGTGGCCGACCCGGCCAACGCCGGCGAGAAGAAGATCCTGACCCTGGAGGTCGCCCAGCACCTGGGTGACGGCCTGGTCCGCACGATCTCCATGCAGCCCACCGACGGTCTGGTCCGCCAGGCCCCGGTCACCGACACCGGCACGGGCATCACCGTCCCGGTCGGCGACTTCACCAAGGGTAAGGTGTTCAACACCCTCGGTGAGGTGCTGAACGTCGACGAGCAGTTCGAGGGCGAGCGCTGGCCGATCCACCGCAAGGCCCCGGCCTTCGACCAGCTCGAGTCGAAGACCGAGATGTTCGAGACGGGCCTGAAGGTCGTCGACCTTCTCACCCCGTACGTCCGAGGCGGCAAGATCGGTCTGTTCGGTGGTGCCGGTGTCGGCAAGACCGTGCTGATCCAGGAAATGATCATGCGTGTGGCCAAGCTGCACGAGGGCGTTTCCGTGTTCGCCGGCGTCGGTGAGCGCACCCGTGAGGGCAACGACCTCATCGACGAGATGACCGAGTCCGGCGTGCTGGACAAGACCGCGCTGGTCTTCGGTCAGATGGACGAGCCCCCGGGCACCCGTCTGCGCGTGGCCCTGGCCGGTCTGACCATGGCGGAGTACTTCCGCGATGTGCAGAAGCAGGACGTGCTGTTCTTCATCGACAACATCTTCCGCTTCACCCAGGCCGGTTCCGAGGTGTCGACCCTGCTCGGCCGCATGCCGTCCGCGGTGGGCTACCAGCCCAACCTCGCGGACGAGATGGGCCAGCTCCAGGAGCGCATCACCTCGACCCGTGGTCACTCGATCACCTCGATGCAGGCGATCTACGTCCCCGCGGACGACCTGACCGACCCGGCCCCGGCCACGACCTTCGCCCACCTCGACGCGACGACGGTGCTCTCCCGTCCGATCTCCGAGAAGGGCATCTACCCGGCCGTGGACCCGCTGGACTCCACGTCCCGCATCCTGGACCCGCGTTACATCTCGCAGGAACACTACGACTGCGCCATGCGCGTCAAGACGATCCTGCAGAAGAACAAGGACCTCCAGGACATCATCGCGATCCTCGGTATCGACGAGCTCGGCGAGGAGGACAAGCTCGTCGTCCACCGTGCCCGTCGCGTCGAGCGCTTCCTGTCGCAGAACACCCACGCCGCCAAGCAGTTCACCGGCCTGGACGGTTCGGACGTGCCGCTCGACGAGTCGATCGCCGCGTTCAACTCGATCTGCGACGGTGAGTACGACCACTTCCCGGAGCAGGCGTTCTTCATGTGCGGTGGCCTGGAGGACCTCAAGGCCAAGGCCAAGGAGCTCGGCGTCTCCTGAACCTCGTGTTCATGAAGGGGGGCGGGTGCGTCCCGTCCCCCTTCGTACGCCTACTAGACTTTGACCCAACACCCGGTATCCATCACCGGGTGGTGACCCGAGGAGCCCACCTTGGCTGCTGAGCTGCACGTCGAGCTCGTCGCCGCGGACCGTAGTGTCTGGTCCGGCGAGGCCACCCTGGTCGTCGCGCGCACCGCGTCCGGCGACATCGGCGTCATGCCCGGTCACCAGCCGCTGCTCGGTGTGCTGGAGTCGGGCCCGGTGACCATCCGTACGAGTGAGGGAGGAACGGTCGTCGCCGCGGTGCACGGCGGTTTCATCTCGTTCGCGGACAACAAGCTGTCGCTGCTGGCCGAGATCGCCGAGCTGTCGGACGAGATCGATGTCCAGAGCGCGGAGCGGGATCTCGAGCGCGCGAAGGCGGAGGGCGATGCCTTTGCCGAGCGTCGCGCGGACGTCCGACTGCGAGCGGTGGCGGCACGCTGAACCCAGCGCGCCACAGGACATGACTCAGCCGCGGCCAGGACCGGAACTTTCTCCGGACCGGGTCGCGGCTGAGGCGATGCGGGTGCTTTTTCCCTTTCCGTTACCTAGGAGACGAGGAGGTCGGTGTCGATGGTCCTCGCTCTGACTGTGTGCGGGTTGGTAGTCGTACTGGTGGCGGTCGGACTCTTCGTCTTCGGCCTGCGCCGCAGGCTGATCCAGCGTTCCGGTGGCACCTTCGACTGCAGCCTCCGCTGGAACACCCCCGAGAAGGGCGACACCAGCGGCAAAGGCTGGGGTTACGGCATCGCCCGCTACAACGGTGACCGCATCGAGTGGTTCCGCGTCTTCTCGTACGCACCCCGCCCGCGCCGCATCCTGGAACGTTCGGCGATCGAGGTGGCCGGCCGGCGTGCCCCCGAGGGCGAGGAGGAGCTGGCGCTGCTCTCCGACGCGATCGTGCTCGCCTGTCTCCACCGGGGGACAAGGCTCGAACTGGCGATGAGCGAGGACGCGCTGACCGGTTTCCTCGCGTGGCTGGAGGCGGCCCCGCCCGGGCAAAGGGTCAACGTGGCATGAAAAGCGTGGGTGCTCCCCCGGACCGCCGTCCGGGGGAGCACCCATGTCGCATGGTCTTCTGACTACTTCAGACCGGTGTTGATCGCGCTCACAAGCTCACCATCACCGGTGTCGCCGCTGAACTCCCAGAAGAACGCGCCGCCCAGGTTCTGCTTCTTGGCCCAGCTCATCTTCCCGAGGACCGTCGCCGGAGTGTCGTAGGACCACCAGTCGCTGCCGCAGTGCGCGTACGCCGTGCCGGCGATCGTGCCGGTGGCCGGGCATGACGCCTTGAGGACCTTGTAGTCCTCGAAGCCCTCTTCCCAGATTCCCGCCGCGGGTCCGGTGGCCGTGCCGCCCGGGGCGTCCTGGGTGACGCCGGTCCAGCCGCGGCCGTAGAAGCCGATGCCGAGCAGCAGCTTGTTCGAGGGGACGCCCGCGTCCTTGTACTTGGCGATCGCGGCGGCCGAGTTGAAGCCCTGTGCCGGGATGCCCTTGTACGAGGTGAGCGGGGAGTGCGGGGCGGTCGGGCCGTTCGCCGCCCAGGCGCCGAAGAAGTCGTACGTCATCACGTTGTACCAGTTGAGGTACTTCGCGGCGCCCGCGTACTCGGCCGCTTCGATCTTGCCGCCGTCGGAGGCGTCAGCGGTGACGGCCGCGGTGACCAGGTTCTGCGAGCCGAACTTGGCGCGCAGGGCCTTCGTCATGTCCTTGTAGGCGGCGGCGCCGCTGGTGTCGCAGGTCAGGCCGCAGGCGTTCGGGTACTCCCAGTCGATGTCGATGCCGTCGAAGACATCGGCCCAGCGCGGGTCCTCGACCAGGTCGTAGCAGGACTGGGCGAAGGCCGCCGGGTTCTTGGCCGCCTCCGTGAAGCCGCCGGACCAGGTCCAGCCGCCGAAGGACCACAGGATCTTGATGTTCGGGTACTTGGCCTTCAGCTGGCGCAGCTGGTTGAAGTTGCCCTTCAGCGGCTGGTCCGCGGTGTCGGCCTCGCCGGTCACCGAATTGTCCGCGGAGACCGGCATTTCGTAATCGGCCCACGAGTCGCCGATCGCGCACTTGCCGTCGACGACGTTGCCGAAGGCGTAGTTGATGTGGGTGACCTTCTCGGCGGAGCCGGACGTCACCAGGTTCTTGACGTTGTAGTTGCGGCCGTAGACGCCCCATTCGATGAAGTAACCGAGTTTGACCTTGGCGCTGGGACCCGGAGCGACCACACCGTCTGATGCGGACGTGGCAGCCGTGGCAGCCGTGGCGGACGTGGCAGCCGTGGTGGTCGCGGTCTGGGCGGGGCTCGCGAGGGCGACCAGGCCGGCGAGCGGCAGCATCAGGGTGGCGAACCCTGCTGCTGCCTTGTGTCTGAAGCGCATGCTGCGCCTCCTTGAGGTTGTTGGTGCATGCGTGAGCGCAGTGCCGCGAGAATAGAAAGGTCTGGACCATCGGTCAATAGGTCTGGACCAGTGACTGTGCTCAGTCAGCCCGGGGCGCCCGCCCCGGCTCAGTCGGCCCGGGTGTCCGCGCACGCTCAGTCGGTGTCCGCCCCCTGGTCAGACACCCAACTCCTGTGCCAGCACGGCCGCCTGGACCCGGCTGCGCAGTTCGAGCTTGCCGAGGAGCCTGCTGACGTGGGTCTTCACGGTCGCCTCGGCCATCGCCAGCCGGTCCGCGATCTCGGCGTTGGACAGCCCGTTGCCCAAGCAGGACAGCACCTCGCGCTCGCGGCGGGTGAGGGAGTCCAGCACCGACGGGTCCGTCCCCGGCTCTCGTACCGGCTTCGCCGCGAACTCGGCGATCAGGCGCCGGGTCACCGCGGGCGCGATCAGCCCCTCACCCCGGGCCACCGTCCGCACCGCCGCGAGCAGGTCCTGCGCGTCCGTGTTCTTGAGCAGGAACCCGGCGGCGCCGGCCCGCAAGGCGCCGAAAACGTACTCGTCGAGGTCGAAGGTGGTCAGTACGAGCACATCGGCGAGACCCTCGCCGACCACCTCACGGGTCGCGGAGACGCCGTCGAGGCGGGGCATCTGCACGTCCATCAGCACCAGATCGGGCCGGAGTTCACGCGCCAGCGCGACCGCCTGTTCGCCGTCGGCCGCCTCGCCGACGACCTCGATGTCGGGCGCGCTGCGCAGGATCAGGACGAGCCCGGCCCGTACGGCGGACTGGTCCTCGGCGACGAGCACGCGGATCATTCGGTTCCTCCCAGGGTGGTCGGCAATGTGGCGTGTACGGTCCAGATCTTGCCGCCCGGCGCGCTCTCGGGGCCGGCTTCGAAGCTGCCGCCGAGCAGCGCGATCCGCTCGCTCATGCCGACGAGCCCGGCGCCCGAGCCGGGTGCCCGTGGCGCGTCACGGTCGCCGTACGGGCTGGTCACCCGTACCGAGAGCGACCCGTCCCGCTGGGTCAGTGCCACGAGGACCCGGCCGGGGGAGGCGTGCTTGAGGGCGTTGGTCAGGGACTCCTGGACGATCCGGTAGGCGGCGAGCTCGACCGGCGCCGGGAGTCTGTCGTGGGTGGCGTCGAGCGAGACGTCGAGGCCATTGGTGCGCGCGCCCTCCACCAGCGCGCCTAGGCCGTCGAGGGTGGGCGCCGCGGCCGGCTCCGTCTCGCCGCTGTCGTCCCGGAGTATGCCGATCAGCCGCCGCATCTCGGCGAGCCCCTCGACGCTGTTCTCGCGGATGACGGCGAGGGCACCCTTCGAGGTGCCCGGGTCGTCGAGCGAGAGCGCGGCCGTGGAGTGGATGGCGATCGCGGACAGGTGGTTGGCCACCATGTCGTGCAACTCCCGTGCCATCCGTGCCCGTTCGGCGACGACGGCCTGGGAGCGGTCCATCTCGGCGAGCAGAGCGGTCTGTTCGGCGCGCAGCCGTGCGGCCTCGGCGGCGTCGCGGTGGTTGCGCACGATCCAGCCGGTGGCCGCGGGTGCGAGCGCCACCACGCCGACGGCCACGCCGATCAGCAGCGTCTCCGGTTTGCGCAACACCGCGGCCGGCACCACCGCGCTGACCACCGTGACCAGTCCCGCGATCCAGGGGATGCGGCGAGCGGAGGCGGGTTGCCCGTACAGCACGGCCGCGTACATCAGGTCCGTGAACATGACGACGGTGACCAGGTTGCCCTGGGTGACGGTGTCCAACGTCAGCGCGGCGATGCCGACCAGCAGGGCGGTGCGCGGGCGGACCCGGCGCAGCACCTCGCAGCCGGCGGTCACGACGAGAGGCACCAGGACGGGCCAGCGCCCGTCCCAGAGCACGATCGGCTCGTCGGCCGGCCGGGTACCGAGCCCCAAGCCCCACAGGAGAAGCCCGCCCAGCAGTCCTCCGACCGCGATCCGTAAATCGTCGCGGTGGGGGCGGGGGAGTCGTACGGCCATGCGTCCATCCAACACGGCGTATGCGCCCGTCGCGTGATGCCGGGGGACGGTCTGCGGCTACATCGAAGGATGCAGTGGCGTTTCGTCACTCGCGACGACGCGTCGGCCGAGCGGCGCCGGGAGCCTGGAGGGGTGACCGAGAGGAGCGAGCCGTGATCGTCACACTCATCATCGCCTGCGAAGTCGCCTTCTGGGTGCTCTTGGCCGCGGGCCTGGCCGCGCGCTATCTGTTCAAGATGCCGCGGACCGGCCTCGCGCTGCTGCTGTGCGAACCACTGCTCGAACTCGTGCTGTTCGCCGTCTCCGCGATCGACCTCAAGAACGGCGCCGATCCCGACTGGAAGCACGGTCTTGCCGCCGCCTACATCGGCTTCACGGTGGGTCTGGGGCACTCCACGATCAAATGGGCCGACGCCCGGGTCGCCCACCGTTTCGCGGGCGGACCGCCGCCGGTCAGGCCGCCGAAGTACGGGGCGGCCCGCGCGGTCCACGAGTGGCGGGTCGCGGGCCGCTGGATCACCGCGGCGGTGGTCGCGCTGGCGCTGCTCCAGGCCGCGATCTGGTACGTCGGCTCCGCCGGCGACACGGGTTCGCTGCGCGACTGGCAGTCGAAGATGCTGTTCCTGATCGGCCTCAACGTCGTCATCGGGCTCGTCTACACGTTGTTCCCGAAGAAGGCTCCGTACGGCAAGGAGTCTCCGTACGGGGAGAAGGTCCCGTACGGAGCGAGGTCAGCGCTCCCCGCCCGGGACCCAGAGCACGTCCCCGACGTCCTTGTTGGCCGTCCGCGCAAGGACGAACAGTAGGTCCGACAGCCGGTTCAGGTAGGTAGCCGTGAGCGGGTTCATCACCTCGCCGTGCACCTCCAGCGCCGCCCACGTCGACCGCTCCGCCCGCCGCACGACCGTGCACGCCTGGTGCAGCAGTGCGGCACCGGGTGTGCCCCCGGGCAGGATGAAGGAGCGCAGCTTCTCCAGCTCGGCGAGGAAGCGGTCGCAGTCCGCCTCCAGCTTGTCGATGTAGAACTGCTCCACGCGCAGGGGCGGGAACTCCGGGTTCTCGACGACCGGAGTGGAGAGGTCCGCGCCCACGTCGAAGAGGTCGTTCTGGACGCGGGTGAGGATCTTGACGACGTCCTCGCCCAGCCCGCCCAGGGCGATCGCCGTGCCGATGACCGCGTTCGCCTCGTTCGCGTCGGCGTACGCCGCGATCCGCAGATCTGTCTTGGCGACCCGGCTCATGTCACCGAGGGCGGTGGTGCCCTGGTCGCCGGTCCTGGTGTAGATGCGCGTCAGATTGACCATGTGGCCAGCGTAGTTATGCTCCGGCCTTCCGGAACACTCGTGTGCCGACTGTCACGGCTAGCGTCGCGAAGCAGAGGGCCACGATCACGCCGTACAGCATGGACGCCGTCGCGTACTCGCCCACGTACGCGTCCCGCACAGCGTCCACCAGATAGCGCACCGGCATGAAGCGTGAGAGCACGTCCAGCCAGCCCGGGGCCAGGGCCATCGGCAGCATCAGCCCGGACAGCAGCATCGACGGCATCGTGATCGCGTTCATCACCGGACCGAACTCCACCGGGGTCTGCACGGTCATCGCGAACGCGCAGGAGAGCGCGGCGAGCGACACGGAGAGCAGCCCCACGAAGGCGAAGCCGATCAGGACGCCGGCCAGGGGCGCGCGCAGGCCCATCGCCACCGCCGCCAGCACCAGCAGCACGGACTGGAGGACGAAGAGCAGGGCGTCGCGCAGTACTCGCCCGAGCAGCAGGGCCAGCCGGCTGACCGGCGTCACCCGCATCCGCTCGAGTACTCCGGTCTGCTTCTCGATGATGATCGCGAATCCGCTGAAGGCGGCGCCGAACAGGCTGAGCTGGAGCAGCAGCCCGGGGACCAGGACCTGCCACGACGAGCCGTGTGAGCCGAGGGGCAGATCGGTGAGCAGCGGTCCGAAGAAGAGCAGGTAGAGAAGCGGCATGAGGATGCCGAAGAGCATCTGGAACCTGGAGCGCAGGGTCTGGCGGGCGTACCGGCCGAAGACCAGCGCGGTGTCGTGCAGCAGCATGAAGAGTCCTGTGAGTCCTGTGAGTCCTGTGAGTCCTGGGGGAGGGCTAGACGGCGACGGGGGTCTGGTCCTGGGGCGCGGGGCTGCGCCCGGTGATGGCGAGGAAGGCGTTCTGGAGCGTGGCGTCCACCGACCCGGCGTACTTGAGCTTGAGCGCGCTCGGCGTGCCCTCGGCGACCACCGTGCCCTTGTCCACGATCACCAGACGGTCGGCGAGCGCGTCCGCCTCGTCGAGGTAATGCGTGGTCAGGAAGACCGTGGTGCCGTACTCGTCGCGCAGCCGCCGTACCAGGGCCCACAGGTCGGCGCGGCTGCCCGGGTCGAGCCCGGTCGTCGGCTCGTCGAGGAAGAGCACCTCGGGCCGGTGCATCAGGCCCATCGCGATGTCCAGTCGGCGGCGCTGGCCGCCGGAGAGCGTGGCGCACTTGCGGTCCAGGAGCTCGGTCAGCTCCAGTTCACCGGCCAACTCCTCGGTCCGAGCGATCGCCTGAGGCTTCGTCAGGCGGTAGAGGCGCCCCTGGGTGACCAGTTCCTCGCGTACGGAGATGGTCGGGTCGACGCCGCCGGACTGGGCGACGTAGCCGGTCTTCTCGCGTACGCCGCCGGGGTCGCGGGCCAGGTCGCAGCCCGCGACGGTGGCGGCGCCGCCGGTGGGCGCGAGCAGCGTGGTGAGCATCCGGAGGGTGGTCGTCTTGCCGGCGCCGTTGGGTCCGAGGAAGCCGAGGATCTCGCCCGGCCGGACGGTGAGGTCGATGCCCCGAACCGCCTCCACCGGGCCGCGTTTGGTCTGGAAGGTCCGGGCCAGGCCGGCCGTACTGATGATTGCCATGCCCACAAGAAAAACAGAGTCACTGAAATTTTGCAACGACCCCAAGTTTTAAGAGAGTCCATTGAGGGCTACGATGAGGGCATGGCAGAGGGGCTCAGGGAGCGGAAGAAGCGCCAGACCAGGCAGTACATCTCCGACGTGGCGACCGGTCTGTTCCTGGAGCGCGGCTTCGATGCGGTGACGATCGCAGAGATCGCGGAGGCGGCGGACGTCTCGGTCAATACGGTCTACAACTACTTCCCCAGCAAGGAAGACCTGTTCCTGGACCGGGCCGAGGGTGTCGTCGGCAGACTCTCGCGCTATGTGCGGGCCCGGGACGTGGGCGAGTCGGCGGGTGCCGCCGTGCTGCGAGAACTGCGCGCGGAGGTCGAGGCGGTGTCCCCCCGGGTCGGCCTGATGGAGGGCTACGACCGGTTCATGAAGGTGATCCATGGCGCGGCCGGGCTCAAGGCCCGTCTCTGGTACATCCAGCAGGAGGTGCTCGACAGGCTGGAGGCGACACTGCGCGAGGAGACGGGGGCGGGCGAGAGTGACCCGATGCCCACCCTGGTCGCCGGTCAGCTCGGCTGGGTGCAGTCCACCCTCATGGCCATGATCGGGCGCGCGATGGTCGCCGGAGGCAAGCCCGCCGAAGTGTCCCGCGAAGCCCTCGGTCTTCTCGACGACATGGAAGACCTTTTGAGTGAGAAGGTCCTCAACTACGCCGTACGAGCGGCGGAATGACTGCTGCCGGTGTGACGTCCGTCAGATGAGACGTGACGCGCATTACTTACCGGTCACACAGCCCCTCACGAGCGCTAAGGTCCGCCGGAGAGGGACATATAAACGGCGTGTTAGGGGAGTCGGACTGTGGCACGGAAGCTTGCCGTCATCGGCGCCGGACTCATGGGTTCCGGTATTGCCCAGGTATCCGCACAGGCGGGCTGGGACGTCGTCCTGCGCGATGTCACCGATGAGGCACTGACCCGTGGCACCGACGGCATCAAGGCCTCGTACGACAAGTTCGTCGGCAAGGGGAAGCTGGACGCCGCCGAGGCGGAGGCCGCACTCGCCCGGATCACCGCGACCACCGACCTGGACGCGGCCGCCGACGCGGACATCGTCGTCGAGGCCGTCTTCGAGAAGCTGGAAGTCAAGCACGAGATCTTCCGTACGCTCGACAAGTTGGTGCGGGACGAGACCGTGCTCGCGTCCAACACCTCCGCCATCCCGATCACCAAGATCGCGGCGGCCACCGAGCGTCCGGAGCGCGTCGTCGGCGTTCACTTCTTCTCGCCGGTCCCCATGATGCAGCTGTGCGAACTCGTGCGCGGCTACAAGACGAGCGACGAAACCCTCGCCACCGCGCGGGCGTTCGCCGAATCCGTCGGCAAGACCTGCATCGTCGTCAACCGCGACGTGGCCGGCTTTGTCACGACGCGGCTCATCTCGGCGCTCGTCGTCGAGGCGGCCAAGCTCTACGAGTCGGGCGTGGCCACCGCCGAGGACATCGACCTCGCCTGCAAGCTGGGCTTCGGCCACGCCATGGGGCCGCTCGCCACCGCCGACCTGACGGGCGTCGACATCCTGCTGCACGCCACGAGCAACATCTACACGGAGTCCCAGGACGAGAAGTTCGCCCCGCCGGAACTGATGCGCCGCATGGTGGATGCCGGTGACATCGGCCGTAAGAGCGGGCAGGGCTTCTACACGTACTGACTCTGTGTCGGCCTGTACTGCCGTCACCCTTCGGAGTGATTTCGGTATCGGTTCGCTTACAGAGGGCAACTTCTGCCCCTGTAAGGCAGTCAGTCCTGGCACAACACAGGACACGGAAGACATACGGAAGACGCGGAGCACGAAACGCACTCTCGGGGAGCGCATATGCACATCAGGGGCGACCACGCCGAGCTGGTCGTCGGGGGCCGCCTCGACGTAGTCAGCGCGGCGGACGCCCGTACGGTCCTGCACTCGGCTGTCGACGACGGAGTCGGCGACCTGGTGCTCGACCTGTCAGAGCTGGACTCCTGGGACGCCACCGGGCTCGGTGTCATCATGGGGGCCCACCGGCGGGCGGGGCGGTGCGGCCGAACGCTTGTGCTGCGCGGCGTACCGCCGCAAATGCAACGCCTGCTGGTGGCGACCCGTTTGCACCGGATCCTGGCGATCGAGGGTGGCATCGGGGTGGAGTCGCTGCCTCGGGTCTGAAAGCCCGGAGTGAGAGCACCGGGCCGCCGCCTGCCAGGTGAAACGTGCGGTGAGCGCAATCCTCATGAAGCTGTGACGTCTCGGACGGCTCCGTACCCCCTGTGTTCGTAGATACTGAGAAAAGGTTTAAGGTTCGGCTGCCCGCCGCTCCACAAACCCATGAGCGGGCACCGGACCAGAAGCGACAGCGCAGTGTGCGGCAAGGCCGGGAGGGGCTCGGCACACGACGCTTTTGGGGGGCTTGGACCTATGGACCCGACGAACCGGGGACCTGAAGAGTACGGCCATGACGATGACGGCCAGGCGCCTCGCCAGCGCCCGCCGCGCGATCCGATCACGTACGCCCTGGGGCAGGGGAACGCCCAGCACGCTTCGGCACTGGCCCGCACCGTCCAGCTTGTGTCGGGCGACTTCCTGCTCACCGTCAACCCCGTCGACGGCAGTGAGATAGAGCTCTGCCCACCGGGAGAGCGGCCGGGAACGCCCACCAGGTTCACGCCCGCCGAGCGCGCCGAACCGGCCCGCGCCACGCGGCCGCCCGTACCGCCCGGGCCGGCCCAGCCCAGGCTGCCGCTCCTGGAGCGGCAGGAGGAGCGTGAGCGGCTTGTACGCCTGCTTGCGCGCGGGCGCTCCGTACGGCTGACCGGGCCCTCGGGCTCGGGCCGCACCGTGCTCCTCGACGCCGTCGCCGACGACTGCGCGGACCTCGCGCCCGACGGTGTCGTGCGTCTCAGCGGACACCGCCGCACGGCGAATGATCTGCTGCGTGACCTCTTCGCGTCCGTCTACAGCACCCCGCTGTACCGGCCGGAACAGGACGAACTGCTCGCGCTCGTCCGCGAGATCGGCGCGGTCGTCATCCTCGACGACGTGGAGTTCGGCGGCAGCGCGCTGGACGAACTGCTCGACGCGACGCCCGAGTGCGCCTTCTTGATCTCCGCGACGCCCGACGTCGCCGCGCCGTCCGCCGATTCCCTCCTCGAAGAGATGTTCCTCGGCGGTCTCGGCCGGGCCGGCGGGCTCGAACTGCTCGAACGGGCCGTCGGACGCGTACTGACCGACAACGAGGCGGACTGGGCGGGCGACCTCTGGTTCGAGTCCGAAGGGCTGCCGCTGCGCTTCGTGCAGGCCGGCGCGCTGCTGCGGCAGCGCGACCAACTGCGCGCCGACCCGAACGCCTTCGACGAGTTCGGCTACTTCGAGGACGCTCCCGTGGACGCGCCCTTCGACGCCGAGGACGGCCACGACGTACCGCTGCCGTCGCTCGCCGAGGGTGCCGCACCCGCCGAGCTGCTCGCGTCCCGGCTCAGCGAGTCGGCGCGCAGCACGCTGCGGTTCGCGGTCGCGCTGGGCGGCGAGGTGCCGCACCAGGCGCATCTGCCCGCGCTCGTCGGCGACACGCACGCGGACGCCGCGCTCGCGGAGCTCGTCGGCTGCGCGCTCATCACACCGGTCGGCTCGCACTACCGGCTCGCGGCCGGCGTGCAGACCCAGCTGGAGGCGGTCGGGTACGCGTCCGACGCCGAGGAGAGGGCGCGCGCCGCGGCCGAGCACTACGCCTGGTGGACGGGGCATCCGTCGGTCACCCCGGAACGGGTCACCGCCGAGGCGGACGCCGTGCTCGCGGCGCTGAGCGCCCTCGTGCCGGTCAGCGTGCCACCGGCCGACGACGAGGAGGAGAGCGTCGCCGTGCGGCTGGCGCGCTCGGCCGCGCCCGCGTTGGCCGCGGGGTTGCACTGGAGCGCCTGGGAGCGCGCGCTGCGCTGCGGTGCCGAGGCGTCCCGGCTCACCGGTGAGGTCTCCGATCAGGCCTACTTCCACCATGAGTTGGGCATACTCGCCCTCTGCGACGGACAGTTCGACCGGGCCCGCGCCGAGCTGGAGACCTCCATCGGGCTGCGCGGCGCCGTCGCCGACAAGCGCGGCACGGTCGCCGGCCGGCGGGCCCTGGCGCTGGTCGCCGACCGCTCCGGAGTCACGCCGAGCGGGCTGGGCTCGCCGGCGGGCGAGGAGGTGTCCGGCGCGCGTTACGAGGAGTCGGCGTCGCCCCCCGGTGGCGTACCGGCCGCGTTTTCCGCGGTCCCACCGGTCCCGGCGCCCCAACAGCCAAGCGACCCCTCGACGTTGGTCACGCACCGGACGGGGCCTTCCGCTGCGCCGCGGCCGGGTGGTGTCAAGCGTCTGGTGAGCGGCACCCGGCGCAATCTGGTGGCCGCGAGCGCCGGCGCGCTCCTTGTCGCCGTGCTCGGCACGGTGGTGACGCTCGGCGCGACCTCGAACAACGACAACACCCCGTCGGAGAAGGTCGGCGTCAACCCGTCGGCGAGCGCGGGCGAGGACGGCGGTGGCCTCGGAGCGGACGAGCCGAAGAAGGACGGCGGCGACGCGGGTTCGACGAGCCGCCCGACGGACCCGGGGGAGGACGGGGTGCTGGGCACTTCGGACGATCCGACGCCGCCGAGCGGTACGGGCGGGGAGCCGTCGGACGACCCGAGCGGGTCGAAGGACCCGAGCGACCCGCCCCGGTCGACGTCGAAGCCTCCGTCCTCACCGAAGCCGCCCTCGAGCCCGCCGGCGTCCTCGCCGAGGCCGCCGTCAAGTCCGCCACCGTCCTCGCCGAGGCCGCCGTCGAGCCCGCCGGCGAGCAGCCCGGAGCCGTCGGACCCCCCGTCGTCGCCGGAGACCTCGGACTCGGCCAGCGGTCCGGCCTCCAGCGCACCGGCTTCCAGCCCGGCCGAGAGCAGCTCCGCGAGCGGCCCGGCGGACAGCGACGCGCCGGGATCGCCTGGCGGGTCCGGCACGGCCGATACGCCGACGGTGATCTGACGACGGAGATCTGACGACGGAGACCTGACGATGGTGATCTGACGACGAGCACATGGCACATGGCAGAGGGCCGGGTCCTGTCGGCGGACCCGGCCCTCTCGTCGTCGGACAGACGGGTCAGAACAGCCGCAGCTTGTCGTCCTCGATGCCGCGCAGTGCGTCGTAGTCGAGCACCGTGCAGCCGATGCCGCGGTCGGTGGCGAGTACGCGGGCCTGCGGCTTGATCTCCTGGGCCGCGAAGATGCCGCGTACCGGTGCGAGGTGCGGGTCGCGGTTCAACAGCTCCAGATACCGCGTCAGTTGCTCCACGCCGTCGATCTCGCCGCGCCGCTTGATCTCCACGGCGACCGTCTGTCCCTCGGCGTCCCGGCAGAGGATGTCCACGGGACCGATGGCCGTCATGTACTCGCGGCGGATCAGCGAGTAGCCCTCGCCGAGGGTCTCGATGCGGTCGGCGAGCAGCTCCTGAAGGTGTGCTTCCACGCCATCCTTGATCAGGCCGGGGTCCACGCCGAGCTCGTGCGACGAGTCGTGGAGGATCTCCTCCATCGTGATGATGAGTTTCTCGCCCGCCTTGTTGCTGACGGTCCACACGGCTGCCGTGTCCCCGTCGTCTCCCGGCCCCTCCTTCACAGTGCAGGGCGGAGACATCCAGTTGAGGGGCTTGTAGGCCCGGTCGTCCGCATGGATCGAGACACTGCCGTCCGCCTTCACCAGGACGAGGCGGGGGGCCGACGGGAGATGGGCGGTGAGCCGGCCGGCGTAGTCGACGGAGCAGCGGGCAATGACGAGACGCATGGTCGGCAACGCTACTCGACGGGTGGCGGTCCGCGCGATTCGCCTACCGGCGACGCCCCACTGCCCCGTGGAGAAGCGCAGGTTCGCACCTTTTACCTCTCCCTTTGCCGCGTCCCTTTCCTGAATGCGAATCGTCGCGTCGCGCCCATTTGCCAGCGGCAAGTGCTGTTCGAAAGTGGCCGGTTGTGTGCACATTGGGCCCTGTCTGTGTTCCAGATGTCCTGGTGCGATCAAGAACAGTTGCCTACCGTATAAACGGGAGGTCGCGGTGCGTATACGCAGCGTGTTCGATGGTCGGCCTCCCTCCCTGTCAGTCAACCCCCTCTGGCGAGAGGGGGTGCGAGAGGAGAACCCATGTCGCTGGACGTCTCACCGGCCCTACTCGAAAAGGCCGAGCGAGGCGAGGTCGACGAAGCGGAATTCGTCGACTGCGTCCGGACCTCCCTGCCCTATGCATGGGAGATGATCAGCTCCCTGGTGGCCCAGCTGAAGGTGGACGGCGGCCAGTTCGCCGACAACCAGACACCGCCACCGGACGAGCAGGCACGTGGCCAGCTGCTGCGTGCGCTCGCGAGCGACGCGATACGCGGTGCGCTGCAGCGGCACTTCGGAGTGCGGCTGGCCTTCCAGAACTGCCACCGGGTGGCCGTGTTCCCGCTGGACGCGTCGGTGGACGACACCCTGACGCGTTTCACCTCGGTGCGAAGCCAACTGCTGAACCAGTCTCCGGAGTTCCGGGACTGCTGACCGCAGCGATGCCGCATGGCTTGCCGCCCCGCACGTGGGAGGTGCATCTGGTACCGGGGCGGCAAGCTTCCCGTGGCGTCGGCCTGTTCAGCCCGGCTGAGGGGCCGTTCCGTGGATCCGTTCTGCGGGCCCGATGGTGGACCCGTTTGTGGATCCGTTTGTGGATCCGTTTGTGCGGCCGTTCACCGCAGGCGGGGCAGCACCTCGGCGCCCAGGCGTCGTACGTTCTCCTCCGTGGCGGCGAGGTCGCCCGAGCCCTCCACGAGGAGTGCGAAGCGCGTGATGCCCGTGCGTTCCGAGGTGGCTGCCAGGCGGTCGGCGCACAGTTGGGGCGTGCCCACCGGGTGCAGACCGCAGAGCAGTTCGGTGTAGGCCAGTGGGTCGCGCATCGCGCGGGCGCGGCCGTCCACCGTCACATGGGCTTCGAGTCCCTGCTTCAGCCAGCCCGGCATCGCCTTGAGGAGCGCTTCGGTCGCGTCGGTGCGGCGGTCCGCGATCTGTGCGACACCGGCCGAGACATGGGCCGCGCCCGCGATCTCGTCGGACGAGCGCCCCGCGGCCCGCGCGCAGGTGCGCCACAGCGCGACCATCTCCGCCTTCTCCTCGTCCCCGACATGCATACCGAGCAGCATCGACAGGCCGCGCTCGGCGGCCAGCCGGACGCTCGCCGGTGAGGTGCAGGCGACGACGACCTCCGGCCCGTCCCCGCCCGTCAGGGCCTCCGACGGCCTGGGGACGACGGGGACTTCACGGAAGGCGAAGCGCTTGCCCTCGCCCGAGACGGAGGGTTCGCGCAGCCAGCGAACCAGCAGATCGAGTGATTCCGGGAACCCCTTCTCGTACGCCTCGAGACCCGCCCCGAAGACCTCCAGATCGACCCACGGGCCGCCGCGCCCCACCCCCAGCGAGAAGCGTCCACCGGACGTCACATGCAGCAGCGCGGCCTGCTCGCCGAGCGCCACGGGGTGTGCGGTGGGCAGCACGCTGACCGCCGTGCCGACCCGGATGCGACGGGTGCGGCCGAGCAGTAACGCGGCGAGTGTGACCGCCGACGGGCATGTCCCGTACGGCACGAAGTGGTGCTCTGCCAGCCATATCGTGTCGAGCCCCGCCTCCTCGGCGACCTCCGCCGAACGCACCGCGCGGTGCAGCGCCTCCCCCTGGCCCTGCCCCGGGAACTGGGCTGCCAGTACAAAGCTTCCTACGCGCATCGCACTCCTGCCTCCTTGGCGCCGACGCGACTCCCCCAACCCGCATAACCGTCTGACACGTGCCAAAGACACGGCTTGGCGGGGAGATTGGCGGATTGTCTGCAAAGTGAGCCGGTCGTGCGGCGGCTCTGTGGGGCTCGGTGAGGTACGTCTACCCACGGTTGCGCCGCGTAGGCTGGAGGCGGCCCGTGCTCCCTGTAAAAGCTCGTGAGGTGTCCTGTGTCCCCGCGCCGTAATCGTCCCAAGGGCGCCGACTCGTCAGGCCGGAGAGGGGGCGAGGACCGTTCCGACCGCTACGGCGGCTGGCAGTCCACGGAGAGCTGGCAGGGCGATGAGTGGAGCGTGCGCCATGTGGCGGGCGCGAGCGCCGAGGGCAAGACCTACCGCTGCCCGGGCTGCGACCAGATGATCCCCTCCGGTCTCCCGCACGTGGTGGCCTGGCCCGCGCACGCGGGCGTGGACGACCGCCGCCACTGGCACAAGGCGTGCTGGAACGCGAAGGACCGCCGCACCACCCGGGTGCAGCGGTCCCGCAGCGGGCCGAGGTTCTGAGTTCCTCGCACGTACGTCGGTCAGACGTCCCGCTTCTCCAGCAGGGCGTAAGCGGCGACGAACGCGACGGCCGTCACGCCCAGAATGATCCACAGCGGATCCCAGCCGGACGGACCGGTCCGGCTGAGCGAGTTGTCGTAGAAGACGCTGAGCTGGTTCGGGATCGAGTACTCGAAGAGGGCGTCACGGAGGTCGCTCAGCGACTCCGCGAACATGAACATCGCGATGACCAGCGGAGCGAGCACCGTTCCGATCATGATGGTGATGGCGCCCGCCGAGTGCCGGACGAGCGACCCCACGACGAGCGAGAGCAGTCCGAGCAGCGCGATGTAGAGCCCGATCCCGACCGTGCCCTTCAGCCAGTCGTCGCCGGTGGGCTTGTCCGCGCCGGTGCCGTCCAGCATGGCCACCTGGGCGAAACCGACGAACGCGGCGGACACCACCGTCATCACGAACGCGACCACGAAGAACACGATCGCCTTCGCCGCCAGCACCCGTCCCCGGCTGGGGCAGGCGGTCATCGTGGTCCGGATCATGCCCGTGCCGTACTCGGAGGCGGTGGTCAGTACGCCGAGCGTGATGATGCACATGCTGCCGAGGAGCAGCCCGAAGAAGCCCAGGGACAGCGGGTTCTCGCCGGACAGGTCCGGCGACGAGGAGGAGACGGCCGCGCCGGCGGCGAGGCCGATGCCGACCACGAGCAGGACGAAGACGCCGAGCGTCCACATCGTGGAGCGCACCGACCTGATCTTCGTCCACTCCGAGGAGAGGGCGTGTCCCAGGTGCGTGCGGACGACAGGGATCGGCGAGGTGTACGAAGGGGCGGGCGCCGCCTGCCAGTTGGGCGCGGCCTGCTGCGGCGGCATCGAGGGCTGGGGTGCGGCCTGCTGCGGCATCGGGGGCTGGGGCGTGCTCATCGGGCGTCCTCGGGCTTGGTCAGGTCGGAGATGGGGGTCCCTCCCTGCTCGAGCGGAGCCGAGAGCTTGGGGGAGGGCTGCGCGGGGGCGGCGGGCTGAGCAGCGGCGGCGGAGGGCTGCGCGGCCTGGGCGTACGGGTTCGGCCCCCCGGTGCTGCCGGGTGCGGCAGGCGCTGCAGGCGCGACCGGAGCCCCGTACGGGTCGGCGGGCTGCCCCTGCGGCATCGCGAACGGCTGCCCGCCCTGCTGGGGCGGCGGCGGGGCGTACCAGCCCGGCTGCCCCTGCCCGGGCACCGGCATCTGCGGCGGCGGCACGGCGCCCGGCGGCATCTCCTGCTGGAGGCCCGAGCGCTGGTCGATGGTCGAGCGGTAGTCGACGGCGCCCTGGGTCATCCGCATGTACGCCTCCTCCAGCGAGGCCTGGTGCGGTGACAGTTCCCACAGGCGTACATCGGCGCCGTGCGCGAGGTCGCTGATGCGGGGCAGCGGCAGACCGGTGACGCGCAGCGCCCCGTCCTGCTCGGGCAGCACCTGGCCGCCCGCCTCGGTCAGCGCGGCGGACAGCTTCTCGCGCTGCTGCGGCTCGGTGTCGGGCGTCCGTACGCGCGCGAAGTCCGCGGAGTTGGCGGAGATGAAGTCCTTCACGCTCATGTCGGAGAGCAGTTGACCGCGCCCGATCACGATCAGGTGGTCGGCGGTCAGCGCCATCTCGCTCATCAGGTGCGAGGACACGAAGACCGTACGGCCCTCGGCGGCAAGGGACTTCATGAGATTACGCACCCACAGGATGCCCTCGGGGTCGAGGCCGTTGACCGGCTCGTCGAAGAGCAGCACCTGCGGGTCGCCGAGCAGCGCGGCCGCGATGCCGAGCCGCTGGCCCATGCCGAGCGAGAAGCCCTTGGAGCGCCTCTTCGCCACGTCCTGCAGACCCACGACACCGAGCACCTCGTCCACGCGGCGGGCCGGGATGCCCGACAGCTGAGCGAGACACAGCAGGTGGTTGCGGGCGTGCCGGCCGCCGTGCACGGCCTTGGCGTCGAGGAGCGCGCCGACCTGGCGGGGCGCGTTCGGCAGCTTCCGGTACGGGTAGCCGCCGATCGTCACCTGCCCCGAGGTGGGGTTGTCCAGGCCGAGAATCATCCGCATCGTCGTCGACTTGCCCGACCCGTTGGGCCCGAGGAAGCCGGTGACGGCACCCGGCCGCACCTGGAAAGAAAGGTTGTACACGGCCGTCTTCGCGCCATAGCGCTTGGTCAGGCCGACTGCCTCGATCATTCTCCGCACCCATCGAAAGGTTCAGGACTTCGGGCACACGCCCCCGTAAGGGTTAGGAGGATAACCGGGAGCTGACGGTTCCCTACAAGAGCGAGCAAAATCCCCCGGGTCCGGCCGACTCCATCAGCCCGTCCTGCCCCCGGCCCTCTCTACGCGTCCCGCTTCTTCAGCAGCGTGTACCCGCCCAGGAGCGCCACCGCCACCCACAGCACCATGATCCCCAGGCCGCCCCAGGGCCCGTACGGGGTGTCGTTGCCGACCGGAGTGACCACCTGCATGATCTTGCTGCCGGCCTGGTCCGGGAGGAACTGTCCGACCTTCTTGGTCGCCGAGACATTGCCCAGGATGGCGGAGATCAGGAAGAAGAACGGCATCAGGATGCCGAGCGACAGCATCGGGCTGCGCAGCATCGCCGCGACACCCATCGAGAAGACCGCGATGAGCGTCATGTAGAGGCCGCCACCGATGACCGCGCGCAGTACCCCCGCGTCGCCGAGCGACGCGCTGTGCTCGCCGAGCATGGCCTGACCGAGGAAGAAGGTGACGAAGCTGGTGGCGAGGCTGACGACGAAGGCGAGCGCGGTCGCCACCGCGAGCTTGCTGAACAGGAAGGTGCCGCGTTGCGGGACGGCCGCGAGCGAGGTGCGGATCATGCCGGTGCTGTACTCGTTCGAGACGACGAGCACGCCGAACACGATCATCGCCAGCTGGCCCAGACTCATGCCCGCGAAACTGATGAACGTGGGGTCGAAGGACAGCCGTTCCCGCGGGCTCATGGTGGCCCACTCGTCCGCGGACAGGAGCGAGATGAGCATGCCGAGCGCGACGGTGACCACAGCGGCGAGACTCAGTGTCCACACGGTGGACGCCACGGACCGGATCTTGGTCCACTCGGACTGGACGACCTGCGTCGCGGCCATGGTTCAGCCCTCCTTCCAGTCGCTGCCCCAGCCCTGCCTCGACGCGGGCGCGACGGCGTCCGGCAGGCCGGCGCCGGGCGGGCCGCTGCCGGGCGGGCCGCTGCCGGG
>NZ_VBZC01000087.1:0-33025 GCF_005786655.1 Streptomyces montanus
GCGCGCCGTCTCCTCCGGAGACATGACGCGCCGTCACTACGTGACGGACGTCGCACCGTCGCTCCGCGACGGTTTGTAACGCCGCTCCGCGGCGTTACAGGCTGGCTAGGGCCGCCCTCGTCGGTCCGTTACATAATTGGAGTGGCGACATCGGGGCCTTGACTCCTTGCGCGCTTCTGACCTGCTAATTTAATCTCTTAGGCTTTGAAACACCGCCCTCCGGACGCCCCTCCTGTATCTGATGTGTACCCATTATGTACCACTCTCAGGGTCGGTACATAATTTATGTAACGACTACTCTTCGTGTTGGAAGTAGTGGTCTAGACCTCTTGTGAAATTCTTCGTCCCTGAAAGAGGTAACAAAATATCTCAGAGATTCTATTAACTCGCCAAGAGAAAGACATATTTCTGGTTCATTCATTCGCGTTGCATCATCTTTTTCTGGTGAAGGGTTGGATATTCTTTACTGATTCCCTCCGGGGAGTATTCTCCGAAGTGATGAAACCCAAGCCTTTTCAGCGTTGCCTCTCCAGGGTGAAAACGGTCTTGGGGATGACGGTTATGTGCTGGGGCCACCCACGGTCTGGCTGGTGGTCGGCGTGAGAATGACATGGCCCTTCGTTACTCATGTCAGCAACGGTGGGCACCACCCGTCAGCGTCAACCACCAGGTCACCACGCCTGCGCCACTGACACTCAGATGACTAAGGACTGCAGACCATCAGTCACGGATGGTGCCCCTGCACGACTGGCCGGAGCGCGCCCCGGGGCTGTGCGGTACCTGGTCGGGGTGCCGCACAGCCGCGGCTGGAGCGTCAGGATGGCAGGTGCCACTGCTGGCTGGTGCTGCCGTTACAGGTCTCGATCACGAGCCGGGTGCCGTTGCTCGTGCCGCCGCCCGAGGGGGTGAGGCACTTGCCGAAGGCTTTCAGCTCATCGGTGTCCTGGTCGTACATCCACTGCTGTGAAGGGCTGCCGTTGCAGGTGTAGATCTGCACGGGTGTCCCGTCGGCGCTGGTGTCGCCGCGCACGTCCATGCACTTGCCCGCGGCCATCACGGTGCCGTTGCCGGGACGCGTCCAGTCCTGCGCGGCGGTGCCGTTGCAGTCCCAGATCTGGAGCGGCGTCCCGTCACTGTTGTCGCCCCACTGGATGTCCACGCAGCGGCTGGTCTCGGTGGCCGGGGTGATCAGCCCGGTGCAGCTGAAGGGCTTGGGCGTCGGAGCCGGGTGCCGGGTCGGGATCTGCAGCGGCGCGGCGGCGGTGACCCGATGCAGAGCGCGGGCGCCGTCGCGAACCGCCAGCGGGGGGCCGGAGCGCAGGGTCAGCGTCGTGCGCTGCTGTCCGACGGAGATGTCGAATGTGCTGCCGTGCCACTTCACCCCGGTGACATCGACGCCCGGCAGCTGGGTCGGCAGGAACGGATCGACGGTGACGGCGTCGGTTCCCCAGCGCAACCCGGTGAACCCGTAGAGGAATTCCTGCAGGTAGCCGCCCTGGCCGGTGGTGAAGTTGAACGCTCCGCCCCTGCGGGTCTCGTACCACTGGTTGAACGGGGGGGCCTGGTACGGATCCGCGCTGTAGCGGAGGTAGTCGTAGACCTGGCAGCCCGGTGATCCGAGGGCCGCGCTGTTGATGGCGGCGATCGCGTCCGTCATGGACGGCCCGTTGGGGTCGGTTCGCCCCTTGTAGTAGTCGAGGTCGTTCTGGGCCAGGCTGGGCGACATCGGCACGGCCCAGGGGTATTGCAGCAGGGTGACGTCGGCCTGCTTGACGGTCTGCCCGTTGTAGCCCTCGAACTCGGGGTGGATGTTTGTCTTGGTGTCCACCGGGATCTTCAGGCCGTCGGCGACCTTCTTCCACGCCGGGTCGGCGGTCCGGCCCACAAGGTGCGCGGCGCGGATCGCGATGCGCAGTGACGCCTGTGCGCCGGCGTTGGTGGTCACGCTGTTGTCGACCGGGTAGTGGTACTCGTCCGGCCCCATGACGTCGTTGATGTCGTATCCGCCGGAGGAGTTGGGTACGGCGCGGGTGGCCCAGTAGTCGGCGATGCCCTTCAGCGTCGGCCACGCCTTGTCCCGCAGCCACCTCTCGTCGCCGGTCACCTGGTAGTACTGCCACTGCGCCAGGGCGATGTCGGAGTTGATGTGGATCTCGTACGTGCCCCACGGGTCCGGGGCCGTCTCCTTGCCGGTCAGCGCGCTCTCCCAGGCGAACTTGGCGCCCTTGATCGGCTGGCTGGGCGTGGACAGCTTGGCGGCGTTCTCCCGCGCCGCGGACAGCGTCCTGTGCCGGTAGGAGTTCGCCCCGGCCGCTATGTCCGGGTACTGGGCCAGCAGCGCCGGGTACATCCAGGTCTCCATGTCCCAGAACACGTGACCGTTGTAACTGTCCGCGGACAGCCCGCCCGGACTGGTGCTCCAGTCGACACCGGCGCGCATGCTGGCGAGCAGGTAGAACATGGACGCGTGGATCTGCGCGCTCATGGTGGTGTCACCGGGGATGGAGATGCTGGACTGCCACAGGCGCGCCCAAGCCTGGTCGTTGCGGGCGAGCGCGCGCTGATAGCCGCCCTTGGCGGCACGGGCCGCGGTGGTCGCGGCGGCCTGCTGCGGGGTCGCGGCCGCAAGCTTCCGATCGGTGTCGACACTGGAGGCGATGCCCACGAACTTGGTGATCTGGATCGGCTGGCCGGCGCGGACGGGGAAGGCCGCACTCTGCCCGGCGGTGCCGTCGCTGGTCGCGGCGATCGCCTGGGTGGGCACGGTTTTGCCGTTGACGCGCAGGACGGAGTTCAGCCCGGCTGTGACCAGTTTCCCGTCGGTCACGACGGTTTGGGACAGCGTGCCACTCCTGCCGTTCACATGCGACTTGGTGGCGGAGGCGTGGTTGAGTCCCCGGCCGTCGAACTCGTCCACGGCGGTGGCTGTCCCGCTCCAGTGCGGCACGGCCCGCAGGCTCACCGTGGCCAGATGGCCGTCCGCGCGGTTGGCGTTGACGTCGTAGTCGAAGCTGGTGGTGTCACCTGCGGGTGATGTCCAGTCGAACGACGTGGTCAGCACTCCGGTGCGCAGGTTCAGCGACTGCCGGTAGTTGCTGGTGGTGCCGTCGGTGGAAGGGGCGATCGTCGTCGGTGTCTGTGCGCCGCCGCTGCGGCCGAAGCGGAGCGTGGTCCAGGTCGGCAGGCCGGCCCGTTGCTCGTTCTGGTCGGCGCCCTCGGCGTAGAAGCCGGCGAGCTGGGACTGGGTGACGATGGGCGTGCTGCTGTATCCCTGACCTGCCGCGGGCACCCGCGCGGCGAGGTAGCCGTTGCCGACGAACGTCGGTGAGTAGTTCTTCGACGGGTCGTTCGTGCTCAGCACCCAGCTGTCGTCGCCACTGTCCTTGCCCGGTTCGGATGCGGGCGAGGCCGGAACCGCGGCCGTGCCCAGGAACAGGCAGCCGAGGGCCAGCCCGATGGACGTTCTCCTCCAGGTCTTGCGTGAGCGGGCGTGCGGATGGATGGTCGCCGACGGCACCGTGGACTCCGCGGCCCGGTAGCGGCCTCGGGTGCCGGATCCGGCGTGGTCACTCGGCCGGGTCACCATCGGTACCGCGGCAGTCGCCACGGCCGTTAAACGGCACCAGGCCGACCTTCGGCGTGAGGTACCGGGCCTCACTCCTACGTTGCCCAAGGCCTCGCCGTACTCCTTCATGGGAACGCCACCTCCTCGTGGTGGGAACGCGTGGCTGTGTCACGACGGCCTGCCGATGCCGCTCGCGCAGCGGCCCGGGCGGGGACGGATGTCACGGTCCGGTCGACGGGCGCGACTGCAGCCGCGCGATGTCCCCGGTGTACGCACTGACGCAGAACGTCGTGCCGTCGATCAGGGGGACGGTGGCGGCTTCGGGAGCCAGGGGCGGGGGTTCGGCGGTCTTGAGAGGTTGGGGCACTGGGTTCCCTCCGCGGGTGGGGTCGGGTGGGTGAGGTGTGTGTTGCCGGAGCAGCACCCGTGGGGAGGTGTGCTGCTCCGGCGGTGCCCGGTTCGAAGCGATGCGGCAGGCGGCTCATCAGCCGGGTGTGGGCTCCTGTCAGGGCCGGGCCGCGTGACGGATGTCATGGCTGGCTGAGGGTGAAACGGGCGCGAAGCAGGTCGGCGGCGCGTGAGCTGGGGCCGACGAGCAGGTCGAACGCTCCTGGCTCGACGATCCGGCGCCCTTCGGCGTCGACCAGGGAGCATGCCGCGGCGGGGATCGTCAGCCGGACCCGCACGCTGTCACCGGGTGGGACCGTGGCCTGCCGCCAGGTCTTGAGTTCCTGCTTTGCCCACGTGACGCTCGTGACCACGTCGCTGATGTAGGCCTGCACGGTCTCCAGTACCGGCCGGGCGCCGGTGTTGGAGACGGTGACCTCGGCGCGAACCACGCCGTCCCATGCCACGACTTCATCGAGGATGGCCAGGTCGGTGTACTCGATGGTGCTGTAGGACAGACCCTCCCCGAAGACGAAGAGTGGTTCCTGGGTCAGGTCGGCGTAACGGTCACCATGCTGGCCGCGCACCTGGTTGTAGTAGACGGGCTGCTGCCCGACATGGCGTGGCACGGAAAGGGGCAGGCGTCCCGACGGCTCGATGAGACCGAGGACGAGCTCGGCCACCGCCTGGCCGCCTCGCATGCCCGGGTTGAACGCCTCGATCAGCGCTGCCGCCGCCAGCGCGGCATCGGGGAGTACCGAGGGCTTGCCGTGGACCAGCACCACGACGACGGGTGTGCCGGTGGCGACGAGCGCCTCGAGGAGGGCGACCTGTCCGCCCTGCAGCTCCAGGGTCGCGGTCGAGCAAGTTTCACCCGTCAACGCGACGGTGTCTCCGACGACGGCGACGACGTAATCAGCCGCGCGCGCGAGGCTCACCGCCTCCGCGATCAGAGCTTCGTCGACGGGCGCGGGCCCGAACAGGGGCGGACGTGGCTGCCCGTCGGGGTACACCGGTCCTTGCGGGTCCGGCACGAGGCGCCCGATGTCGGCGCCGGGGGCGTAGGTGACCGTCCACCCGTCGGGAACGGCTGCGCGGAACCCGTCGAGCACCGTCGTGACGGTCTCGCGCGGGTGCCCGTCCGGCATCCAGTCCACCTGGCCGGATGCGCCGGCCCAGTCGCCGAGCATGGCCTGCGGGTCGTCGCCGTTGGGGCCGATCACGGCTATCGTGCGAGGGCCCCCGGCGGTGACGGTGTGGCCCTGACCGTCGACGGTCAGTCCGCCGTCGAGGGGCAAGGTGCCGTCGTTGCGCAGCAGCACCAGGGACCTTCGGGCGAGTTCGAGGTTGAGGGCGGTGTGCTCGGCGCACCCGATCACGTCGGCCTGGCGTGTCCGGTCCGGCGCGCGTGGGTCCTCGAACAGGCCCAGTTCCAGTTTCAGTTTCAGGATCCGCCGGACCGCCTCGTCGATCTCCTCCTCTCGCAGCCGCCCCTGCGCGACTGCTTCCTGGGCGCCCTCGAAGAAGTCCGGCGTGGTCATGACCAGGTCGTTTCCAGCCTGCACCGCGACCGCCGCGGCCTCCACAGCATCTGCGCAGACCTTCTGCTCCCACACCATCCGGCCCACGTTGTCCCAGTCGGTCACGAGCGTGCCGGTGAACTCCCATTCGCCCTTCAGGACGTCGTTCAGGAGCCACTTGTTCGCCGTGATCGGGACCCCGTCCATCGCCTGGTAGCCGAGCATGAACGTGCGGCAGCCCTCGCGAGCGATCCTCTCGAACGGCGGCAGAAACCATGAGCGCAGCTTGCGCCGGCTCAGGTCCGCCTCGCTCGCGTCGCGTCCGCCCTGCGTCTCCGAGTAGCCCGCGAAGTGCTTGGCGCAGGCCAGAACCGCTGTCGGGTCGTCCAGTCCCGCTCCCTGATACCCGCGGACCATCGCGGCGCCCAGCTCCCCGATGAGCAATGGGTCCTCCCCGAAGGTCTCGTTCACACGGCCCCATCGCAGGTCGCGGGTGATGCACAGCACCGGCGAGAAGGTCCAGTGGATGCCCGTCGCGGCGACTTCCACCGCGGTGGCCCGGGCCATGCGCTCAACGAGCTCGGTGTCCCAGGTGCAGGCCATCCCCAACTGCGTGGGGAAGATCGTGGCACCCGGCCAGAACGAATGGCCGTGGATGCAGTCGTCAGCGACGAGCAGCGGTATCCCCAGCCTGGTGGCTGCCGCCAGCTCGACGGCAGCGTGCATGCGCTCGGGCGAGGCATGCAGGATCGACCCGGCCAGCTTCGTGGCCACGACGTCCTCCAAGTCGCCCCGGGCGTCCAGCTGCAGCATCTGTCCGACCTTTTCCGGCAGCGTCATGCGGGCGAGCAGATCCTCGAGGCGTTCCTCGAACGGTCTCGAAGGGTCCCGGTAGGCCGGCGCGGTCATGGTCGCTGAGCCCGCGGGGCGCTCTGGGCGGCAGGAGGACTCCGATCCTGCTCCCCGGCACGCAGTTGCCGGGTTCCGGTGTGCTTTTGAACTCATGAGTTCGATCTCCTGGGAAACTGTCGAGACGGTGCATCAGACGCCGTTGCCTGCGGGGGTACGCCTGCAAGCGCGATGGCCTTGGCCACGTTGCCGAACCGGTGGAGGCTGGGTTCGGGCTGCGGACGAAACAGTCGCAGGCGACACCGCTTCGCTCAGGGATCCGCGGGCCCCCTTCGCGTCCGCGGGCCACCCGTCGCGGTTGGTTGTTGCCCTGGGCCTGATGCGCCGCCACGACGACTGCGGTGATGACCAGCTTGCGGCGAGCAGCAACCGCGACGTGGATGGTCAGGCGGTGGCCGGATTGCCTGTCGCGGCGCTGATGGACGCGGAGAAGGACCGCGAGCTTGCAGTCACGCTCTCCTCGACGCGCCGGCGAGGTCACTGGTGGGCAGCAGGTCAGGCCGGCGGGTTGGCATGATCAGCGGCGCGCCCTGACGCAGTGGGTGTGTCGCGCCCGCGACCTCGACTGTCGTCGGGAGACCTCCGGTCAGCGTGATCGTGGTGTGCTCCGGGCCGATCTCGACGTCGAACTCGCGTCCCTGCCACACCATCCGGCGCAGGGTGAGGCCGTCCAGCTGAGGTGGCAAGGTCGGGTCGAGCCTGAGTCGGTCCGCACGCCAGCGCATCCCGCTGAAGCCGTAGAGGAACACCTGCAGGAAGCCGCCCTGTCCGGTGGTGAACGTGAACGCGCCTCCGTGACGCTGCTCGGCGAACTGGTTGAACGGTCCGCGTATGAACGGGTCCACGCTGCGCCGCATGAAGTCGTAGGCCGCGGACCCGGGCGTCCCCAGTGCGGCGTGGGCGATGGAGTGGACGGAGTCGGTCATGGACGGTCCGTCGGGGTCGGTGCGCGGCACGTAGTACTCGAGATCGTTCCGCGCGACCTCGGCGGGCATGGGGTGCTCCCAGGGATACTGCAACATCACCACGTCGGCCTGCTTGACGGTGTCGCCGTCGTATCCGTCGTACTGCGGATGGATGGCCAGATCCTCGTCGTAGGGGACCCGCAGGCCGTCGGCGACCCGGTCCCACTCGGGGTCCGCGGCCACGCCCACGACCTTCGCCGCCCGGGTGGCGGTCCGCAGGGTCTGCGCGGCCGCGACGTTGGTGTACACGCTGTTGTCGACCGGGAAGTGGTATTCGTCCGGACCCATCACCTGGTTGATGTCGTAGCCGCCGGCGGCATTGGGAACGGCGGAGCTCACCCAGAACTCGGCGGCACCCTGCAGCACCGGCCAGGCCTTCTCGGTGAGCCAGCCGTGATCGCCGGTGGCGAGGTAGTACTGCCAGTGGGCGAGTGCGACGTCAGCGGTGATGTGGTGCTCGAGGTCACCCATCTCAAAACCGGGTGGGGTCTGTTCGTCTCCATGCAGCGCGCTCTCCCAGGGGAACCTCGCGCCCGCGAACCCTGTTCGGGTCGCATACTCCTGGGCCGCGGCCAGACGCTGCTGCCGATAGGTGTTCATACCCACCGCGATGTCCGGGTGCTGGGCCAGCAGCGCTGGATACATCCAGGTCTCAGAGTCCCAGAAGACGTGCCCGTTGTAACCGTCGCCGGACAGGCCGCACGGGGACAGGCTCCAGTTCACCCCGGCGCGGGTGCTCTCCAGCAGGTAGAACATGCTCGCGCGGACCTGCAGCTGCAGCACCGGATCCCCCAGGACCTCGATATCGGCCCGCCACAGGTCGTCCCACGCCGCCTCGTGCTCGGCCAGCAGGTCCCCGTACCCGGTGTCCGCCGCGGCCGCCGCGGCGGCGCGAGCAGCCGGCAACGGGTCTTCGGAGTCCTGGGAGCCGGCCACACCGACGTACTTGGTGACCGTGTACGTGCTGCCGGCCTGCACATCGAAGGTGGCCTGCACACCAACCGACTGGACCTGGTCGGTCTCGAACTCGGCGATGTGTGCCGCCATCCCGGTAGGCAGTTCCAGTCGCGACGCGAGCGCTGCGGTGATACCCGTGCCGAGCGTCGTCACCGTCTCGTACGACTCGGCCGCCGTATGGTCGTAGCCCTTGCTCGACTGTTCGGTCAGCCGTGCGCTGGTCCCGTCGAAGACCCCGGACACGCGGGCGCTGCCACTCCAGTGCGGGGTGAAGGTGAGTTGGACCGCGGCCACGCGATGCCGGGCCTGGTGGACCAGTACCTGGTAGGTGAGATCGGTGCGGCGGCCCGCCGGTGAGGTCCATGTCGCTTGTGTGGTCAGCAACCCGGCCCGCAGGTCCAGTGTCTGCCGGTAGTTGCTCACCGCTCCCTGCTCCGGATCGTCCTGTTCGCCTGCGCGCGCCGCCTGTGGCAGCCGGCCGTAGGTGCCCGACTCGTCGGAGAACGCGAGCGTGGACCAGGTCGGGATGTTGGCGTACTGCTCGATCGGGCCGTCCTGGGCGAAGAACCCGGCCAGGTGCGCTTGGGTTTCGATCGGCGTCGTCGCGTATCCCGTCCCCGCTGCGGGGATCCGGCCGCCGAAATAGCCGTTGCCGAGGAAGGTCGGCGCGTAGTCGTCATCGGTTTCGGTGGTGCTGAGCGTCCACCCGGTGTCGGGCCGGGACTTTTCTGTGGGGGTGGTGGTGTGGTCGTCGTGACCGGGAGGAGCGTGCTGGGACCGCGTAGGTGCCGGGTGGTGGGTGGGGTTGTCCTGGTCGGAGGGGTCTTTGTGGGGGGTCATGCGTGCCCTTCTCGGATGGGTGTTGTCGTGGGGTTCATCGGCTGGGAGCGCTGGGTGGCCTGGCGTAGCCCGGAGTTCGGCCACCGGCCTTGTGAACGTGCGTGGCTCAGGACTTGGAGCCAGACAGGGCGATGCCTTCGACGATCTGGCGTTGCGCGAACGCGAACACGATCAGCATCGGTGCCGCCAGCAAGGTCGTGGCGGCCATCAGAGCGGGCCAGTCAGAGGTGTACTGGCCCATGAACTGGTTGACCAGCAGCGGCAGCGTGAACTTGTCGGAGCTGTTGAGGAAGATCAGCGGGTTGAAGAAGTTGTTCCACTGGGCGAGGAAGGTGAAGATCCCCAACGCCGTGAGAGGGGTGCGCAGCAGCGGCAGGATGATCGTCACGAACCTGCGGACCCGGCCGGCGCCGTCGAGCTGGGCGGCTTCCTCCAACTCCACGGGGATGCCTTTGACGTACTGACGCAGCAGGAAGACGCCGAAGGCGTTGAACAGTGCGGGCGGCACGATGATTGCGGCATGGGTGTCCACCCAGCCCAGCCAGCCCATGATGATGTACAGCGGGATGATCGTGAGCTGGCCGGGGACCATCATGGTCGCGAGGAAGACCATGAACAGCCAACGGCGGCCCCAGAAGTCGATCCGCGCGAACGCGTAGGCGGCCATCGCCGAGGTGAGCAGGGAGACCGCGGTGACCGTCAGGGCGATGTAGGTGCTGTTCCAGAACCCGCGGACGAAGTCGGCCCCGTCCAGTGCGGTGCGGTAGCCCTGCTGGTTCCAGTCCTGAGGGAAGAGCTTGGGCGGCTGCATGAAGATCTCGCCCAAGGGTTTGAACGAGGAGAACAGCATCCAGGCGAACGGCAGCGCCATGCCGATGGCGCAGACGAGGAGGACCGCGTGCAGCAGCAGTTTGTGACGGGCGGGCCGGCCGGAGCCGGAAGCGCCCTTGGCGGTCGTGACCGCTCGGCTGATGGTGTCGGAGAAAGTACTCATTCTGTGTAGTGGACCCATCTCTTCTGGGCTGCGAGCTGGCAGCCGGTGACTATGAGCAGGGCCAGGAACAGGAGGAAGGCGAGAGCCGATGCCTCCCCGAAGTTGAACTCGCCGAAGGCGGTCTGGACCACCTCGTAGACGATGGTGCGGGCGGAGTCCGGAGCCCCGTCGCCGAAGAAGACGTAGATGTAGTCGAACACCTGGAACGAGCCGATGATCGAGGTGATGGAGAGGAACAGGATGGTCGGGGACAGCAGCGGGATGGTGACGTGCCGCAGCTTCTGCCACTCCGAACAGCCGTCCAGCAAGGCGGCTTCCAGGTACGAGCGGTCGATGCTCTGCAGCCCGGCCATGAACATGACCAGCTGGTAGCCCAGGCCCTGCCAGATCCCGACGATCGCGAAGGCCGGGATGACGAACCGGGCGTCCTGCAGCCAGTTCGGCGCGGGCATCCCGATCCCGCGTAGCGCGTTGCTGACCGGGCTGATGTCGGGGTTGAACAGCCACAGCCAGATCGCCGCGACCGCGACCGAAGAGGTGATCACCGGGGCGAAGAACGCCAGCCGGTACACCGGGGTCAGCTTGCCGGCCCGCTGCATCAGCAGGGCGAAGAACAATCCCGTGAGCATCAGTCCCGGCACCTGCAACACCGTGAACCAGACGGTGTTGACCGCCGAGCGCTGGATGCGCGGGGAGGACACGACCTCCGCGAAGTTGGACAGCCCGGCGAAGGACCGGGTGCCGAACCCGTCCCAGTGGTAGAACGCCAGCACCAGGGCGAACAGCAGCGGGCCGACCATGAACACCACCAGCCCCAGCAACTGGGGCGCCAGGAACAGGTATCCCGCGGCCGTGTCCCCGCCTCGCCGGCGCCGGCGCCGCCGGTCCGCGTGGACGTCCCCTTCCGCGGACGTCAGCTGCGCCCGGGCCCGGGAACCGGCACTGCTGACGGCCATCAGGCGCCCCCGTTGATCAGCCGGACCACCTTGCCGCTGAACGACTTCGGCGTCTCGTTGCCCGCCTTGAGCATCTTGTCCACCAGCTGCGGGAGTTCGTTGGCGACCTTCGCGCTGCCAGCGATCGCGCTGGGGACGGCGTAGCCCTTGGCCGCGACGTCGTTGAACAGGCTGCCGTGCGCGGGCACGTTGCCCTCGGTGACGATGTCGTCCAGGCCCTTGACCGACGGCACCGCGTTGCCGCCGCCGGACAGGCGGAACCTCTGCCCTTCGGCGTTCAGGTAGTTGCCGAGGAACTCCAGCGCCTTGGCCTGGTTCTTGGACTTGGCGTTGACCGACAGCGCCGCCGTGTTGACCGGTACCGGCATGACGTCCTTACCGGACAGGGAGGGCAAGGGGGCGATGTCGAAGCCGAACTTGAGCTTCTGGACGTTCGGCAGGATGACGCGGCTGGAGGTGACGCAGGCCAGCTGGCCTGCGTAGAACAGCACGTCACCGCTCTGTCCCTGCGGGAGGGTGCCGGAGTAGGCGATGTTTCCCGACTTCAACTGCTCGAACAGCCACGCCAGCGCTTCCTGGGACTTGGGGTCGGCGTCGAACACCGCCTTGCCGGACTCGTCGAAGAGCGTCCCGCCGAAGGTGGACATCCAGCCGAACCAGTCGAACCAGTTGCCGGAACCGATCAGCAGGCCCTTCTTCTTGGTGGCGCGGACCTTGTCGAGCAGGTCGGTCAGCGCGTCCTGGGTCCAGGTGCCCGCCTCGAACTGGGCGGCCGGGTCGGTGCTGACGCCCGCCTCGGCCAGGAGGCCCTTGTTGAACCAGAACACCAGCGGGCTGCAGTCCACCGGCAGCCCGTACAGTCCGGGGCTGCCATCCGCAGGCCTGCACCACTGGTAAAGCCCCTCGTGGAAGTCATCGAGCTTGACCGCGGCGTCGCCACTGTCCAGGTAGTCGGTGAGGTCGAGCAGCTGCTTGGTCTCGATCAGCTTGGCCATGTAGATGTCACCGACGTAGATGGCGTCGGGAGCAGCGCCGGCCGACAGTTGCGACAGCAGCTTGGAGAGGTAGTCACCCACGACCTGTTGGTAAGTGACCTTCACGCCCAGTTTCTCGGTCATCTTCTCGGAGAACCGACGGAACACTTCCGACTGGGGTGGCCCGTCCCAACCCGCCCACTTCAGTGCAGGTCCACTCCCTGAGGAGCCGCCGCCGCATGCCGCAAGGGCGGGCGCTGCGGCCAGACCGAGACTGGCGAACATGCCCGCCTTGAGGAGGTTGCGGCGGTCCACAGCCGTGGTGGCAGCCGCCTCCTTGATCACATTCTTGTGTCTGAACACAGTCGTCCCTTCCGCTGACGGTACGTCGCCGTAGAGCAGCCGTTGTTCGTTTCGCCGCGTCACGGCGCCTGGTCGAGCTTGTGGGCGCAGGTTCGCGGGCCCTCGGTGTCATCGGTATGACTTCTGTGTTACCGATAAAACAGGGACCGTAGGGGCGTTTGCCGCAGCAGGTCAAGAGGTCTGCATGAACGTGACGGCGACCGTCGGAGCGCCGCCCGCACTGGGGCGTCATCGGGAGGGGCCCGGCATGCCCCCTGACCACTTCGCGGATCTTCCACCAGGTCACTGGTGTTCTCTGCGGCGCGAGGCATACGCATGACGACAGCCCGCAGCGATCCTGCGGCCCTGATCGGCGCGACCATAAGGGCGGGCGGGTCGAACATCCTTGACTGTCGCGCTTCCTGCCCACCAGAATGGGCGGATGGGTTTTACCGATCAACCATCGGTTCCGCGGCGCGGTCGGAGACCGGCCACTGAGGGAACGTCAGGGGCGTCAAGGCCGACCATGGCCATGGTGGCGGCGCGGGTGGGAGTTTCCAAGCAGACCGTTCACTACGCCTTGAACTCTCCGGACCGTCTCAGCCCAACAACGTTGCGTCGGGTCCTCAAAGTAGTCGACGAGTTGGGTTACCGACCCAACCAGGCTGCGCGTTCGCTGCGAACGCAGTCTCCGCGGGCCGTGGGCTTTCGGCTGTTGCCGACCACCGAAGGTCAGTCGGGCGGGGTATGGGCGAGCTATCTCTACGAACTCTCGGTAGCGGCACACCGAGCCGACCACGCGGTCTTCTGCCACCCCGCCGCCACCGACGAGGAAGAGATCCAGGTCATCCAGGAGATCTTCAGCACGAACACCGTCGACTGCTTCGTGATCACTTCCACCCAGGACCACGACCCTCGTATCACCTTCCTGCGCGAACGCGGCATTCCCTTCGTCTCGTTCGGGCGCCCCTGGGGTCATCCCATGTCGGACACGTGGTGGGTCGACGTCGACGGCGCCGCCGGTACGGAGCAGGCCGTGGACCATCTCACCGAACGCGGTCACCGGCGCATTGCCTACTTGGGCTGGGACGGGCGCAACGGGTTCGGGGACGACCGGGAGTCCGGCTGGCGCCGGGCCATGCGTTCACATGGCTTCTCGACCCGTGATCTCGCGGTCCGCGGGCCCGACGAGATCAGCACGGGGCGGGAGCTCGCCGGCCGACTCCTCGACAGGAAGACGCCACCAACAGGCTTCGTGTGCGTCAGCGACACGATCGCGATCGGTGCGCTCCGAGCGTGTCACGAGCGGGGACTGGCCGCCGGCCGTGACGTCGGCGTCGTGGGATTCGACGACAGCGTCGGCGCACACTTCGTCGACCCGGGGTTGACCAGCCTCGCCCAGCCACTGGAACTGGTCGCACGACACACCATGCGCCTCCTCCTCGACCGGCTCAAGGACCCGGACGCCAAGGCCGAACAGGTCCTGCTCCGGCCCACCCTCGTGGTCCGGGAAAGCACCGTGCCCCAGTGAGTCAGGGGCGCGGGTCGTACAGCGCCCGGCCACCGGGGCCGAACTGCCCGAGCTCCGTCTGGAGGGAGACGCCGGTGTCGACCTCGTCCGGCTTCCAGCCGGTGATGTGCCGGTGATGTCGAGCAGCAGGCCGTCCAGCGGCCCGCCGACCAGTTCAGCGTATTGCTATCCCCGCTGCGGGCCGGAGTGGTCGGGATCGGTGCCATAGATCCGGCCGCGCAGCAGCTGCTCATCGTCGCTGTCCATGCCGTCCAGCCACCACCGACAACGCAGGCTTGCCCAGAGCCGCCTGGACTTGCCCGCGCTGACGGTGGAGAGGATTGCCCGGGTCAGGTGCGGAAGCGTGAGAGCCAGCCGCTGGCCTTTTGCGCGGCCTGTGCTGCTTCCTGCTCCTGGCGCTCGCGCTCGGCTTCTTCAGCTCGTCGTTCGGCCTCGATGGCACGGTCCTCGCACCGTTCGCACAACTGCGGGTACCAATTGGGCCCGCTCCAGTGGTCCACGGCTTCGACGGCCTCCCAGCGGTTGTCGGTGAACTTCGTGCCGCAGCTGGTGCAGACAGGCCGTCGGGCTTCTCGGTCGCGGGTCTTCTGTTCAGCCAGGCGCTGCTGTTCGGCCCTGTACGCCTCCTGACGGGCTTTCGCAGCGGCCTGATTGCGGGCGCGACGTCATCCATGCGCCGGTTGCCGATCGCGTCCAGGAGGCACTGGCGGCCGTTGCGGCCGAAGCGCCAGAACGCCGGTCCGGCCGGGCCGTGTTCGCGCAGCAGCTCCAGGTTGGTCGTCACGATCGGGATCTTCCCGTCGTACGAGTGGTAGCCGCCTTCGCGGTACCAGTCGCCTTGCCAGTGGGAGCGGGTGAGTTCGGCGCCCTTCTTCATCTGGCTCAGGGCGGGTCGAGGGCCGACCTGGTGGAAGACGAGCAGGACCGGCGGGTGCGCCACATCGGCTTCTCCTTGCCGTCGGTGTCCTTCACCTTGCGCCGGTAGAAACGCATGTACTTGTCGAACTTGCCCGCGATGGTCGCGGCCTCCTCGTAGCAGTTGTCGGCCTCGATGAACAGCAGCGGCACCCCGGCCTCCGGGGAGCCTTCGGGAAGTCACCTCGGACCACCTCCACGACGCGCTGGAGAACCTGACCGGGACCACCCGACGGCAGCTTGCCATCTCCCTTCGCAGCCTGTTCCGGGCTCTCAAGCGGGAGCGGCTCGTCTTCCGCGACCTTGCCCGCCACCTGGCCGTGGGTGATCTGACAGGTATCCCACGGCCGGTTCTCTCCGACCTGCTGCCCGGCCTGCTCGACGACGCCGAGACTCCGTTCGCGCGCCTCGCCATCGTCCTGGCTG
The DNA here is from genome assembly GCF_005786655.1 of Streptomyces montanus. NCBI lineage: Bacteria > Bacillati > Actinomycetota > Actinomycetes > Kitasatosporales > Streptomycetaceae > Streptomyces > Streptomyces montanus. The sequence goes on from NZ_VBZC01000087.1 coordinate 15,282, forward strand.
CTGTGCACGCCGTCCCCGCCGGCGAGATCCGTACCGTGCGCACCGCCGATCTGAACCTCGCCCGGGGCACCCTCGAACTGCGTCGTGGCCTGCTGCGGCACACCCTCTACCTGGAGGAACTCACCCACCAGCTCACGGCCGACTGGCTGACTTACCGCCACCAGCGCTGGCCCACCTCCGTCAACCCCCACCTGCTGGTCAGCCAGAAAACCGCCCTCGATCCGGACCACCCGGCCGTGCACAGGGTCACCATGCAACTGATCCTGCCCAAGGGCCTGACCCTCGACAGGCTGCGCCAGGACCGGATCCTCGACGAAGCCTTCGCCACCGGCGATCCGCTCAAGCTCATGAGGCTCTTCGGCATCAGCGAAGGGACCGCCATGCGCTACGTCGGCACCGCCTACCCGGAGCGAACCGCGAAGCTGCCCAGGTAGCGGTTACGATCCACTGCCCGCGATCGGGGCCATGGTCCCGCTACTGTGCCGCTGGTGACGACACAGCCCCCCTCTTCATCTCGTGATCCGGCACCGATCGTGGATCGCGAGGATCTCAAGGTGATCCGCCGGGAGTTCAGTCTCGGCGAGGTCCACGGCTTGGTCTTCCTGCCCAACGGAGTACTCAACCGTAACTGGCGGATACAGACCGGCAACGGTGACTTCGCGCTCAAGCTGCTGCATCGCGCCGATGCCAAGGAGGTGTCACGTAGCGCGCGGGTTCTTACGGCCCTTGCCCGACTCGGGCTACCGGTGCCGACGTGGGTGCCGACCCGGGGAGGCGAACCACTACTGCAGATCGGACCGCGCAGCTATGGACTGTCACACTGGGCAGACGGTACGCATCTGCCGGGCCGTCAACTGTCCCTGGAGCAGGCCGCGGAATTCGGAACCCTGGTCGCCGACCTGCAGCGGGTCCTCAATGATCCCCTGCGCGTCCCGCTACCCGGCACCGGGCCGCGGCCGCAGGCCAGTCCCGGCGGGGTGGAGTCAGCGCTGGCAACCGTCGAGAGGTTGGCCGCAACCTGCCGCGCCCTACCGAACCCGACTCCCTTCGACACTCGAGCGCTGGATCTGCTGGAGCGTCGCAGGGAGCTCTTGGCCGCGCACGCCGGGCACGCTCCCTCCTTCGGGCCGTGGGGCGGGCCGTACGGATGGACTCACGGAGACCTGGGATGGCGCAACATCCTGCATCACCACGGACAGGTCAGTGCCGTGTTGGACTGGGACCGTTTGGCTGTGCGGTCCTTCGCTCATGAGGTCGCCCGTACCGCGGTAGTCCAGTTCGACAGCGAGGACGGTGTGCTTGACCTCGCGAGGGTGGCGGCGTTCGTGCGCGGCTATCGGGCTGCGACCCCGCTCCCGCGAATGGTGCTGGCGCAGGCGGTGGAACGCTTGTGGTGGAAGCACCTGGTCAGTTTCTGGATCTTCGAGTTTCATTACGACCAAGCCGACGCCTCAGCCGATGTGGTCTTGGAGCCGGTCGAGCGCCTGGCCGCCTGGTGGAGCAGCCATCGCGGGGCGGTCCAAGACGCTTTCGCCAGCTGAGCACAGCCTCCCGACCGGCGGAACCCGTGCTGATCCAGAAAGGTCTGGAGGGCAGTCGGTGGTCGCGGTAAAGGAGTTTCCCGCGCCAGTGGCGGGCCGCTGAGACGCTCGATGTTCACGGTGACAGCCATGAACATGTGGTGGTCGGCGTGAGAATGACATGGCCCTTCGTTACTCATGTCAGCAACGGTGGGCACCACCCGTCAGCGTCAACCACCAGGTCACCACGCCTGCGCCACTGACACTCAGATGACTAAGTGGTCAGCTCCGGAAGTCCTTCGGGGGTTGATCAGGCTGCCAGGGCGATGGAGGATTCCTCTTGTCGGTCGGCGGGCTCGTGCCGGTCAATTCGGGCCAGTAGATCGTCCAGGTCGGAGGTGGTGAACCTCCACTGGAACGGCTGTGCCGTGGCGTTGTATCGGTCTTCGAAGGCTCGGAGCCGGTTTCGGACCTCGTTGAGGTCGGTGAAGTCGTTGGGCGTGACGACCTTGCGTTGCACGATGGAGAAGAAGATCTCTATCTGGTTCAGCCAGGAGGCATGGACGGGGGTGTGGACCAGGACTGCGGTCGGGAACCGGGTCGCCAGGCGGTCGATGGCTTTCTTCCCGCGGTGCGAGGAGCCGTTGTCGACGACGAAGAAGACGCGTTTCGCGCTGGCGTAGGGCTCGGCGGTCATGACCTGTTCGACCAGGTTCATGAACGGCAGGATCCCGGTAGTGCTCTCGCAGCGGCCGAAGACTTGTGCCCGGTGGACGTCGTAGGCGGCCAGGTAGGCCACAGCTCCGCCCCGGCCGTAGGTGTGGTTGACGCGCATCGCTCTGGCCTGGCCCGGGGCGAGGGTCGGATGACAGCGGCAGCGGGCCTGGATAGAGGTCTTCTCGTCTGCGGAGATCACGTACTCGTCTTCGCCGAGCGGGGTGTCCTCGAAGGTGCGGGCATGCAGGTCAAGGACCCGCTGTGCCTTGGCCCGGAAGGCGGGGTCGGTGATGAAGATCCACGATCGGTACTGCCAGGGCTTGAGGGCGTCCTGGTGCAGCCAGCGGCGCACGGTGGACGCCGAGATGGTGCCTGTGATGCCGCGCGCGGTGAGTTCGGCGGCCAGCTCCGGGCACGACCAGCGCGATAGCGGAACGCGGCTCTCGGCGGGCAGTTGACAGGCCAGTGCCTTGGCCTGGGCGACCTGCAGGGGGGTGAAGCGGGCTGGGCGCCCGGAACGCTTGCGGTCGGCCAGGGCGGGGATGCGGCCGTCGGCGAACCGGCTCCGCCAGCGGCGCACGGTATCCAGATGCATGCCTGTCTCCCGGGCGATGCGCGCGTTGGAGCGACCGCGGGCCGCATGCAGCACGACCTGTGCGCGCATCCGGGCCTGGTAGGCGCTCTTGTGGCCATAGGCGACCCTCTTCAGCTGGTGGCGCTCGGAGGCGGTCAGCATCACGGGTATGGCGAGGTGTGCGGGCATGGGTGGCGGGGTGCCGGTCCTTCGGGGCAGTGGGAGGGCATGCTTGTGCCGCGGCGCCTGCTCTCTGGTTCCGGCAGTGCAGCGGCCGGGCTCCAGGCGGATGCGCTGTTGCATGCAGGGTGCGGTGGAACGGTGGCCGAAGGCGTGGCTGGCCGAGCCTGCATACCGCCGAGCACGTCCGCCCGTTCCGTCGCAGGTTGCCGCCCCCACGAGTTCAGCTGGTTGGGGGTAGCACCGGGCCGGAAACCTCAGGATTGAACTGTCGCGGCCAGTTCGGGGAAGGTGACGCCGGTCAGTTCCTCGGAGACGGTCCACAGGCGCCGGGCGGTGGCCGGGTCGCTGCCCGCCGCCGAGCGGCCGACCAGGCTCGGGGTGCCACGCATCTCGGCCCTGCCGTCGGGGCCGACGAAGCTTCCGCCGGGCAGGTCCTGGACGGCGGCATACAGGGAGTTGAGCGCACCGGCGTGACTGTCCTGGGCGACGAACTTGTTGCCCAGGCGCAGGAACAGGCGCCGTAGGGGGTTGGCGTCGTTGCTCTGGAGGTTGGTGGCGGCCCAGCCGGGGTGCGCGGCCATGGCGCGAACTGGCGAGCCCGCCGCGGTGAGCCGTCGCTGGAGTTCCAGAGTGAACAGCAGGTTGGCCAGCTTGGACTGGCTGTATGCCTTCATGGGGTCGTACTCGCCGGTCAGGTTGAGGTTGTCGAAATGGATGCGGGGGCTGCCGGGGGCCTTGTGGGCGGCGGAGGACACGGTCACCACGCGGTCGGTGATGCGCGGCAGCAGCAGGTTGGTCAGGGCGAAGTGGCCGAGGTGGTTGGTGCCGAGCTGCATCTCGAAACCATCCTTGGTGGTGGCCTCGGGGAGGTTCATCACGCCGGCGCTGTTGACGAGCAGGTCCAAGTCGCCCTGCCAGCCGGCGGCGAACGCGTGCACGCAGGAGAGGTCTGCCAGGTCGAGGCGGCGCACCTCCACGCTCCCGCGCACAGTTGCGGCCGCTGCCTCGCCGCGCCGCACATCTCGCACGGCGAGGACGACGTGGGCGCCCGCTCCGGCCAGCGCCTCGACGGTAGCGAGGCCGACCCCGCTGTTGGCGCCGGTCACGACGGCGGTGCGGCCGGTCTGGTCGGGCATGTCGGTTGCGTTCCAGGGCCGGGTGTTCGTGGTCTTCTTCACGACCCCAATGTATGCGGTGATAACAATGTATGCAACGCCAACAATGTGGGCGTTGCTCACATCCGGATAAACTGAGGTCATGACGAACCGCCCCTACCACCACGGAGACCTCCGCGCCGCACTGCTCACACGTGCCGAGCAGACCCTGCGAGAGAAGGGGCCGGACGCACTGTCCCTGCGGGAACTGGCCCGCGACATCGGGGTAAGCCCCGCCGCACCCAGCCGCCACTTCAAGACCAAGCAGGCCCTGCTGGACTCACTGGCGCTGACTGGCTTCGAGCGGGTCGCCGGGGCCATCACGGCGTCACAGAAAGAGGCCGGCGGGTCGTTCGCCAAGCAGCTGGATGCCTTGGCCCGGGCCTATGTGGGCTTCGCCGTGGACAACGCCGCGCTGCTCGACCTGATGTTTTCGGCCAAGCACAGCCCGGAGGCGTCGGACGCGTTGGGTGTGGCCGCCAGCCGCTGGGCCGGGCAGATCGTCGAACTGATCGGTGAGGGCCAACGCCGAGGAGAGGTGCGGCAGGGGCCGGTAGAACGAGTCGGCCTGCCGGTCTTCGCCGCACTGCACGGATACGCCAGCCTCGCGGTAAGCGGCATGCTCCCGCCTGAAGTGGCCGAGCACGGACTGGACGACGTGATCGTGTCCATCCTGCGCGGATGCGCGCCGGAATAGAGACACGCGGACAGCCGCCCCGGCAGTCGGTAGGTGCAGGAGAGCCGGCACCGGGCGGCGAGAACCCCTCTGACCAACGCTTCACGCACAGTATCCCCACGGGGTCAAGCCCCGAAGGACTTCAAAACGCGACCACTAAGGACAACGGGCACTCCCCTGCAGACCATCAGGTTGACGCTGATCGCGACGATCGCGCGGTCCAGGCGGTGGGTCTCTCGCCGTGGAGCCGGCGTGGCGCGTGCTCAGGCGACACGGGGCTGCTCGCCGGCGAGGCATTCCAAGTGGGCGTCCTGGGCTTCCTCCCACGACACGCCCGACTCTGCGGCTGGGTAGCCGTTCTCCGCGATCTCCTCCAGCACGGAGGCGAGGACGTCGACCTTCGCGCGCTGGTGGCCGCGTACGCCCGGACGGACGCGGCGGCATGCTCATCGAGGGGCTGGCAGTCGGGCATGGGGGCCGGCTGCTCGCTCATCGGGGGCTTCCTGGCATGTGCTTCCACGGTATCGCCAGACTTGGCCCCAGAGTGTGCCCGGTAGCGTATGTACTCAGTGCGCAAGCGAGTTCCTACGTGCGGCTTGCGCTGCCGCGACGGCCGCATCGAAGTCCACGTCATAGAAATACTCGCCGTCGCGGAACGTACCGTCGAGCGCCCCAACGGCATTGAGAGCCTTCTCCTCCCAGTCACGCACCATGGCCTTGACCGGCCGCGAGATCCATCCGCGTACCAGGAAGCATCTGTAGGCGTTGGCCCTGCGCTCGTGGCTCTTCAGGTACTTCAACACGGAGTTGTCCGGACTGCTGGGCTTCCGCGTGATCATGCCCAGTTTCAGATCGGGACCAGGGCCCACAAAGCCGAGCAGGTAGAGACGCCCTCCGGGAGCGTCCAATGGCGCGCCTGCGCGTTCCAGCTCTGCCCACGCCAGCCTCTTCGCCGCTCTCAAATCTTCGAAGTCGACGTCTGGGTGCGGAGCCCACTCGTGAGCTGCGTACGCTGCGGTGACGCGCTGGCGAGCCGCCGGCCCCTCTAACTCGTTGACCATGACTCCGGATTATCGAGCCTGGCACTGACAATGAGCCATGACTTCCTTGGCGCCTTGAGATCGCCGCGGCGCGCAGTGTGGTACGGATACTCGCCATGATCGGCTTCCTGTACGTGATGCACGGGATGAAGGGCAGCAGGTCGTGCAGGCACAGGGCCACCGGCCGGCCGAAGTCAACGGTCCCGGTCCGCTCGACTACGGCCAGCACCTCCTCCGGCCCCCGCGCGTCGGCCTCCACACAGCGGACCGTTCCCTCCGCGCTGCCGTGCAGCAGTTCGTCGGCGTAGACGAGGACGATCGGTCATCGTCGACATAGACGACCGCGGCGTCGGGCGCGACCGCCTACCTCGTGCAGATACGGGGCCGCGGGCAGTCCCGCGCCCACGTCGATGAACTACGCACGCTCTGCCGCGCCAGGTACCGCATCGCGCGGTGTGTGTAGGCGCGGTTGGCCCGGGCGGCTACCTTCGTCTCCGTACGGCCGGGCACCGCGCCAGTATCAGCTATTCCCGGCGCGCCTGTCGCGTGAACTCGGCATGCCTGCCTCCTGCTTGACCACGGCCGGGCCCTGTTCACCGACGGGCGCGGCCTGCGGGCCATCGTCCCACGGCCTGCCCGCCTCGATCCCGGTGCGGGCAGGTTCCGGGCGGCAGGGAGAATGCCGTCGTGCCGCTGACCGGAGAGAAGTACACCCAGCTGAACCAGCCCGAGGCCACCACAGACGGTGAGGACCGTGGGCGGTGGATCGCCTGCGACGAGTCCGGCTGGGACGGTGAGCAACTCGTCGGCCGCCAGCGCCGGTTCATGGTCTACGCCTCCGTCGCCGTCGATGACGTCGAAGCAGCCGCGCTCATACAGCAGCTGCGGGACCAGGCCGGAATCCGGCAGGCCAAGGAACTGAAATTCGACCTGTTCAAGAACCGCACCAACCGGTGGTCGCTGCTGCAGCACCTATGGGAGCCCGGCGGTGCGCTCCACGACAGGTGCTCGGTGTACGTGGTCGACAAGGAGTACGCGGCAGCAGCGAAAGTGATCGACCTGCTGCTGGAAGAGAAGGAGCACGACGAAGGAGGGAACCTGTACGCCGACGGAAAGGCCCGTGCTCTGGCGCGCACGCTCGCGCTCGAAGGACCGCGGGCTCTGCGTGGCACCCTGTTCCAGGAGCTGATGTCCGCGTTCGTGACGCTGGCCTCCCGGCGCGGCACGAGCCGGCAGGACGAGGCGCTCGGCGTGTTCGTGGCCGCCCTCGACCAGGCGTGGGCGGCCTCGACGAGGAAAGCGGTCACCGCACTGTTGGCCCGGCTGCGCGGGACTCGCGACTACGCCGCCACCTTCCACAAGGACCCGGCCGACCCGGTATTTCCGCAGTTAGAGATGCTCATCCCCGCAGTTGCCCAGACGGCCCGCCGGTGGGACCGCCGTGTCGGCCGTGTCAGTGTCCTCACCGATGAACAGCAGATGCTCACCGACGACGCCCTGCGGACCGTGCGAGAGTACGCCTGCGCTCCTGTCGGCATGACCCTGCTGACACGGGAACGCGGTGCCGATGTCGCCGCCGTCGTCCGCGGCGACTCTGTCGACCACCCCTCCATCCAGCTCGCCGACCTCCTGGCCGGTGCGGCAGCAGCCGTCACCGAACGTCACGAAGGCAACCCCTCCGACGTGGGCGAGGGCCTGTGGCCCGTCATCACGTCCTTCGTCGAGCAGAGTTCCCTGCTCCCCTACGACGACCCCGCCGCTCAGCTCCGATCGGTCAAGGAGCGGCCCGTACGCCGTTGAACCGGCATCCGGCCGCCCGGCATCGGGGTCGTCGGCCTGGGGCACAGTGCGGGCCGAGCCCCAGCCGGGCGGGGGCTCGGCGACGAGGTGGGTGGTATCCGCTCTGCATGCGGCCTGGCCTGGATGGGAGGCGGCCGGTCAGGCCAACTGCGGGGGCGCCGGGCGGCCGGCCAACCGCTCGTGCCGGGAATGGCTCTCTTCCGGCGGAGGAGCCGGCAACCGCACCCGGGCGCAGAGCCCGGGAGTCTTTGGGCCGCTGGACGCCGTCTTGAGCCGGTCAGGCAGGCTGCAGGCGGTCGTGTCAGGCGCCGATGCCGATGTAGGAGACGTAGGTGTAGGCGCCCCAGTCGGAGTCGAGTTCGGCGATGATGTCGTCCCAGAGGTCTTCCATGGTGTTCAGGTCGCTGGCGACGAGGGCGTCGACGGCGTCGTCCCAGATGTAGCGGACCTGCCGGTGCTGGATCCTCAGGTTGTCGCGGCGGCGTGGCTCGTCGACGGCGGCCTGGTTGACGGGGTGGATCTCGATGCGGGTGCCGCGGCCGCCTCGGTTGAGGTGCTGCTTGAGGGCACCGGGGTTGGCGAGCACGTTGTGGGCGCGAAGGTTCCAGTAAGCGGTGTCGATCGCTTCGAGGTTGGCGGGGCGTGGGCGCTGGGTGCCGCGGGTCCAGGCGCGGATCGTTGTGGGGCTGGCGTGGATGCCGGCGTCGGCCAGGGCTTGGGGGCCGCCTTTGGTGGTGGTGAGGTAGCGCATGCGGGCTTTCAGGCCGCGGCGGGTGTCGACGGGGGATTTGATTCCGCCGTCGATGATCATGCGTTCGAGGGCGTCTTCGAGGGCGCGGGCGAGGGCGATTTTGCCGTGGACGTTTCCGGGGTCGCGGTCCGCGCCGTAGTTGCCGAAGTTTTTCCATCCGTCGGTCGACATCTATCGGGCGCTCTTCCTCGGCAGGGGGTACTGGTCTTTTTGTTTCATCTGGGTGGTGAGGCGGCCTTCGGTGAAGACGGTGCGCCAGTCGCCGGCAACGTGGAGTTCGTCGGTGCCGCGGACGCGGACGACGGTCAGGCCGTTGCTGTGGGCCCGGTGGGATTTATACCAGAGGTTGGCGAATGCCTGGGAGCGGATGATATGCATCCAGTCGGGTCGGCGGATGTCGCGGTTGACGCTTGATTCTCCGATGGTGGACGTGAATTTCGAATACATGGCTTTGATGTATTCGACGGTTACCGTGTCGTCGGTTTCGAGGGCGTTGGTGCGGGCCTCGGTCAGGACGCGGCGGAATTTTTCCAGGAGGCCTTCGCTGGTGCCGGAGGTCCAGCATTCGGTGATGTGCGGGGCCTCGCACAGGCCGAGGCGGGCGCAGCGGATGAGGAGGCGGATGGTGGCGTCGTCGAGGAGGACGGGGCCGTCTTCGCGGCGGTTGCCGATCGGGTCGGGCAGGTCGGGGTGGTGCCAGGTGGGGCGGGTGGGGAGGCGGTAGATGCCGGAGCGCTTGGGGTCGAAGCCGCCGTGGGGGTCGTGGATCAGGGCGCCGATGGGCAGGTGAGTCTTGAAGGCGGACAGGAAGCTGGCGTTGGTGTCGAGGGCGTTGACGGTGATCGGGGGGTGGGTGCCGTTTTGGAGGGCGTCCGTGAGGTGGGTGTTGGTCCAGTTGTGGCGGCCTTCCCAGATTTCGTCGGCGCCGTCCTTGGTTTTCTTCCGGAGGAATTCGAGGGTTTCCGGGTAGACGGTGTGCTCGTAATTTCCGCCGACGCGGGTCGCCTCGAACAGGGCCATTGCGTTCGGTACGGCCTTTTTCACCAGGGCTTCGGTTGCGGTGGTGATGTCGCCGTCGTGGTCGTGGAGGGCTTCGTCGACGGCGCGGGTGATCATGCCGGTGAAGTAGCTGTAGTCCCGGTTTGCGTAGCCGCCTTGGGGCGGGGGTGGGGCTGTGGTGCGGCGGGGCGATGGCTTGCGTGGGGCGGCCGTGTGGGCCGTCGGGGCCGGCTGGGGGGGCGTGGGGTCCGGGGATGGGCTGGTGGGGGCTTGAAGAGGCGTCTGCGGAGTCACTGCCGAGGGTGTCTGTGGTGCTGGGGCGGGGGTGACGGCGCTGGCGTGGGGGTGGGTGGGGTCGGTGATGCGTGCGTGGGCGAGGTCGGCGTGGAGGGTGAGGGTGGCCTGTGGGCCGAGGTCGCGTTCGGTGACGGTGGCGTGGATCTGGTCGGCGTCGCGGGCCAGGGTGACGGTGATGTCGAGGCTGAGCGCGGCGATCAGCTGGGGGTCGTCGGTGTCGACGGCGGCGAGGACGGGAAGCTCGTGCGTGCGGGCCAGATGAGCGAGGGCCTGGGCGGCGTCGGTGATCTGGGCCGGGCCGGACAGCGGCAGCCGGGGGTCCTCGGCGGTCTGGAGGCGGTCGACCACGACGAGGGCCAGGCCCGGCAGGTCTGGGACGCTCTCGGCGATCGCGTCGGTAGTCAGGTCGGTGCCATCGTCGATGTAGAGCGGGGCTTGGGCCAGGTGGTGGTGGAGGGCTGCGGTGTCGTCCTGCTCGGTGGGGGTAAGGCGGCCGGCTCGCAGGCGGCGATAGTCGACGGGCAGGTGCGCGGCGACGATGCGTGCAGCGATGTCGGCGCGAGTGAGTCCGGAGGCGGCGTACAGGACGGGTTGGTGCTGGTCGAGGGCGCTGGTGCGTGCGGCGGCAGTGGCGATCAGGCTGGATCCGGCGCCCGGGGCGGCGGCAACGAGATAGAAGCGGCCGGGCTGGAGACCGCCGAGGACGTCGTCCAGGGCGCGGATGCCCGTCGACAAGCCCATCAGGGGCGTGGGTGTGGTGGATTCACCGGTGGGGACGGTGGCGGGAAGGACGGTGTCCAGGGCTTGCGCGAGTGCGGCCAGGCGTCGCGGGGTGCGCGGCGCAGTGATGGCTGGTGGGCCGCTGGCCGGGATGGCGGTCTCGTGGCCGGTACCGGGCGTCGCGGGAGCAGGGGCCGGCGGGCCCGGCTCGGGCGGGGCCGAGGAGGGTGCGGGGAGGGCGGTCGGCGGTGCGACCGGGCGCTGGAGTGTCGGAGGGCCGGGTGTCGGGGTGGCAGGGGTTGGAGCGGTAGCAGCTGGCGAGCCGGTGGTGGCCGGTGCGGCTGGGGTGGTGGGTGAGGCGGGTGCAGCAACCGCTTCGGCCGGGGTAGTTGTCGGCGCGGGTGCGAGGTCTTTGGCGGCCTTGGCTTCGGCTGCTGCTGTGGTCGGGAGGGGGTTCTGGACTGCTTGCTGGCCCTCAGGGGGTGTTGTGGTGGAGTCCGGGGCTGCTGTTGCAGCCGGAGCTGCTGTGTCGGGTGCGGGCTCGGCTTGAGGTGCGGGCGGGGTGGGGGTGCCGTCCGCGGCTGCGGGGAGCAGCACGGCGACGGGGGTCTTGTGGCGGCACAGCACCTGGGGGTGGCCCTCGGCGCCGTACTGGATCAGATCTCCGAGCTTTTTTCGGGCGTCCGCAAAGCTGTGGGTTGGGGCTTGGGTGAGGTCCCAGCCCAGTTCGGTTGCGTGGGCGGGGGTGGTGAGCAGTGCATGGTGCGGGCCGCGCGTCAGGGGTGTGGGGTGCCCTTGGATGGCGGCGTTGATCAGCTGTTTGAGTGTGCTGCGGGCCTCGTGCAGCGTCGCTGGGCCGGTGCGCGCCAGGGCGTGTGGTGTTTCCGCGTCAGGGGCGGTGGAGGTTGTTCTCGGCTCGTTCAACGGGCCCTCAACTGACTCGGGTTGGCTGTCCTCGCCGTGTCGGCGGCCGGCGTCTTCGGAGGCTGTCTTGGCCGCTGCGGACGGGGTGGGAGGTGTCGGGAAACTCAGGGGCCAGTTGCCCGCCCAGCGCGGAGCCTGGTCGGACGGCTCCGTCGAGGCTGCAGGCGGGGCAGTGTGGGCGGGGTTGTCCGGCACGGCAGCGCCGGAAGACGCCTCACCGGCGGTGCGGGATGAACGCGAGGAGGACACCCTGGGACTCCAAGAGGAGAAGCGGAAAGCGGGTTGCGAGGGGAAGGTCGGGCAGTCAGCTCGGCAGCGGCCGCCTCTGCGAAACGACCGCGCCACCAAAAATGTAACGCTGCCATCCAGCCTAGCTGACGTTACATAATATTCGCCCGGAATTATGTAACTCCGGGGTTGGAGTCGCGGGTGATCACGGGGCCCGGTCCTGCTCCGGAGGGTGACGGTGTCCAGAGGACGGCAGCCCGTCAGCTCGGGAGCCGTCAGGCGCGCTTAGGTAACCCGCTCCTTGGGTTCTGCCACGGCCTTGAGCTGAGCGCAGAGGAGCGGCCTGCTCGGCGGCGCCTGCGTTTGCCTTTCGGTCTCGTCCTCGGGCTCATCGTCAGGAGCACACGCTGGAGACCCGGTCGCCCCCGCCGACCTGCGCGCTCGAGGGCTGGCCTTGGGCGGCCGCGCATGACCAAGACCGGCGCAGGCACTCACTGACGGTCGGCGTGAGAATGACATGACCTTTCGTCACTCATGTCAGCAACGGGTGAGCACAACCCGTCAGTGCGCGCCATCCCGCGCGCTGTCGCGGTGGTGCGGCATGGCCCCTGGAGGACCTCGGATCGCCGTCGAGGCGGCCGACAGCACACGCCCGCGGCTTTGGAGAACAGCACCAGCATCTCGGGGTGATCGCTGCGCTGTACCTGCGCACCTCCACTGGCGGGTCAGATCGTGTCGCCCTGGGTAGCCGGCCAGCCGAACGGGTCCGTGTGCTCGATGTCGTCCGTCCAGTAGCCGTACCGGTCGCCGAGTACCGACAGCAGTGCCTGAGGGTCGAGCGGGCCAGGGCGGATGGCCAGGCCTAGGCCGCGCGCGGTGCTCACCGCAGCCACGAACAGGTGTGCGCGCAGGGCATGTTCGGTGAATGCCTGGACAGGAACAGGCGGGTCGTCGGGGTGTTCGGGGGCCTGCATCGCGGCGAGGATGCGAGCTCGGTGTTCCGAGGAATCGCCCGGAGAGGGGCGCAGGCCCTGCTGCTGGGCGCGATGGTTTCCGACCGCGTTGGCGATGGCAGTCAGCAGGTGCCAGTCGCGCCACCCTTCCTGTCTCAACTGCGTGGCTGTACGCCGGAAGCCGGGGTCCGCGGCCAGGCGGGGAAGGGTGTAGCGCACGATGGGGAGCATGACCGCATAGCGGTTGCGGACGGTGTCGAAGGCTGTCTCGTGCTCGTAGCCGGGCCCAGGCCCGGTGCGGGCCGGCAGGGCAGCCGGTTTCGCCTGGCCGCGCGGCGTGCCTGCTCCGACGGCCGGGTCGGCGAGCGCGGCCATCGTCTGGTAGTCGCCGGCTCTCAGGAAGTCGGCCAGTTCGTCGTAGGGGCGGCCGACGAACAGCTTGTGCCAGAGGCCGCCAGCGAGCGCCTGCTCGACGAGGTCCATGAATGCCTCGTCGGAGAGCAGCGACTGGGAGAGCACCACCTTGACCACGGCGGTGAGCAGGCGGGACGGCTCTGCTTCCCGGTCCGCGGAGGCGGCCTGGGGCAGGCGCAGCCTCCACCGGTTGGTGCCCCGGTCGGCACTCTGAGCGCAGACGGCGGGCTGGTCATGGGGCAGGGTGGCGTCTGCGCGGATCTCGACGCTCAGGCTGCCGGGCAGGAACAACGGGTCCCCTACGGCGAGTTCACCGAGAAACACCTGGAGTGCTGCGGTGTAGCGTTCCGCGGCCAGCACCGACAGCCGTTCGTTCGGGCAGATGATCTCCCAGTCGACGCCGAGCGCGTTCCAGACATAGCGGCGGGTGGGACCGACATCGCTGAAGGGCCGTCCCATGCCATGGACATCGGCTTCTTCGGTGTACGCCTCTTCAGTCGCTGTGGGGTCGCCGGCAATCGGGGCGAGTAGATCGTCGATGAGCGTGTCGATGCCCACCGAGGCGGTGATCGTGCGGAGCAGGGGGACGAAGCCGGGTCTCACCGCGTCGGCTGCGCGCAGCGTGAGCGCCTGATTGCCCATCATGTCCCAGACGTACGGGTAGCGTTCGTGGTTGTACGGCTCGTCGCAGTAGGCGTTCTGCGCCATGAGGCCGATGCAGAACAGGCGGGTGGCGGAGATCCAGTTTCCGGCCTGGCGGTCGTACTGGGCGGCGAGGACGATGCCGCGGGGGACGAAGCGGTTGAGCTCCGGGGCGTGCGCGGACTTCGCGGCGGTAGCGGCTGCGAGCGCGTACTGCTTGGCGGCAATGGGCAGGCCGAGTTCGCTGTAGAGGCGTGCGCACAGCAGCAGCATGATCAGGCCGCCCTCGAGGGTGTCGCCGCGCAGCCAGTTGGCCTTGGCTTCGTGGATCTCCTGGAGGGCTTGCGGGATGCGGCCGCTCTTGATCAGATCAGGGCGTGGCCCCGGGACTGGGCGCGTTCGCCGCGTGCACTCTGGCCGGTGACCCGGTCGGTTGCCTGATCGAGCAGGTCACGGACCTCCCGGTAGAGCGGGTGGTCCACCAGTACGGGGGTGAGGTAGTCGAAGAGGTCTCCTCCGCGCGGTCGGCCGCCCTGGCGCATCTAGCCTGCGGCTGGCAGCGCCTGCTGGCCGACAAGACCGACCGCCTGCTGGACGCAGGCCCGCCCGCCAACGCCATGGCCCATCTGCTGGCCATGCGAGCCCGCCTGGCCCTGCACACCGACATGACCGCCGACCTCGAATCCGTGCCCGAGGACCTGCCGACCGTCGCGGAGGTCACCGCATCCGTCCTCGAAGCGGTGGAAGCCGGTGAACCAGTACCTGCTCTCCAGATGCGGCCGCCGCTCACGGACCTCGACACCGCCATGAACATCCTGCTCCGGCTGGGCCACCACCTGAACAACGCGCCGCTGTTCCCCATCGAGCACACCGCCGTTCGCCGATCGCAGCGGTCTGGCCCGGCGCACCCTCATCGACCTCGAACACGGCCCCGCGGCCTGCGCGGCGGCGACCAGCCATACCGCCGTCGTGCCGGACACCCTGCTCAGCCCTCGCCGACCGGCCGCATCAGCCCCCGTCCGGCCGCGCATGCACGGAGATGAGCCGCAACGGGTACGGGAGATGCTCACTCACCTCGCCTCCACACTCGGCTGCATCACCTCTCCCGCCGCCCGGCTGCTGGCCCTGCAATGCGCCCTGCGCGCCGACACACACGGCTGCGCCCGGCTGCCGGCCGGCCTGCTGCGCGGCATGCGCCTGCACCGGCGCACCGAGGCGTGGCAGGAACTGGCACAGGACGGCTGGCTCGACCTGCCCGATCCCCGGACAGCGCCTTTGCAGGTGCGGCTGCTTGATGACGCGGCGCTGAACCAGGCCCCGGGCCGCAGCGCCCGCCGGCGCGCCGCCCACTGGGCCCTCAAGCCCGCCCCGCTCCTCGTTGCTGCAGCGGCAAAACCCGCAGACCGCCTGGCCGCTCTGGTCCTGGCCGCCCACACCACCGCGGCCGGCCCCGCAGCCGACATGGCCGTCGTTGCCCGTCTGTGCGGGCACTCCCCCCAGCAGACCGGAGTGCTGCTCGACCGGCTGGTCGCCGGCCGCACCCTGACGGTCTGGCACCATCAGCGCGACACCGACGAGGTGCACTGGCAGCCAGCTCCCCTTCACCGGCCCGTCCCCGGCTCCGCAGACACCTCTGCGCACTGACCGCCGCCAGGTTCAGCCTGCTGCCTCTCAGTCATGCAGCGGAGAAGAATGCAGGTGGCTTCCGTACTATCGCTGTGAATAACTGTGCGGCAGTAACTGCTCCTGGTCACACGACACCAGGCGGAAGAGCACACGCGTTGGATTTCGCATACGCCACGAGCATCGTGATCAACTCCGCTGTGAGGCCGACATGATGTCTGCGCCTGCGCTTCGGTCGACTTCATCCGGGGTGGGCCCGGACGGAAGCTCTGTGCCTGCCTCATCATGTCCGCTGAACCCCTCGCACGGATGCAGGCAGCGGAAGCACCGCAGAGCCCGGCCATTCGGCTGCTGTCCCAGGCTGTGTGCGAGATCCTGCCCATCGATTTCGATCTTCGTGAATCGGGCCAGGGGGTCTCTCGGCCGGGACACCAGGCTTACTTCGTGGATCTGCCCCTCGGTAATGACTGGGTGCGGGTAGGCAAGGACGCTTTGGCCGTCCGTATGAGGACAGCTGCGACGCCCGCATGCGTTGCAGGTGCCTTCTGGGGTGTGGCAGACGGTGAGTTGGTACCGGGTGTCGAGCATGTGCTCACATTCATCGAGGTCCTTCCCGCACAGGGAGCACAGCCGCATCGCGGTGAAGCCGATGGACAGGCCCGATCTGCGGTGCATCAAAGACAGGGGGCAGGTGTCCCAGTAGCTGTCCTCGCTGTACTCGATGTCGCAGCCGAAGATGCCTCCGACCAGGGCAGCGACGTGATGCGCATGCTGATGCGCCAGCTCGGCGAGGTCGGTGTCCTCCAGAAAGTTGAAAGCATCGACAGCCCGGGCCAGCGATGTCCGTGCCCAGTCCTCAAGTTCGGGCCACGGGTGGGAGTGTGCCTGTGCAAGGGACTTCATCGGCACGGCACGTGCCATCGCCTGATACTGGCGGTGCTCGGTTCCGGCGGCCCGCAGTGACACGGACCCCGCGAGGGTGATCTGGGGACGCATGAGCCGGTTGATGCCTCGCCGCAGCCGGCGCTCGGCCTGAGACCACACTCTCGTGAGGTAATCCTGCTGCGCCTTCATGGTGCGAAGTCCTCGCCGGTGAATGGCTTCGGTGGTGGCCTCCCACGACGGGAGCTGCGACAGGGACAGGCCCCAGGTCTGGGACATGCTGCGACAGCACTGCCCGTACAGACGCATGGACTGTCTCAGACTCGCGATTCCCTCCTGGCGCATCATCGCCTGGCGGCCTGGCCCTCCGGCCGGGAGCAGGGGCACGCCAGTGCGGATGAGACATCCGGAGAATCTCATTCGGGGGTGTCCGCCTCCCCGGTGGCATCCGGAGCCGCGGGAGGCAGTGCCGTGGGGTCTTGAGCGGACAGGGCGTTGCGGAGAAGGCCCTCGATGTCTGCGGCCCGGCCGCTGACCTCCAGACCGCGGATGACGATCTCATCCCCGTTCCGTGTCACCTCAGCGGCCTTGACCGTCACGGGTGCGGAGTCGACCTGCTGCGGTGTGCATCCGCCGCCGAGGGCAGAGCGGGCCCGGTGCCACACGAGCTGGCCGATGCTCTTGAGGACGTCGGTGCTGAGGTTGCCCGCGACGGCCACGGCGATCACGGCCACGACATCGATGGCCCCGTACTCGCTGAGATAGCGCCTGTCTTCCCGCGGCAGGGCGAAGTCGATGTCCATGCCCTGATGCCGCATCGTCTTGACCAGGCCGGCCGCGTCGTCCCGGTAGATACCGACGCCGTCAAGGGTCGTGTCCGGGAGCAGGAACAGGCGACTGCCCGCGGAGGCGGTCAGCACCTGCCCGGGCAAGTCCGGGACATCCCAGGATGTCCTCACGTTCTCGGGCGGGTGGGTGTCAGCCATCTGCAGACCATGCTCCCGTCGCTGCCAGTCGGTTCTGCCACGAGGGTAGCGACCGGTGCGTGCAGGTGATGCGGTTGACTTGCTACCCGCCCGTAAGGAGGGAACTGCAGCCCGGCTTCGATGATGCCGGGAGGGACCCGTCACGAACTGGCCGGCGGTACCCGCGGTCTGCGCCGGCCCGGCAGGCGGTTGGAAGGTCCTGATGGCAACTGACAGAGCCTGAGCGTCGGTGTGGGCCCGCTGCCGTGCGTTGAGCAGTGGGTCGGGGCGTTGCGCGGCAGGCCGGGGGTGGTTCGCCTGCCGGATCGGGGGGTTAGAGAGCGCCAGAGGCCACTGCGCGATCGCGCAGGGTGCGCAGGCTGATGCGGACTCCTGTTGCGTCTTCGATGTGCCATTCGTTCATGCCCTGGCAGGTTTTGGTGCCGCGGGCGACAGCGCCGGCTTCGTCGACCCGGCCGTAGGGGGTGCCGCCGGTCGCGGTGAGGATGATGCCGCCGTCTTCGTCGATGGTGGCCCAGTGATCGGTGGAGCGGTAGGTGAGCACGATCCGTGTGCCGGCGGTGAGGATCTGGGCGGCGACCATGCGGGCGACATCGGTGCGGCGGCGCCCGGCAGCCGGCCGGCGCTGCGCGGCGGCCTGGCGGGGCCGGGCCGGCGGCTG
>NZ_VBZC01000088.1:0-31934 GCF_005786655.1 Streptomyces montanus
CAGCGCGCGCCGCCCGCCGTCGCGCCGCCCCTGCCCGCCGCGCCGGCTCCGGCCCGCGACCAGCAACGCGCCGGCCACGACCAGGCAGACGACCACGACACCGGCGGTCGTCCGCGGCGACGCGTCCAGTGTCAGCGCCGCCGTCGCCCAGGCCCCCAGTGCCGGCGGTACCAGCCGCAGATCCGTCGGCCCCTCTTGGCGGGGGCGCGCGGCACCGAGCGGGTTCGGGGAGGCGGCGTGCACGGCCGAACGGTCGTGCGCGGCAGACGGGTCGTGCGCGGCGGCGTCGGGTGGGGCAGGGCCGGCCTGGCCCCGCGGCGCGCTCATGGGCGTACGAGATTCTGCAGATCGGCGAAGCGGCGGTCACCGATGCCGTTCACCTCGCGGAGTTCGTCGACCGAGCGGAACCCGCCGTGCTGGGTGCGGTAGTCGATGATGTGCTGGGCGAGCACGGGGCCGACGCCCGGCAGCGTGTCGAGCTGCTCAAGGGTGGCCGTGTTGAGGGCGACCGGCGCGGCCGCGCCGGAAGGCGCCGTACCCGCGGTGCCCGTGACGCCCGCGCCTCCGGCCACACCTCCGACCCCGCCCGGCCCCGCCGCACCCGGCGGAGTGCCGACCACCACCTGCTCACCGTCCACGAGGAGCCGCGCGCGGTTCAGCCCCGCCGTGTCCGCGCCGCGGCGCACCCCACCGGCGGCCCGCAGCGCGTCGGCGACCCTGGAACCGGCCGGCAGCCGGTGGATGCCCGGTTCGCGCACCTTGCCGCTGACGTCCACCACGATCGCGGTGCCGGCCGTCGCCACGGGGTCCCGTGCGGCGGTCGAGGATTCCGGTGCCGCCGTCGCCTCCTCGTAAGGAGCCGCCTGGACCACCTCCGGTGCCCGCACCGGCTGGGTCCGGGCCGACCAGAAGTGCTGCACGGCGAAGACAGCGGCCACGACAAGCAACGCCGCGAGCGCGACCACGCTCTTCCGCTCCAGCCCGCACCTCGACTGCAGCCACAACGGCATGCGCTCCCGCACGGCAAGCCCGACCCGCACCCGCCATGCGGACCCGGCCCCGGCCCCAGCACCGGCACCGGCACCGGCACCGGTCTCAGCCCCGGCATCGGCCCCGCCTGCGGCCCCGGCATCGTGGCCTGCCCCGCTTGCCCAGGTGTCGGTCACGCCCTCATACCGCGCCGGCGGCGGCCCATGCCCCAACTCCTGCCGCGCTCTCGCCCGTTCGACGAAGAGGGCTTCCGCGCGCAGACGGAGGGACTCCGCCGAGGCCTGTCGGCGTCGAGTCCTGCCCCGGTGGTGGCGGCGGTGGCGGGTGCGGCCGTCGGAGACGGGGCCGCGGCCCGGGCCGCTGGTGGCGGTCGCTGTCCGTGGAAGTGATCGAAGTGCCATGCGACGAGAATCGGGCACCACGGCACCACCGCGATGATCTTGCTCAATTCCCGGGGATTACCGACCAGTTGTGGATAACTCCGTCACCCTCGGGAGCCCACAGCCACCGCCCCGGGCCAACGCGCCGGCCCGGGCCACACAGCCACAGCCACAGCCACCGACAACCCTCACCGCGGCGAAACCACGACCCCCAACAACCCAGGCCCGGTATGCGCCCCAATGGCCGCCCCGACCTCGCTCACATGCAGCTCAACCAGCCCCGGCACCCGAGTCCGCAGGCGATCCGCGAGCGCCGACGCCCGTTCGGGCGCGGCGAGATGGTGGACGGCGATGTCGACCTGCGCGCTCCCCGCCCGCTCGGCCGCGATCTCCTCGAGCCGGGCGATCGCCTTGGACGCGGTCCGCACCTTCTCCAGCGGTTCGATCCGCCCGCCTTCGAGCTGCAGCAGCGGTTTCACGGCCAGCGCGGACCCGAGCAGGGCCCGCGCCGCCCCGATCCGCCCACCGCGGCGTAGATAGTCCAGCGTGTCGACGTAGAAGTACGCCGATGTGCCCGCGGCCCGCTTCTCCGCCGCGGTCACCGCGTCGTCGATCGTGCCGCCCGTCTCCGCGGACTCGGCAGCGGCCAGCGCGCAGAAGCCGAGGGCCATGGCGACCATCCCGGTGTCCACCACCCGCACGGGCACCGGCGCCTCGCGCGCCGCGAGGACCGCCGCGTCGTATGTGCCCGAGAGCTCGGCGGACAGGTGCAGCGAGACGATGCCGGTGGCGCCCGACTCTGCGACTTCGCGGTAGGTCGCGGCGAACGTCTCGGGGCTGGGCCGGGAGGTGGTGACGGACCGTCGCTTCTGCAACGCCTGTGCCAGGGAGCGGGCCGAGATCTCGGTGCCCTCTTCAAGCGCCCGGTCGCCGAGGACCACGGTCAGGGGCACCGCGGTGATGCCGTGGCGCTCCATCGTCCGCGGCGGCAGGTAGGCCGTTGAATCGGTGACGATCGCGACATGGCGGGACATGAGCTGGAGGTTACCCGCAGGAGCGCGTGGACGGCAGCCCGGCCCCTACCACCTGCGGGCGGGCCGACCCGATCAAGTCGTGCTCTCGGGGCGGGGTTTCTTCTCCCAGGGGTACGTGGGCCGCTGCCCCGGCGGGTTGATCGCGGGCCGCGCGGACTGCTCCGCGGACTGCGGCTCCGGCGTCTCCGGCGTCTCCGGCCAGGTCTGATGGTCTGCCGCGGCGGTCGGAGCCTCCGGCCACGGAGGCGGCGTGTGGGCGGGCGGCGGCTCCGTGGCCCAGTGCCGCAGCGCGCCCGCCTCCATGTCGATCTGCTGGCTCAGCGAGTCCAGGTCGTCGTCCGCGAACCGCCGGGCCCGGTCACGCGCCGCCCACCGCAGCGCGTCGGCCGACTTCGTGATCTGCTCCGTACGCTCCCGCAGTGCCGGCAGCCGCTCGACGAGGCGGGGCCTGTCCGGCTCACGCTCCAGACGCTTGAGCTCGTCGTCCAGCTCGTGACCGTGCACGCTGAGGCGCTCGAAGAGCCCCAGGGACTCCTTCAGCGACTCGTCCTCGGCCACGCCCGCGTGCAGCGCGTCCTGGGTGGCTCGCATCGACGTACGCAGGGAGAGCCGCAGTTGGGCGAGCTCGCCGAGCGCTCCCGGCTGCGCGAGGGTCTTGGCCCTGAGGGTGGAGTCCTCCACCGTGCGGCGGGCCTGCGTGATGGTGCGGTCCACCCCGCGCTTGGCGGCGCCGACCACCTTCACCGTCAGATACGCCCCCAGGACCATGAAGAGCACGAAGATCAGCGCCACGACTGCGACCACGGCTTCCATGACGTTCCTCTCGGGTCCTGCTTCCACCACCTGCGGGCTCTTCCACGGTAAACGGAAAAGGCGGGCCGAGGGTTCCGGTGGAACCCCCAACCCGCCCTTAGGGGACTACCCCACCCGCTCGGGCGGGCGGGGTAGTCCCGCCCGCCCGAGCGGGCCCCACGTTTACGCGGGAACGATGTTCACCAGCTTCGGCGCCCGCACGATCACCTTGCGGATTCCCGCGCCGTCCAGCGCCGCGACGACCTTCTCGTCGCCCAGCGCGACCTTCTCCAGCTCCTCGTCGGAGATCGACGGGGACACCTCCAGGCGCGCCTTGACCTTGCCCTTGACCTGCACGACGCAGGTCACGGTCTCGTCCACGACGTACGCCGGGTCGGCGACCGGGAAGTCCTGGTGGACGACCGAGTCGGTGTGCCCCAGCCTGCGCCACAGCTCCTCGGCGATGTGCGGGGCCAGCGGCGCGACCAGCAGCACCAGAGGCTCGGCGACGGACCGCGCCACCGGGCCTCCCGTCTTGGTCAGGTGGTTGTTCAGCTCGGTGACCTTGGCGATGGCGGTGTTGAAGCGCAGGCCTTCCAGATCCTGGCGTACGCCGTCGATCGCCTTGTGCAGGGCGCGCAGCGTGTCCTCGTCCGGCTCGGCGTCCACGACCGTCACCGCACCGGTGGCCTCGTCCACGACGTTGCGCCACAGCCGCTGCAGCAGCCGGAACTGGCCCACCACCGCGCGCGTGTCCCACGGCCGGGACACGTCCAGGGGGCCCATCGCCATCTCGTACAGGCGCAGTGTGTCCGCCCCGTACTCGGCGCAGATCTCGTCCGGAGTGACCGCGTTCTTCAGGGACTTGCCCATCTTGCCCAGCAGCCGGGTGACCTTCTCGCCCTGGTAGTAGTACGCGCCGTCGCGCTCCTCCACCTCGGCGGCGGGTACCGCGATGCCTCGGCTGTCGCGGTAGACGTAGGCCTGGATCATGCCCTGGTTGAACAGTTTGTGGAACGGCTCGGCCGAGGAGACGTGCCCCAGGTCGAACAGGACCTTGGACCAGAAGCGCGCGTACAGCAGGTGCAGCACGGCGTGCTCCGCGCCTCCCACGTACAGGTCGACGCCGCCGTGCGGCATGCCGTCGCGCGGGCCCATCCAGTACCGCTCGTTCTCCGGGCCGACCAGCTGCTCGGAGTTGCGCGGGTCCAGGTAGCGCAGCTCGTACCAGCAGGAACCGGCCCAGTTGGGCATGGTGTTGGTCTCGCGGCGGTACTTCCGCGGGCCTCGGCCGTCGCCCAGGTCCAGTGTGACGTTCACCCAGTCCTCGTTGCGGGACAGCGGGGTCTCCGGGGACGTGTTCGCGTCGTCCGGGTCGAAGGTACGCGGCGAGTAGTCCTCGACCTCCGGCAGCTCCAGGGGCAGCATCGACTCGGGCAGGGCGTGGGCGATGCCTTCCTCGTCGTAGACGATCGGGAAGGGCTCGCCCCAGTAGCGCTGGCGGCTGAACAGCCAGTCGCGCAGGCGGAAGTTGACGGTGCCGTGGCCGATGCCCTTGCGCTCCAGCCACTCGGTGACGCGGGCCTTGGCGTCGACGACGCCCAGACCGTCCAGCGAGATGTCGTCGTTGGAGGAGTTGATGATCTTCGCGTCGTACGACCCGAAGGCGTTGTCCCACGTCGACGTGTCGGTGCCGCGGCCGTCGGTCGGCTCGACGATGCAGTGGATCGGCAGTTCGAAGGCGCGCGCGAACTCGAAGTCGCGCTGGTCGCCCGCCGGGACGGCCATGATCGCGCCGGTGCCGTAGCCCATCAGGACGTAGTCGGCGATGAAGACCGGGACCTGCTCGCCGTTGACCGGGTTGGTCGCGAACGCGCCGGTGAAGACACCGGTCTTGTCCTTGGCCTCGGCCTGCCGCTCGACGTCGGACTTGGACGCGGCCTGCGCACGGTAGGCGGCGACGGCCTCTGCGGGGGTGGCGTGGCCGCCGGTCCACACCTCGTGGGTGCCCTCCGGCCAGGTGGCCGGGGTGAACTTCTCGACCAGCGGGTGCTCGGGGGCCAGCACCATGTAGGTCGCGCCGAACAGCGTGTCCGGGCGTGTGGTGAAGACCGTGATGGCCTCGCCGTCGATCGGGAAGTCGACACGGGCGCCCTCGGAGCGGCCGATCCAGTTGCGCTGCTGCAGCTTGATGGCCTCGGGCCAGTCCAGCGCGTCCAGATCGTCCAGCAGCCGGTCGGCGTAGGCGGTGATGCGCATGTTCCACTGGCGCAGCTTGGCCTTGAAGACGGGGAAGTTGCCGCGCTCGGAGCGGCCGTCCGCGGTCACCTCCTCGTTCGCCAGCACGGTGCCCAGGCCGGGACACCAGTTGACGGGCGCGTCCGAGGCGTATGCCAGCCGGAAACCGCTCAGGATGTCGGCGCGCTCGGCGGCGGTCAGGTCGCCCCACGCGCGCGCGTGGCCGTCGGCGCCGGGTACGGCCCGGTCACCGCTCTCGAACTGGGCGACCAGGTCGGCGATCGGGCGGGCCTTCTTCGCCTCGTCGCAGTACCAGGAGTTGAAGATCTGCAGGAAGATCCACTGGGTCCACTTGTAGTAGTCCGGGTCGATCGTCGCGAACGACCGGCGCGGGTCGTGGCCCAGCCCCAGCCGGCGCAGCTGGACCTGCATGTTCTTGATGTTTGCTTCCGTGGACACGCGCGGGTGCGTGCCGGTCTGTACCGCGTACTGCTCGGCGGGCAGGCCGAAGGCGTCGAAGCCCAGGGTGTGCAGCACGTTGTGGCCGGTCATGCGCTGGTACCGGGCGAATACATCGGTGGCGATGTAGCCCAGGGGGTGGCCGACGTGCAGGCCCGCACCGGAGGGGTACGGGAACATGTCCATGATGAACTTCTTGGGCCTGGCGACCAGCGCCGGGTCACCGGCCAGGTCGCCGCTCGGGTTGGGCGCCCCGTAGGTGCCGTCGACCTCCCAGAAGTCCTGCCAGCGTGCCTCGATCTCTTCGGCCATGGCGGCCGTGTAGCGGTGCGGCGCTGCCACCTCGGAGGCGGCAGCGGGGTTCGTCTCGCTCATGGTCCTCAAAGCTCCATCGATCGTCTCTGCAAGCGGCTGGGAAATGAAAAAACCCCTCGCACAGGAGGGGACGCCGCGCTGATTCCGGCCACGGATTCTTCGATGGCCGGGACTGATCAGCGCGGCCCGCTAAGCAGAAGGCGTACGGCACGCATGGCGTCAGGGTACCGCAGCCGCCGAGCGGGTCGCGACGGGCTTTCGATCGGTTGGATCATGTTTGCGGTGGCACCCGGCACCGCGTGCCACACTCAGATGGAGACCGCGAAACCTGAACCAAGGTCAAGAATTACTTCGCGTAAGGGCCCCTATAGGGACATCACCACTCCGTCGTTGCCCTTAGATAACAACGCAATAACTCAAACCTCGTACCCCTCGGTATGTCTCGACCTAGAGTGCGGCAACGGGACCGCTTCCCCGAACTGTTTGGGAGACACCCCACATGAAGCCTCGAAGCAAGAACAGCTCGGTTCCCCAGCCGGGCCGCTCGGTCACCGGTGGAATCACCGCTGCCGCGCTGTTGCTCATACCCGTAGTCGTGCTGGTCGGAGGGGACACAGTCCGCGAGTTCCTCAACTTCGGCGCGGGCGTTCTGTCGCTCGTGTCCCTCAGCGCCTCGGTGATCTGGGGCCTCGTGGCCAGCGACCAGATCTTCCTGAAGGCGCGCCAGCGGCTGCTCGCCCAGGCCGTCCACCGGTCGACCGCGGTCGCCTCGCTGCTGTTCCTCCTGCTGCACATCACGGTCAAGCTGGCGCTGGGCCACGTCGGGGCGCTCGCACTGATCCCCTTCGGACTCGGCGTCAGCGGCCAGGAAGCACTCATCGGCATCGGCGCGGCCGCCGGCCTGATGATGATCATCACCGGCCTCACCGGGGCCCTGAGGAGCGCCTTCGCGTCTCCCGTCCAGGTCGCCGCCCGCTGGCGTGCGGTCCACATGCTGGCCTACCCCGCGTGGTGCGCGGCACTGATCCACGGCCTGTTCGCCGGGCGCCAGGCGAAGCCGATCTTCGTGATCCTGTACGGCCTGAGCCTGGTGGCGGTCATGGGAGCGCTGGCCCTGCGGGCGTCGCCGCAGCCGTTCAGGCGCAACGTCGCCCGCCGGATTCTGGGCATGCTCGAGACCGACAACAACCGCCCCCTCCGCGAGGAGCCCCCGGCACGCCGTGCCATGGCAGACTCCCGGCTTCCGGGTTCCGGTTCACGGTCGGGCTTCCAGGAGCCGTTCGTGCCTCAGCAGCGGACGTCGTCCCCGTCGTCGCCGCTGTACGACACCGGGCAGCGCTCGGCACTCACCGACACCGGACAGCGCTCGGCGCTCACGGACACCGGAGCCTCAGCCCTCACGGACACGGGCGGCTTCGCGGCGGCCTACCGGGCGGTGTCCAACACCCCTCGCGGGGCGGACCCGATGCAGCCCCAGCAGGCCCAGAACGGGCAGCTCCCGTTCGAGATGCAGCCCACGGAGTCGCTGCCCCGCGTCGACGACAACACCGCCGCCCGCTGGCCGACCCCGTCCCCGACGCTGTACGAGGCCCCGCCGCGCCCCGCCGAGACGCCCACCACCTACAACCCGGCCTACGACACCAACGCGGGCGGCATGTCGTACGGAACCCCGCCCAACCCCTCGTACGGATCGAGTGATTTGTACGACACCGGTGAGACGATCGACCCCCTCGGTACGTACTACACGAACGACCAGTACGACAGCGGTCCCGCCACTGAAACGCTGCCCGGTGCTTACGAGGCACCCAGCTCCGGCGAACCCTGGAACGCGCCTTCCGGAGGCTTTTAGTGAACGCCGCTCTGCCAGATGTCCCCGAGGTCCGCGTGGTCGGGCTTCCTCAGCTCACCTCGGGTTTCGACCTCGTCGAAAGACTCGATCTCGACATGCACCTCAAGGTGCATGGCCCGCTCGAGCCGATGGGCGGGGAGCAGCTCGCACAGCTGGCCGAGCGGATATCCCTGAAGGGCCGCGGCGGCGCGGGCTTCCCCTTCCACAAGAAGCTGCGGTCGGTCGCCGAGTCGGCGATCAGCCGCGGTATCCGGCCCGTGGTCGTTGTCAACGGCAGTGAGGACGAGCCGGCCTGCCGCAAGGACACGGTGCTGATCAACCGCGCCCCGCACCTCATCCTGGACGGCGCCCTGCTGGTCGCGGAGGCCCTCGGCGCCCGCACCCTCGTGGTCGGTGTGACGCGCGAGTCCACCCAGCAGTCCATGGAGGCCGCACTCGCCGAGCGCGGTCTGAGCAACCGGCGCGGTTCGGTCCTCCGCGCCCGCGTGCAGCGCAATCCGGTGCGGATGGTGACCGGAGCGGCCGCCTCACTGATCCGCTCCATCGACGGTGGTCCGGCGATCCCGCCGGGCCGCAAGGTCAGCGCGTCGCAGAGCGGAGTCGGGGGCGCGCCCACGCTGCTGTCCAACGCCGAGACGTTCGCCCAGCTGGCGATCGCCGCGCGGATCGGCTCCGAGCGCTACGGCAACACCGGCCTGTACGACGAGCCCGGCACCATCATGCTCACGGTCTCCGGCGCGGTCGCCCGCCCCATGGTGATCGAGATGCCGACCGGTGTGCCGCTGCGGTACGTGCTCCAGCTCGCCGGCGCCCCGCCGGTCCCGCAGGGCGTGCTGACCGGCGGCTACCACGGCAAGTGGCTGGACGCGGCGACGGTCAACGAGGCCATCGTCTCGCGCAACTCCCTGGACGCGGTGGGCGGTTCGCTCGGCGCGGGCGCGATTCTCCCGATCAGCCAGGAGACCTGCCCGCTGGGCGAGTCGCTGCGCGTGGCGCAGTGGCTGGCCGAGGAGAGCGCGGGACAGTGCGGTCCCTGCTACCTCGGTCTGCCCGCGGCGGCGCGCGGCATGGAGGACATCCTCAACGGCGGCGGTCCGGCCGCTCTGGAGGCGCTGAAGCAGGTCGCCCAGGCCGTGAAGCGACGCGGTGCGTGTTCGCACCCGGACGGCTCCGCGATGTTCCTGGAATCGACCGTCAAGGCCTTCACGGACGACCTGGCCGCGCACGTCCTGGGCAACGGCTGCGGCAGGCCCGTGGAGGGCGTCCTGCCGCTCTTCGAGGGCGGCCAGGTCCCGACCGGTATCCCGGGCGGCCAAGGAGAGCTGGAGGCCGGTCCCAGCCGGCAGAAGATCTACGTCGACTGGACGCTGTGCCGCGGGCACGGCCTGTGCGCCGACATTCTTCCGGAGGTCTTCGAACTGGGCGCCGACGGCTTCCCGACCGTCGCCCAGGCGCAGGTGCCCCGCTACGCCGAGGCCAAGGCCCTGCGCGCCGTGCGCCGCTGCCCGGCACTCGCCCTGCGCATCGAGGAGGACACGAGGTCCTCGGCCCCGACCCGCAACAACCTGCCCGTCCTGTCGCAGGGCCGCTCCCCGGGGCGCGGCCGCCGCGCTCTCGGCAGCGGCCGCTGACATCGGCGGCCACTGATTCCGGCGGCCCGGGAGACCGGGCCGCCCCGCCCGAACACCGCTGTACGCGACGGAAGTACGCGAGGGAACACCAAAAGGCGGGCCATCCTGATCGGATGGCCCGCCTTCATCTGGTGTGGAGCTAAGGAGATTTGAACTCCTGACCCCCTGCATGCCATGCAGGTGCTCTACCAACTGAGCTATAGCCCCTCGCGGCCACGCGGCGGAGCCGCATATTGACCGCGCCGCCCGGTTCCCCGGTGCGGCACCGCCAACATTACACGGTCCTCCCGGTGCACCACCAAATCGTTTGTCGTCCCACTTCAGGCCGTGGCGAACGAGTAGAACCGTTTGAGCGTGCAGTGCTCGTCGAGGAGCCGGCCGTAGATCGGCTCGCCCTCCAGCTCGCGGTACGTCTCGATGGGGTCGCCTTTTATGATCAGCGCCCGCGCGCATTCCTCGCACCAGTACTGGTAGTCGTGGTTGACCGGTTCCATGTCGCGGACGATCGGCGTGCCACTGCCGCACCAATCGCACTTCCGCCTGTGCGCACCCATCAATCAGCTCCAGCTGTGGCCGCAGGCCGTGCACACGTAGGAAACCCCGCCATTGTCACCGAGGACTTGGGCGACGTGGGCAGATCCACAGGAAGGGCAGTCGAGGCGGGTGATCCGGTCGCGTATCACCTCTGCTTCGTTGAGGTCGTCGACCTCCCCGAGGATGCTCACAGGCATCGCCACTCCTCCCGTCGGGCCGCGCCCCCTTCCGGCCGTTTGATTCTGCCACGGCCGGAGCAATACGGTCAGCGACGCCTGCGTACCAGTCCGGACACGGCACCCGTGGCGGCGGTCGCAGCCAGCGCGAACATGCACACGAGGAGGGCGTCCGATGAGGTATACGCCCCTGGGGCCCCAAGTGACTCAAGCCGGTTCAAAAAGAGTGTGCCGAACGCCGCTACGCCGATGAGCTGGCCGAGTTGTGTGACCGTGGCGAGCAGTCCGCTGGCGTCCGCCGCGTCCTCGGGCCGCACCGTGGCGAGGGCGCGCGTGAGCGTCGGGCTGAAACCGAGCGCGAGCCCCACGCCCACGCCGGCGAACGCCGCATACAGCCAGAGGCCGGCCTCGCGGCCGTCCCGCAGCGCCAGACCCACGCCGCAGATCGAGAGCGCGGACAGCGCGAACCCGACCGGGATCAGGGCGCGTTGCCACGAAGCGGGCCAGCGGCGCCACGTCAGCCCGACCAGACCGAAGACCACCGCGGTCGGCGCGAAGGTGAGACCCGCGCGCAGCGCGCTGTACTCCAGGCCGCCCTGGACGTGCAGGGTGAGCGTGAACAGGAAGCCGCCGTTGACCGCCATCACGGCCGTGACCCGGAAGACCGCGAGGCCGATGCCGGGGTGACGCAGCACCCGGGGCGCGATCAGCGGGGTGCCGCCGTGCCGGGCGAGCCGGGCCTCGTACGCGCAGAACACGGCGAAGAACAGCGCGGCGGCGGCGAGCGACAGCCACGACCACAGCGGCCAGTCCTCCTCCTGGCCGAGCACCAGGGGAACCGTGAGCAGCGAGACGGCGGCGCCCAGCAGCACCAGGCCCGGCAGGTCGAGGCGGTGTGAGCGCTCCTTGCCCCGCGCGTCGTCGCGGGGCAGTACGCGCGCGCCGAGGGCCAGAAGTACGACGCCCACGGGCACGTTCACCAGGAACACCGGCCGCCAGCCGGCGCCGAACAGGTCCGCGCTGACCAGGACGCCGCCCAGCACCTGCCCGGCGGCGGCACCGGTCGCGAGGACGGCGGAGTACACACCGAGCGCCCTGGCCCGCGCCTCGCCGGAGAAGTTCCGCTGGATCAGGCTGAGCACCTGCGGGATCATCAGCGCCGAACCGGCTCCCTGGGCCAGCCGGAAGGCGATCAACTCGCCGGTGCCCTGGGCGAGTCCGCAGGCCAGCGAGGCCGCCGTGAACAGTGTGAGTCCGGCAAGGTAGACCCGGCGGTGGCCGAGCAGGTCGCCCAGACGGGCACCGGTGATGAGCAACACGGAGTACGTGATGGCGTATCCCGCGACCACCAGCTGCAACTGGGCGCCCGACGCGTGGAGTTCGGTGCCGATGGTGGGCACCGCGACGTTGACGATGAAGACGTCGAGCAGCGCCATGAACTGGGCCGCGAGGACGACCGCGAGCAGACGTCCGGGGTGGTTGTCAGTGGCGGGCGTTTTACTGGTGACCGGACTGGGACTGGTTGCGGGATCCGGGTCGGCGGGAGTTGTCGTCGTCATGGCGTCGAGCGTGCGGGGGCGCCGGTACGGGTGACGAGAGCCCGCCGATGCTGGTACTGACAGCACCTGGCAGGGGTCGGGTGCGGCGTCGACGATGGGGGATGTGACGACGATGGCCACGACACAGCGCCGGCGGTCGGAGCTGGCCGCCTTCCTGCGCGGCAGGAGAGCGCGGGTGACACCGGCCGACGTGGGGATGCCGCCGGGTCTGCGCCGCCGCACGCCGGGGCTGCGTCGTGAGGAGGTGGCGCAGCTGTCGGGGGTCGGCGTCACCTGGTACACGTGGCTGGAGCAGGGCCGGCCGATCAACGCGTCGCCGCAGGTCCTGGACGCCGTGGCGCGCACGCTGCGGCTGGACGGGCCGGAGCGCGAGCATCTGTACCACCTGGCGGAGGTGCCGTACGAGCCAGGCCCGGAGACCACCGCGCTGGCCGTGGGCCCGGAGATCCAGGAGATCATCGACGCCCTCGACCCGCATCCGGCGGTGGTCTACAACGGGCGGTTCGACATCCTCGCCACCAACCCCGCCTACCGGGACGTGTTCTCCGTGTCGCTGACAGGGCCGCAGACACCCGGGGGTGGCGGTGGCGGTGGCGGTGGCGGTGGCGGTGGCGGGCTGAACGCGCTGTGGACGCTGTTCACGGTGCCCGAGCGGGACTGCCCTCTGGTGTTCCGAGAGAGCGAGCTGCCGATGATGGTGGCCACCCTGCGGTCCGCGTACGGGAGACATGTCGGTGAGCCCTCCTGGGAGGACTTCGTACGCCGGCTCTCGCAGGCCAGCGCGCACTTCGCCGAGCTGTGGCGGAACGGCGACGTGGCGCCGCTGGGACCGCGCGTGAAGACGTTCCGGCACAGGGCGGTGGGCGAGCTGAGGATGACGTCGGTGTCGCTGACGATCAACGGCATGCCGGAGTGCCGGATCGTGGTCTACCGGCCGGAGGACGAGGAGACGAGCGAGCGGGCGAGCCGTCTGCGAGACCTCCGCCGCCAACAAAAGATCCCGCTCCCCTGAAGGGAACGGGATCTTCGTTCTGTAGTGCTTCTGTGGAGCTAAGGAGATTTGAACTCCTGACCCCCTGCATGCCATGCAGGTGCTCTACCAACTGAGCTATAGCCCCTCACGTCCTCCCGCCCGGCGGGACGAACAAGAGGAACTTTAGCCTGCGACCAGCCGGAAAGTGAAATCCGGGCTTACGAGGCCCTGAGGGCCGGACAGGCCCTAGTCGTCGTCGCCCAGGACCGGCTCCGGCAGGGTGCCCGCGTTGTGTTCCAGGAGGCGCCAGCCGCGGGCGCCCTCGCCGAGGACGGACCAGCAGCAGTTGGACAGGCCGCCGAGGCTTTCCCAGTGATGGGCTTCGAGGCCGAGGAGGCGGCCGATGGTGGTGCGGATGGTGCCGCCGTGGCTGACCACCACGAGCGTGCCGTCGTCGGGGAGCTTCTCGGCGTGCCGGAGCACCACCGGGGCGGCGCGTTCGGCGACCTCGGTCTCCAGCTCTCCGCCGCCGCGGCGCACCGGTTCACCGCGCTTCCACGCCGCGTACTCGTCGCCGTGCCGCACGATGATCTCGTCGTGGGTCAGTCCCTGCCAGACGCCCGCGTACGTCTCGCGCAGGCCCTCGTCGTGCGTCACGTCGAGGGCCGTGAGGGCGGCCAGCTCGCCGGCGGTGTCGGCCGCCCGCTTCAGATCCGAGGCGACGATCGCGTCGGGGCGCAGGGAGGCGAGCAGCCGGGCGGCGCGGCGGGCCTGCCCGAGGCCGGCCTCGGTGAGCTCGACGTCCGTGGTGCCCTGGAAGCGGCGCTCCACATTCCAGGAGGTCTGGCCGTGGCGCCAGAGGATGATCCTGCGCCCCCGGCCGGGCTTCTTCACGACCTCGGACAGCGGCCTGCCGTCCGCCCCCGCCGCGCCGCTCAACGCAGCTCTCCGCCCACTTCGGCGGCGTCCTCCGCCTCCTGCAGCCGGGCGTGTTCCGCCGCCTTGCCACGGGTGGCCTTGGCGTCGTCGGGCAGGTCGAGCTCGGGGCAGTCCTTCCAGAGCCGCTCGAGGGCGTAGAAGACGCGCTCCTCGCTGTGCTGGACGTGCACCACGACGTCTACGTAGTCGAGCAGCACCCAGCGGGCCTCGCGGTCGCCCTCACGGCGCACCGGCTTGGCGTCGAGTTCCTTGTTCAGCCGCTCTTCGATCTCGTCGACGATCGACTTGACCTGGCGGTCGTTGGGCGCGGAGGCGAGCAGGAAGGCGTCCGTGATCGACAGCACGTCGCTGACGTCGTACGCGATGATGTCGTGCGCGAGCTTGTCGGCGGCCGCCTGTGCGGCGGTGGTGATGAGCTCGAGAGAGCGATCAGTGGCGGTCACTACAAGGCTTTCCGTCGGCGGTCAGGAGTCCCCAAGGGGTTACCCCCAAGGGTCTCACGGCCCGCCGACAGCACCCCACGTGATGAATGGATCACGGCGGACGGGTCACGCCCGAATGGCGGTGACCCCCCAAGAACCGCCACGAACCACCATCAACCTCCCGCCTTGTAGTTCTGGCCCAGGACCACCGACACGTCCTCGTTCGCCCCGGCCTTGCCCTTCTTCACGGAACTGGTCGGCAGCCCCAGCGTCTTGGCGACCTCCAGCGCGTCCTGTTTCTTGGCGTCGTCGGCGTATGTGACCTGAGACGCCGACTGGGCGGCACCGGCCGTGCCCGCGTCGGCGAAGGTGTAGCCGCCGTTGAGCAGCACGACCCGGGCCTGCTCCGTCGCGTCCTTGTCGCCGGTGGCGTTCCGGATGCCGACCCGGACGGCCGCGTCCTTCTCGGGGCTCTTCGCGGTCCCGCCGAGCACGTTCTTGACCACACTGGCACTCGCCTGGGCGCTCAGCCTGCCGTCCGACTGGACCGGCAGCAGGGTGGTCTTGTAGTCGCCGCCCTTGGCGTGGTCCGCGAGCTTGGCGAGGAAGGCGCCCAGGTCCTTGTCGGTCAGCGGGGGGTCGAGGATCTGCGCGAGCGTCTGCACGGTGGTCGTCGCGGCCTGCGGGTCCGACGACAACTTGCGCAGCACCCCCTGCATGACCTGCCCGAACCGCTCCAGCTGCGCGTTCTGCGGCTCCCCGGAGCCACGGTACGTGGCGTACGCGACGGCCATCTTGCCGCTCAGCGTCTGGTCCTCGCCCTTGTTGACGAGGGGGGCCTCGCCCTTCTTCTTGGCGTCCGGGTCCGGCACATTCGCGTTGGTGTCGATGTCGATGTTGCCGACGAGCTCGACCAGGTTGTTGAGGTACGGGGTGTCGAGGCGCCAGGAGCCCTCGATGTCCGTGCCGAGCACGGTGTCGAGCTCGTCGCTCGTCCCCGAGGAGCCGTCGTCGTCGACGGACTTGGCGAGCGTCGTCGTCGTGCCCTCCTCGTCCGTCAGGGCAAGGGAGTTGGGCAGCAGGACGGTGGCGCCCCGCTTCGTGGTGGTGTTGTTGACGAGCAGCGCCGTCGAGGTGCCGCCGCCCTTGGTGTTGTGCAGATGGACGACGAGCACGTCGCGGTTCTGGGCGCCGGCTGCGGCGGTCGTACCGCCGGACTCCGTGTCCGACGACACCCCGGGCAGCTTCCCCGCGTACCAGAGGTAGCCGGCGCCGCCGACGGCGACCAGGGCGAGCACGACGACCAGGGCGACGAAACGGCCGCGGGCCCGGCGCCGGGCCTCCTCGCGCCGCTCGGTGCGGTTCTCGGTGAAGTTCAGCCAGTCGATGACGTCTTCGGAGTCGCCGTCAGGATCCTCGACGAAGGCGAACTGCTCGGTGCGGTAGTCGCGGTCGGCCCGCGGCACGCCCGCCGATCGCTCGCCCCCCGGCCGCTCGGTCTGCGGCGGCCCGGTCGCCGACCGCTCCCCGGGCCCCGTCTGCTGCGGGATGCGGGCGGTCTGCCCTGCGGCCTGTTGCCGGGGGTAGGTGCTCTGCTCGGCGGTGCGGGGCTGCTGTCCGGTTCCCGTGCCCTGCCCGTAGGGATCGTACGCGGGCGGGGTCCCGCCCGGGGCACCGGCGCCGTACGTGTCGTATGTGTCGTACCTGTCGTAGGAGGAGACCCGCTGTTGCTGACCGCTGTCGTACGGCGGTGCGGGGTGCTGTTGCCCGGTCGCGTACGGGTCGTACCCGTACCCCTGCCGCTG
Organism: Streptomyces montanus; assembly: GCF_005786655.1. NCBI lineage: Bacteria > Bacillati > Actinomycetota > Actinomycetes > Kitasatosporales > Streptomycetaceae > Streptomyces > Streptomyces montanus. Next base: position 16,097 of record NZ_VBZC01000088.1, read on the forward strand.
GGAGCCGTAGGGGTCGTACGAGCCGTACTCCTGCTGACGCGGCGGCTGTTGAGGATGCGGCTGTCGAGGCTGCGGCCGCGGAGGCTGCGGTTGTTGGGACTGCGGCGGTCCGGGCTGCGGCACCTGCCGGTACACAGGCTGCCCGAACTCGTCGTAGCCGACGAGTTCGTACTGGTCGCCCCCGTACCCAGCGTCGTATCGATCGTTCACGGTGCCCCTCTCGGCTCAGTCGCCGCGGTACAGCTCACGCTTGTCGATGTAGCGCACCACACCGTCCGGCACCAGATACCAGACCGGATCGCCGTTGGCGACCCTGGCACGGCAGTCCGTGGACGAGATGGCGAGCGCGGGGACCTCGACGAGCGAGACACCGCCCTCCGGCAGCCCCGGATCGGTCAGCGCGTGGCCGGGCCGGGTGACACCGATGAAGTGCGCGAGGGAGAACAGCTCTGCGGCGTCGCGCCAGGTGAGGATCTGGGCGAGCGCGTCGGCCCCCGTTATGAAGAAGAGGTCCGTGTCGGGGTTGAGCGCGCGCAGATCGCGCAGCGTGTCCGTGGTGTACGTCGGGCCGCCACGGTCGATGTCGATGCGGCTCACCGAGAACTGCGGGTTCTCGGCGGTCGCGATGACCGTCATCAGATAGCGGTCCTCGGCCGGGGAGACCTTGCGGTCGGACTTCTGCCACGGCTGTCCGGTCGGCACGAACACCACCTCGTCGAGGTGGAACTGCGCGGCGACCTCACTGGCCGCGACGAGGTGGCCGTGGTGGATCGGATCAAACGTTCCGCCCATGACGCCGAGTCGGCGTTTGCCCGGATTCGACGGGCCGTGGGCCGGGTTGTTCGCCCGGCCACTCACCGGACCGATAGGCATGTCCTGCTCTCCCATGCGTGCAGACCCTACCGGCCCGGCCCCGGGGCCCCGGTGCGCGGGCGTCAGCGGTCCCGGTTGAAGCGAGTGGTGATCCACAGCAGCAGAAGCAGGATGAAGAGCGCGCCGCCGCCGGTCAGGTAGGGGCTGAGGCTCTCGTGGTTGCCGCCGTGCTCCTCGCCCTCTGCGGCGAGGGAGACCAACTGGGCAGCGGTGCTGTGGAAGCTCATCTTCGGCAGGACCTATCCGGTGTGGGCGGGATACAGACGTAAGGCCATCGTAAGCGGGGGCCGCGGACCGGATCACGTCGGCTCCGGGAACTTCGGACGAGGCTCAGTCGTCCCGCTTGTAGCCACGCAGCAGGAACCAGGCGGTCAGGACGCAGCCGAGGACCAGCACGATCAGCACGACACGGAGGAGATTCCCCGGCCCCTGCTGCTGTGCGGCGCTCGCGGCCTCGGTGAGCCAGGCTTCGGGGTTGTGCTCCATGGCGTGCGACTCCTTCGCTGTACTGCACGTCCACGGTATATCGGCCTAGGCTGGACCCCGCCTTGGGGGCACTGAAGGCAAACAGACGCATGGGGGACCACATGCCAGACGACAGCCACGAGAACGTACCGAGCAGGCAGCGCAGGCGCTTCGAGGGCATCTCCTCACGGGCGTACGAACATCCCGCGGACCGCTCGGCGCTGGTCGCCCTGCGCAAGCTCAGCGGCTTCGACACCGTCTTCAAGGCGCTCAGCGGACTGCTCCCGGAGCGCAGCCTGAGGCTGCTGTTCCTGTCCGACTCCGTACGGGTCTCGGACGCGCAGTTCGCGCACCTGAACGTCATGCTGCGGGACGCCTGCTACATCCTGGACCTGGAGAAGGTCCCGCCGATGTACGTCAACCAGGACCCGCAGCCGAACGCGATGTGCATCGGCCTCGACGAGCCGATCATCGTCGTCACCACCGGCCTGGTGGAGCTGCTCGACGAGGAGGAGATGCGGGCGGTCGTCGGCCACGAGGTGGGCCACGCCCTGTCCGGCCACTCCGTCTACCGCACGATATTGCTCTTCCTCACGAGCCTCGCGCTCCGCGTCGCCTGGATCCCGCTGGGCAACATCGCGATCATGGCCATCGTGACCGCCCTGCGCGAGTGGTTCCGCAAGTCGGAGCTGTCCGCGGACCGCGCCGGGCTCCTGGTCGGCCAGGATCTGCGGGCGTCGATGCGCGGCCTGATGAAGATCGCGGGCGGCAACCATCTGCACGAGATGAACGTCGACGCGTTCCTCGCCCAGGCCGAGGAGTACGAGGCCGGGGGCGACCTCCGCGACTCCGTGCTCAAGATCCTCAACGTCCTGCCCCGCTCCCACCCCTTCACCACCGTGCGGGCCGCCGAGCTGAAGAAGTGGGCCGAGTCCCGCGACTACCAGCGGATCATGGACGGTCACTACCCGCGACGCGACGAGGACCGGGACACCTCGGTCTCCGACTCCTTCCGCGAGTCGGCCTCCGCTTACGCCACCCACGTGCGCAGCTCCAAGGACCCGCTGATGAAGCTGGTCACCGACATCGCGGGCGGCGCGGGTGACCTCGGCGGCAGGGTCCGGCGCGGGTTCGGGGGCTTCGCGAGCGGCGGCACCCCCAAGGACCGGCCGCGAGACGACCGCCCCGACGACGAGAGCCCCAACGGCAGCAGCTGATCAGGGCCTGGGCCACGGCCGGGCTACGGACTGGCGATCACACCCGAGGCTGGGCGCTGGCCGCCAGCGACCCGCACAGGGCCGTGGTACCGCCCGTCGCGTACGGGTCGGTGCCGGCCGGTCCGCCCGCCTTGGCCGTCTCGCCCGCGAGCAGCGGGCGCAGATGGTCCGTGGCGTCCTCGGCGCAGGCCAGCGGCCCGGCCTGGACGTACGAGACGACGAGTTCCGTCTGGTGCGTCCGCAGGTCGTCGCGGTCGAAGCGGAAGTGCAGCTCACGCCGGACGGTGAACAGCGAGGCCTTGGCATCGTCGTCCGCACGGGTCGGCCGCAGCGCGTAGACGAAGGTGTGGTCTGAGGTGACCTCGAGGGTGTCGGCGTCGGTCTCGGCGGCCTGCAGCGTGCCCTGCACCCGGACCTTGGGGTCGGCCAGCTCGGCCTGGGACGGGTCGAAGCGGACCAGCCAGCCGGTGGGCGCGTGCCGCCCGTCCGCGACCGGGTGGTCGAAGCTCTGGTCGAACTGGTCGAGCTGCTGCGGATCGAGCAGGATCCGTACGGGCCGGACGCTGTCGCCGGTGAGCACCTGCGGGTCGAGCGAGGACTCGACGAGGTAGTCCTTCGCCGTGGTCAGGGCGGTGACGATCTGGCTGTCGGAGAAGTGGGCGGTGCGCCGGGAGGCGGGCATCGTGATGCCGTCGGCGCCGATGCGGAACTGCTGGGCCGGGCTGCGGGCGTACAGCTCCTCGGTGTCGGCGGTGCCCGGCACCGCGCTCTGCGGCGCGAGCGGTATCACCGTCATCCGCAGCGGCTCGGTCGGCTTCGCGGCGGGGGTCTGGTACGGATGGCGTACGCCCATGTAGATCGCGGTGCCGAAGGCGAGGGCGATCAGCAGGACCAGGAGCAGCGCCTGCCGGGACAGCCCGCGGCGCAGCGGCGCCCGGCGCCGTACGGCCGGGGCGTGGTCGTCGATGCGCTCCTGCGCGGAAAACTCCTGGAGGCGGGCAGCGCGGACGAACGACTCGTCGAAGACGACGGATCGGTACTCGTCCTCACCACCTCCAGGGGCACCCTCGGGTGCCCCCTCAGGTGGGTCTCCTGGCCCGCCCATACATTCAGGGTAGGTCTCTTGGACCTCTGGTAAACGCGGCGGTGCACGACAAGTTCTGACAGGTTCTCACCAGGAATTGCCCAGGATTCCCAGCCTGTCCCCCGGCCGCGGGGCAGGGCCCGGGACCCGGTCCGGTCCCGTTCTGGTCCCGGCCTGGCCCTGGTCCGGCCCCGGTCTCACGGGGTACGCGGTACCGCCGAGACGGGTGGCTGGGAGTAGTCCGCCGAGGCCGAGGGGCCTGTCGAGCCGCCCTGGTCGACGCCGGTCGAGGCGGGGGGCGGAACCGGTTCCTCGCGGCTGGAGGAGGCGCCCCGGTAGACCGCCGTGAAGGCGAGCGCGACCATGCCGATGCCCATCACCAGGGCGAGCATCCAGGCGACGGGGCGGTGCCAGCGGACCTGCTTCCCGTACGTCCCCGGGCCTCCGTAGCCACCGTGGATGATGTCGCGGTCGTCGAGGTCGTCCAGCTCCGGATCGTGGCCGAAATCACCCAGGCCGTCGGGGCCGAACCCGTCGTCGTAGCGCTCGTCGTCGTGTGGGCCCCGGGTGCGTCCCCGGCGTGCCGCCTCGGCCTCGGAGGCCTCGGCGCGGGCCTGGGCGGCGGCGAGGAGACGCTCGACGGCGGTCGGTTCGTGGACCGTGGCCGCCCGTACGAAGTCCTCGTCGAAGACCACGGAGGCGAACTCTTCGTCCGCGCCTCCGCGGTCGCGCTCGTCGTCGGGCTCCCAGCCGTCAGGGAACGGCGTGCCCCCCACGTCCTCCGGCACGGATCCAGAGTAGACCGGGGGTGTCATTTTGGGCAGACGGTAAGGAAATTCATCCGCCTGACGAGACGACTTCTTAGGGGATTCCTCGGGGCCCGCGCTCAGCGTCGGATGTGCCCGTCCCCCGTGACGATGTACTTCGTGCTCGTCAGCTCCGGCAGCCCCATCGGCCCCCGCGCGTGCAGCTTCTGCGTGGAGATGCCGATCTCGGCGCCGAAGCCGAACTGGCCGCCGTCCGTGAAGCGCGTGGACGCGTTCACGGCGACCGTCGTGGAATCGACCAGTTGGGTGAAGCGGCGGGCCGCCTGCTGCGAGGTGGTGACGATCGCCTCGGTGTGGCCGGAACTCCACAGCCGGATGTGCGCCACGGCCTTGTCGAGCGAGTCGACGACGGCGGCGGCGATGTCGTACGAGAGGTACTCGGTGTCCCAGTCGTCGGTGGTGGCCTCGACGACGGTGGCCTTGGAGTCCTTGGCGTACGCGAGCACGCGCTCGTCGGCGTGCACGGTGACCCCGGCCTCCGCGAGGGCGTCCAGGGCGCGCGGCAGGAACTCGGCGGCGATGTCCTGGTGCACCAGCAGTGTCTCGGCGGCGTTGCACACGCTGGGCCGCTGGGCCTTGGAGTTGATGAGGATCTCGATCGCCATGTCGAGGTCGGCCCGGGCGTCGACGTACACGTGGCAGTTGCCGGTGCCGGTCTCGATGACCGGGACGGTGGACTCCTGCACGACCGTGCGGATCAGCGAGGCGCCGCCGCGCGGGATCAGCACGTCGACCAGGCCGCGGGCGCGCATCAGCTCACGTACGGACTCCCGGCTCTCGCCCGGGACGAGCTGCACGGCGTCGGCGGGCAGGCCCGAGCCGCCGACGGCGTCGCGCAGCACGCGCACCAGAGCGGTGTTGGACTCGTACGCGGAGGACGAGCCGCGCAGCAGCACCGCGTTGCCGGACTTCAGGCAGAGGGCGGCGGCGTCGACCGTGACGTTCGGGCGGGCCTCGTAGATGATCCCGACGACGCCGAGCGGGACACGGACCTGACGCAGATCGATGCCGTTCGGGAGCGTCGAGCCGCGGACGACCTCGCCGACCGGGTCGGGCAGCGCCACGACGTCGCGCACGTCGGAGGCGATGGCGCGGATCCGCTCCGGAGTGAGTGTGAGGCGGTCGATGATGGCCTCGCTGGTGCCTGCCTCGCGGGCGCGCGCGATGTCCTTGGCGTTGGCCTCGACGATCTCGCTCGTACGGACCTCCAGCGCGTCCGCGATGGCGAGCAGCGCGTCGTCCTTCTCGGCCCGCGGCAGCGGGGCGAGGTCGGCGGCGGCGGACTTGGCCCGGTAGGCGGCCTGGGTGACCGGGGACATCGAGTCGTACGGCGAGAGCGAGGTCATGTGGGCAGCGTAATGCGCTGGCACGCGCAGTCCAGCCGCTGTTTCAAACCCCGAGACACGCTCAAAAGGGGTGAACTCCTACTGGGGTCGCCGGCAGCGGGCCGTAGCCCTCGGCGATCCGCTGGTGGTAGGTCTCGCGGTCGATGACCTCCAGGCCGACGATCTCCCAGGGCGGCAGCTTCGCGGTCTGCCGGTGCTCGCCCCACAGGCGCAGCGCGACCGCTGCCGCGTCGTGCAGGTCGCGGGCCTCCTCCCAGTAGCGGATCTCCGCGTGATCGCCCGCGTACCGGCTGGTCAGCAGAAAGGGATGGTCGTGGGCGAGCTGTTCGAGCGATCGCCTGACCTCCTTCAGCGGAGCCTCGTCACCCGAGACGCTCAGTGTGACGTGCCACAGCCTCGGCAGGTCCTGCGGTTCCTCGCCCTCGTAGGTGTCTCCGGCCGCGACGCTGGTGAGGGCCCGCTCCTCGCCGGGCGCGCGCGAGGTGGCACCACCGCGGGCCGCCGCACCGGGGCGCACTCGTCTCACGACGGCCTCCTTTACCCAATGGGTCCTGTACGCAATGATCCTGAAAACCGGGTCCTGAAACTCGGAGTCTCCCTGGAACAAAGTTGAGCAGGTGGCGTGGCTCCGTGTGGCGGTTTTACTCAACGTCTCCCGGCACGAGGCGACCCTTTCGGCCGTTTACGGGTGCAGCAGGACCAGATCGTCCCTGTGTACGACCTCGCGTTCGTACGCGGGCCCCAGCTCGGCGGCCAGCTCGCGCGTGGAGCGGCCGATCAGTTGGGGGATCTCCTTGGCGTCGAAGTTGACGAGTCCCCGCGCGACCGCCCGGCCCGTGCTGTCACGCAGCTCGACGGGGTCGCCGGCGCTGAACTCGCCCTCGACCGCTGCGATGCCCGCGGGCAGCAACGACTTGCGGCCCTCGACGACCGCGCGCACCGCCCCGTCGTCGAGTGTGAGCGCGCCCTGGGGGGTCGACGCGTGCTGGAGCCACAGCAGGCGGTCGGCGGAGCGGCGGCCTGTGGCGTGGAAGTACGTGCCGGTGTCCCGCCCCGCGAGGGCGTCGGCGACGTGCACGGCGGAGGTGAGCACCACGGGGATGCCGGCCGCCGCCGCGATACGGGCCGCCTCGACCTTGGTCACCATGCCGCCGGTGCCGACGCCGGCCCGGCCCACGCTGCCGATCTCGACGTGCGCGAGGTCCGCCGGAGTGCGCACTTCCGCTATCCGCGACGTACCGGGCCTGCTGGGGTCGCCGTCGTAGACCCCGTCCACGTCGGAGAGCAGGACCAGCAGATCGGCGCGTACGAGATGGGCGACGAGCGCGGCGAGCCGGTCGTTGTCGCCGAAGCGGATCTCGTCCGTGGCAACCGTGTCGTTCTCGTTGACGACCGGCAGGGCGCCCATCGCGAGAAGCTTGTCGAGCGTGCGCTGGGCGTTGCGGTGGTGGGCGCGGCGGCTCATGTCGTCGCTGGTGAGCAGAACCTGGCCGACACGGACGCCGTAGCGCGCGAGGGAGGCCGCGTAGCGTGCCACCAGCAGGCCCTGGCCGACGCTGGCGGCGGCCTGCTGCCGGGCCAGGTCCTTGGGGCGGCGGCGCAGGCCCAGCGGGGCGAGACCGGCGGCGATGGCACCGGACGAGACGAGGACGATCTCCTTCTCGCCTCCGCTGCGGCTCTTGGCGAGCACGTCCACCAGAGCGTCCACGCGGTCCGCGTCCAGGCCTCCGGACGCGGTGGTGAGGGACGAGGAACCCACCTTGACGACGATCCTGCGCGCTTCCGCCACGCCCTGTCTTGCCGATGACACGCGCTTCCCCAATGTTCCGACCAGCTGTTCCGACCAGCCCAGTCTCTGCAATCTACGGGAGAGGGGTCACCGGACGCCGCCGCATTTCGAGGGGCGGACGGATCAGGTGACGCCGGACGACCGGGCGATCAAGGAGACGATGGCAGGAGGCGGACAAGGAGGGATCGAGGGAAGACGGAAAAGGCACGTCACAGGTTCACCGCAGTTTCGTCCGGTATTCTCCGGTTGCTCCCACCGTAGATTGCTTGGCGGGCCGCAGTAGTCATACGGTCAGGGGTCAGTCTCTCGTTTACGACCTTCCACGAGACGCCAACCTCCCCTGGTTTCCCCCCATCCACCGTATTCCCGCAGGAGCCCATTCCGTGCCCTCCGCCGGACTCGCCCCCCGCCGCATCGTGCAGCTCTCCGCGCTGCTGTCGATGTTCGCGCTCTTCACGGCCCAGATCGTTTCCGCGCTGCTGCCGAACGTCCCGGTGTTCGTCGCCGCGAGCGCGGGCGGCCTCGCCCTCGACGTATACCTGCAGTACCGGAACCCCGGGCTGCTCTCCCTCCTGGGCAAGGTCCGCTTCGACGTCACGTTCCGGCAGCTGCTGCGCGACATGCTGATCCTCGTGGGCCTCCTGCGGATCGACGGCATCGACCCGACGAGCGAGCAGGCACCGCTCCTGGTCGCCCTGTGCGCCTTCTACGCCCTGCACTTCGCCTGCCAGGCCGCCGCGGTGCTGGTCCGCCGGTCCCGTACGCTGCCGATCGTCACGCGCAACATCGACGCGTCCGCGCTGAACCTGACCGCCGCGCCGCCGCGCATCCTGGCCCGCCGCCAGAGCCACCGGCTGCTCGCCTTCTCCATCCCGGCCACGGTCGGTCTGCTGCTCACCGCGGCCACCACGGACGCGTACTGGGGCGGCATCGGCGTCGCCGCCGCCATCGCGCTGGTCGGCAGCGGTACGGCGTACCTCGCCACCTGGCTGCTCCCCAAGAAGCGGGCCAAGAACGACCAGAAGGTCATGGAGTGGCTGGACGAGTGGCTGGACGACTACCAGCCGACGGTGGCCATGTACTTCTCGGGCGGTACCACCTCCGCGTACCAGGCGAACATGTGGCTCTCCACGCTCTCCTCGATCGAGGCGAAGCCGCTGATCGTGCTGCGTGAGCGCTTCATGGTGCAGAAGATCGACGCCACGGACGTACCGATCATCTGCTTCCCGAAGGTGTCGACGATGTTCTCGCTGGAGAACTCGACGCTGAAGATGATCCTGCACCCGGCCAACGCCGCGAAGACCTCGCAGGTCCTGCGCATCCCCACGATCAAGCACGCCTTCATCAACCACGGCGAGAGCGACAAGCTGTCCTCCTGCAACCCCTACGCGAAGGCGTACGACGAGGTGTGGGTGGCCGGTCCCGCGGCGCGCGAGCGGTACGCGCTGGCCGAGGTCGGCGTCGAGGACAAGGACATCGTGGAGGTCGGCCGCCCGCAGCTCGCGCCGATCCGCCCCTACTCGGGCGCGCCCACGGGCACGTACACGACGGTGCTGTACGCCCCCACCTGGGAGGGCTGGGACGGCAACCCCGGGAACACGTCGGTGGTCCTGGCCGGCGAGAACATGGTGCGGCGGCTGCTGGAGGACGACGGCGTACGGCTCCTCTACAAGCCGCACCCGATGACCGGTTCCGTCGACCCGCGCGCGGGGGCGGCCAACGCGCGCATCAAGGCGATGATCATCGAGGCCAACAGCAAGCGGTCGGGGGCCCGGCCGGACGCGGGGGCCGCGGAGGAACTGGCGCGCCGCGCCGCCGAGTTGCACCAGCTGACCTCGATGTCCTTCCGGTCCAGCGCGGACGAAATGGAGCGGATACTGCTCCAGGGCACGCCGCGAGGTGACCGCCAGGCCGCCATCGCCGAGGCCACGCTGGCCTGGGAGAAGGCGTACTGGGCGTCCTTCCCGGAGTGGGAGCACCAGATCATCACGGACGCGCGTCCCGCGATCTTCGCCTGCTTCAACCAGGCGGACCTGCTGATCAGCGATGTCTCGTCGGTGGTCTCCGACTGGCTGACGAGCGAGAAGCCGTACGCCGTCGCCAACACCTCGGGGATGCCCGAGGCGGCCTTCCGCGCGAACTTCCCGACGGTGTCCGCGGGCTTCATCCTCACGCCTGAGGCCGACGGGGTGCCGATGCTGCTGGACGCGGTGCGCCACCCGGAGAAGGACCACTTCACCGCGGCCCGCGCCGAGCTCAAGGAGCACCTGCTCGGCCCGTCCGACCCGCCGTCCCTGGCCCGCTTCAACGCCGCGATCGACGCCCTGTGCACCAAGGCCGACGAGCGCCGCCTCCGCATGGAGTCCCGCCTCGCCGCGGAAATCCCCTCCCCGCGCTCCGCCGCGCACGACGAATCCTCCCAGGACTCGAACGACGCGGAGGACTCCGTCAACGCGTAACCCCAGCACGAGTCGGGGCCCCGTGAGATCACTCCCGGGGCCCCAAATTTTTGACCCCTCCGACGTCGGAGGAGCGGTGGTCGGGGCAAGCCCCCGCCCCCCGCTCAAGGGCGAAGCCCCTCGACGGGGGTCCGGGGCAGAGCCCCCTGGCGGGGGTCCGGGGCAGAGCTCCTTGACCGGGGATCCGGGGCAGAGCCCCCTGGCGGGGGCCCGGGGGCGAGGGCCCGGGGCCTCCGGCGGGGGCCCGGACGGCCAACAGCAAGCATCCCCGGCGACCTCCGGCGAGGGACCGGGGCGCAGCCCCCCGACGGGAGCCCGGGACAGAGCCCTCACCAGCTCCCAGACAGCCGCCAACAAGCATCCCCAGCAACCTCCAGCGACGGACCGGGACGCAGCCCCCCGACGGAAGCCCAGGACAGAGCCCTCACCCAGCTCGCAGCCACCGACAAGCATCCCCAGCAACCTCCAGCGACGGACCGGGACGCAGCCCCCCGACGGAAGCCCAGGACAGAGCCCTCACCAGCTCCCAGGCAGCCGCCAACAAGGGTCCTGGGCGGCGGCTGGCGAGGGCCCTGGGCGACCCCGGCAAGGAGTCCCGGGCCCCCGGCGAGGGTCCTGGGCGAAGCCCGCCAGTGGTGTCTGGGCGCAGCCCCTGCTGAGGGGCCGGGGCGCAGCCCCCTGGCGGGCTCCGGGGCGCAGCCCCTGACGAGGCCCCTGGGCAGAGCCCCTCGGCAGTGGTTCAGGGCAGAGTCCCCCTGAGCGGGTCCGGGGCAGAGCCCCACGGCGGGATCCAGGGTGGGCGAAGCCCCTGGCGAGAGCCCGGGGCTTCGCCCCCGCCCCAGGGGCGAGAGTCCCCAAGCAGAGCCCCACCCCGGCGCAGGTCCGACGGAGCCCTTCCGGCGGCGTGCGGGGCGAAGCTCCCGGTGAGGACTCCCGCGAGAGACCCGAGCAGAGCCCCTGGCGCGCCGGTGCCCCGGAACCCTTCGGCGGGATCCGGGGCGCAGCCCCCAGGGAGGGCAAGGGGCGCAGGCCCGGCGGGGTCCAGGGCTGAGCCCTCAGGAAAGGGCCGTGTGAGGCCCCTGCTCCCGGCGGGGTTCAGGGGGCAGAGCCCCCTGGCAGGGTCTGGGGTGGGGCCCCAGGGAGGCGGGTGGGCAGGGCCCAGGGGGTGGGTTAGAAGGGCTCGAAGTCGTCGTACTCTCGGTCCGCCTCGTCGTGCTCCGCCTGGCGGTCGCGGCGGCGCTGGGCGGCGGGGCGGGGGGCCTCGAAGCGGTGGTCCTCGCCTCGGCGGCCGAGCATCTCCGCGCCGGCCATGACCGTGGGCTCCCAGTCGAAGACGACGGCGTTCTCCTCGGGGCCGATGGCCACGCCGTCACCCGTGCGGGCGCCCGCCTTCATCAGCTCCTCCTCGACGCCGAGGCGGTTGAGCCGGTCGGCGAGGTAGCCGACGGCCTCGTCGTTGCTGAAGTCGGTCTGGCGGACCCAGCGTTCGGGCTTCTCGCCGCGTACGCGGAAGAGACCGTCCTGCTCGCGTACGACCGTGAAGCCCGCGTCGTCCACCGCCTTCGGGCGGATGACGATCCGGGTCGCCTCCTCCTTCGGCTTCGCCGCGCGCGCCTTGGCCACCAGGTCGGCGAGGGCGTACGACAGCTCCTTGAGGCCCGTGTGCGCCACCGCCGACACCTCGAAGACGCGGTAACCGCGCTCCTCCAGGTCCGGCCGCACCATCTCGGCGAGGTCCTTGCCGTCCGGTACGTCGATCTTGTTGAGGACGGCGATGCGGGGCCGGTTGTCGAGGCCGCCGTACTGCTTCAGCTCCTCCTCGATGATGTCGAGGTCGGAGACCGGGTCACGCTCGGATTCAAGGGTCGCCGTGTCCAGCACATGGACGAGCACACTGCAGCGCTCGACGTGGCGCAGGAACTCCAGCCCCAGGCCCTTGCCCTGGCTCGCCCCGGGAATCAGGCCCGGCACATCCGCGATCGTGTAGACCGTCGCGCCCGCCGTCACCACGCCCAGGTTCGGCACGAGGGTGGTGAAGGGGTAGTCCGCGATCTTCGGCTTCGCGGCGGACAGGACCGAGATCAGGGACGACTTGCCCGCGCTGGGGTAGCCGACCAGCGCCACGTCCGCGACCGTCTTCAGTTCCAGGACGATGTCCTGCAGGTCACCGGGCACCCCGAGCAGCGCGAACCCGGGAGCCTTGCGGCGGGCCGAGGCCAGCGCCGCGTTCCCGAGGCCGCCACGGCCGCCCTGCGCGGCCACGTACGCCGTGCCGTGCCCGACGAGGTCCGCGAGCACATTGCCCGCCCTGTCCAGCACGACCGTGCCGTTCGGGACCGGCAGGATCAGGTCCTGGCCGTCCTTGCCGGAACGGTTGCCACCCTCACCGGGCTTGCCGCTGGTGGCCTTGCGGTGCGGGGAGTGGTGGTAGTCGAGGAGCGTGGTGACGGACTGGTCCACGACCAGGATCACATCACCGCCGCGGCCGCCGTTGCCGCCGTCGGGGCCGCCCAGCGGCTTGAACTTCTCCCGGTGCACGGAGGCACAGCCGTGGCCTCCGCTACCCGCGGCGACATGCAGCTCGACGCGGTCCACGAAGGTGGTCATGGTGGGGTGCCTCCAGCACTTCGGCTACGTACGGATCGTACGGAATGGTTCTTCACGTACGGATTTGGTTCTTCAGTACCTCAGACCTCAGTACCGCGTACGTCCGTACTGCAGTACCTCGTCCGATGACAACAATGCGAAAGGCGGACCCGCTTCCCGTACGGGAAGTGAGGTCCGCCTCGCGAAAGATCCGGTCAGGCGACCGGAACGATGTTCACGACCTTGCGGCCACGGCTGGTGCCGAACTCCACCGCACCGGCGTCCAGCGCGAACAGCGTGTCGTCCTTGCCACGGCCGACGCCCGAACCGGGGTGGAAGTGGGTGCCACGCTGGCGGACCAGGATCTCACCGGCGTTGACGAGCTGACCGCCGAAGCGCTTCACGCCGAGCCGCTGAGCGTTGGAGTCGCGACCGTTCCGGGTGGACGATGCGCCCTTCTTGTGTGCCATCTCTCCTCAGTCCCTTACTTCGCAGCCGCGGGGATCTCAGTGACCTTGATCGCCGTGTACTGCTGGCGGTGGCCCTGACGACGGCGGTAGCCGGTCTTGTTCTTGTAGCGAAGGATGTCGATCTTCGCGCCCTTGTGGTGGTCCACGATTTCGGCCTGGACCTTGATCCCGGCAAGCACCCACGGGTCGCTGGTGACAGCGTCACCGTCGACAACGAGCAGGGTCGAGAGCTCGACCGTGTCGCCGACCTTGGCAGTGGAAATCTTGTCAACCTCAACGATGTCGCCCACAGCAACCTTGTGCTGGCGACCACCGCTGCGCACGATGGCGTACACGCGGATCTCTCTCTCGCTCGATTCGGAATCCCCGCAGTCCAGCCGCCCGCAGCGCAGGCGGCCTCTCCCAGGGCGCGAGGCACCGGGAGGAAGAGGTTTACGGGGATGCGGCATGTCGACGAAACACACCGAGGGTCAAGGTTACGGGGCCCCGACCTGGGGGTCAAACCAGGCCCGGAAACCCAGGCCGCCGCCGCTCGCCCGCGACCTCAAGGCGCCCCGCGACAAGGCGCCCCGCGACCTCAAGGCGTCGGCTTCTCGCCGTCCGGGGGCAGCGGCTTCACGCCCTTGCACAGGTCCGTGGTGTCCGCCGTGCCGGGGTAGGCGACCCTGGTCACCCGGTCGAAGTGGGCCTTGTACATGTCGTGCACGGCATCGTCGTCGACCTTCACGATCGACTCGTCGTTCTCGCGCAGGGCCGGCCCCGTGTAGTTGCCGGACCCCGTGAAGCTGACCTTGTTCCGCACGCCGTCGTACATGCCGTCGATGAGGATGTACTTGGAGTGGATGATGTACGGCGTCGTCAGCTTCTGGCCGGGGTTCATCGGGTCCCGGTCGTCGTTGTAGCAGCGCACGGTCGGACCGCCGGAGGTGTGCATCTTCTCCCAGGTACCCGCGGTGCCGGAACTCTTCACGCTGTCGCTCTCGGCGTACACGATGCTCACCGAGCAGCCCGCCTTCTTCAGCGAGACGAGCTTCTCAGCGATCGCGAGGCGGGTGATCTTGAAGATCGACACCCGGACCGCGGTCGACCGTGTGACGCCCGCGGTGTCCTGGTACTTGCACGTGACGTTGTCGAGCACCGAGTACACCGTGTCGGTGTCCCGGGTGTTGCCGGCCCGCGGGAAGAAGTACGCCTTGTAGAGGCCGTTGCTCACCGTGCGGTAGTTCCAGGACTGCCAGTCCCGCGTGGTCATCGTGTCGAAGTAGTCCGAGTACGCCTCGTACATCGTCGGGTTGTTCGGCAGCAGCAGCGCGTCGTTGAAGAACTTGGTGTGCGCGGAGGGCGTCGAGTTCGACGTGGTCTCCACGACCACATCCGTGGCGCCCTGCACGGCCGAGAACAGCCAGAACTTGTTGTGCATGATCGACTGCCCGTACTTCGGGTCGCCGAGGCAGGACTTGTCCACGGGGCAGGTCGTGACGTACGAGCCCTTCGTACGGTCGGTGCCGAGCGCCGAGGCGAGCGTGCTGTACGCGGTGTTGGTGGGGCGGTCGCTGATGCTGGACTCGTCGAGGAGGATCTTCACGTTCACGCCGCGGTTCTTGGCCTCCACCAGCGCGTTGACGACCGAGGCCTCCCAAACGTGGTAGACCGCGACCTTGACGGTGGAGCCGGGCAGCGCGGCGTTGGTCAGCTCGATCAGCCGGGTGCGGATCGCGAGCTGTTCGTCGCTGGTGCCGAGCGGGTCGTTGAAGATCGGGCCCTCGGTCCAGGTCGGGTTGTCCACGGCCTGCGCCGTACCCGCCGACACCGCCTGGACGCCCGCCGCGGACAGCACTGTGGCCAGTGCCACGGCCTGACGCCCGCCCTTGACCGGCTTCACAGCACGGTGCCGCCCACTGCCTTTCAGGCGCACGCGCGCCATGAGGTCCCCCTCCCCGTGACGCGAGCGCACGTTCTCCCCAACGCGCACCCGCGTGTTCATACCTATGACTCGATGAGTTTTACAGGTAGTCGACCGGGTTCCAAGAGGCGGGTGCGTGTTGTGATATCGGCGATACCTTTGAAAACGCGCCAGGGCACGCCAAACAGGGCGAAACGTAAGGGAGTTCGGGGGGGAGTTCGAGAGGTGGTTCGGGTACGCCGACGCCCCCTGACCGGCGGATTCAGCGCCGGTCAGGGGGCGTCGGCAGAGGCGGTTCAGACCTCGTCGGTCGAGGGGTTCAGACCTCGTCCGTCAAAACGGTTCAGTCCTCGTCGGTTGCGGCCGTGACGGACGACGGCATCTGCTGCGTCGCCGCCGCGGTCTTCTTCGACGCCGACTTGGACGCCGACTTCGCGGCCGTCTTGGTGGTCTTCGCCGCCTTCTTGGCCGTGACCTTCTTCGCGGCGGTCTTCTTGGCCGCCGTCTTGGCCGTCGTCTTCTTGGCGGCGGCCTTCTTCGCCGTCGCCTTCTTGGCCGTCTTACGGGCCGTCTTCTTGGCCGGAGCCTCTCCCTCGGCCTCCGCATCGGCAGCCGTTTCGGCAGCCGTTTCGGTGGCCGTATCGGTGGCCGTATCGGCGGCCTCCGCCGGCGCCGAGGCGACGACCACCACGGCCGTCTCCTCCGGTGCCGTGGGCGCGGTGGCCTTACGGACCGCACGGCGGCGCGGGCGGGCCGGAGCGGCGCTGTCGGCGGCGGGCTCGGGCTCCGGCGTGGGCTCGGGCTCGGCGGCGACGGGCG
>NZ_VBZC01000089.1:0-31764 GCF_005786655.1 Streptomyces montanus
CGGCCGCCCGCGGCACCCAAGCCTTCCGGCGCCGCCCCGAACCGCCCGACGACCGGCTCCGCGACGACCGCGGACGGACCGAGGCCACCCGCCACCGAGCCCGGCCCCGCGGCACCGCCCCTCACACCCCCGCGCCAGACCTCGCGCCAGCCCTCGCGCCCGCCCTCGCGCCCGCCTGGGCCTGCGAAGCCGGACCCGGCCCCGAACCCGGACGACGAGAACGTGTGCGTACCGATCGTGGGCCTCTGCGTCGGCGGCACGCCCAGGTGAGCCTCGGCAGCCTCAGGAATCCCTGCGGTTCAACAGCCATGGCTCGATCACGCCCAGCCCTCGCACCGGCCGTTGCCACATCGGCTGGAGCGCGAAGCGGTACACCGGCGGCTCCTCGCCCTCCTTCTCCGCGGCGGCGGCCGCCTCCGCGGCCTCGCTCTCGGAGGCGGGAGCGTCCCCCGTGCGTGTCAGCTCCTCCGCGAGTGCGCTGTCCACCAGGACGGCGTCCCGCGGCGCTATCGAGGTGAGGCGCGACGCGAGGTTCACCGTCGCGCCGAAGACGTCGCCCATACGCGTCGTGACCGTGCCGAAGGCGATGCCGACGCGCAGTTCGGGCATCGTCTCGTCGTTGGCCATGGTCTCGATGAGGCGCAGGGCGATCTCGGCGGCGACGCCAGGGTCGTCTGCGGCGTACAGCACCTCGTCGCCCAGCGTCTTGATCAGGCGCCCTCCGTGCGCGGCCACCAGATCCGCGGACGTGGTCTCGAAGGCCTCGACGAGTTCGCCGAGTTCCTCCTCCTCCATGCGGCGCGTCAGCCGCGTGAAGCCGACGAGGTCCGCGAAGCCGACGGCGAGGCGGCGGTCGACCATCTCCTCGTCGTCCGCGGCCTGGACGACGCGGCCGGTCGCGGCGGCGAGCTGGCGGCGCCATACGTAGACGAGGAACTCCTCCAGCTCGGGCAGGAGCAGTTCCACCAGGGGGTACGTGACTTCGGTGCGCGTCATCCCCGGCTCGGGCGGCTCGGTCAGCCCCTCCAGGAAGGAGTCGATCTGCCACTCGGCCAGCCGGGCGGTGGTCTGGCCGGTGGAACGGGCGACCTGAATCGCCATGGCCTCGCTGAGCAGCCCCGCCTCCACCAGACCGGCCAGCCGTCGCAGCGCCAGTACGTCCGCCTCCGTGAGCGCCTTGGCCTGGCCGATGTCGGCGAAGCCCATGGCCCGCCAGAAACGGGACGCCAGATCCATGGAGACACCGGCGCTGCGGGCCGCCTGGAAGGGGGTGTAGCGCCGCTCGGCACCCAGGATGAGCTGCTCGAGGCGGAGGGCGAGCGGGTCGTCGCCGGGGTCGGGTTCGTGCGCGTCCACCCGGGGGTGTGCCTCGGTCCGGTCGACGCGCGCGGCCGGCGTGTCGGCGGCAGACCCGGCAGTACGCCCCGGCTCACCGTCGGAGGCGGGGTGTGCACCCGTGCCGGAGCCCGTGTCGTCGACGGTCACGCCTGCTGCCCTTCCGATCTGCCACGGTCACTTTCGACCGGCCTCAACTCTACGGCAGGTGTGCTGTGGCTCACTCCCGATGAGCGTGCCCGGGAGACCCGTGGCCCACTCCAGAGTCGTACGGCACGGTCGCGCCCACGTCTCAACATCCGTAGTCGAGTACCCCAGCTCGTACATCCTGTACAGCCAGGCCCGGGTACCCCACGAGTCGCTCCGCTCACCCCCTGATCCGGCCCCCCGAGCACAGCCGACGGGCACGACTCACCCGCAAACCCGAGGGGCACGGCTCACCCGCGAACCGAAGGGCTCGGCTCAGGCCTCACCCGCCGGCCGCAAGTGCACGATGTCCCCCGCCCCCACGGGCTGCTGCACCCCCTCCACGGTGGCCAGGACCAATCGGCCGTCCCCGTCCACCGCGACCGCTTCCCCCTCCAGCGACTCCCCGCCGGGCAGCTCCGCCCGCACGGTGCGGCCGAGCGTCGAGCACCCGGCGGCGTACGTCTCCTGGAGGCCACAGGCGGAGGGATCGCCGTCGGCGGCGCGCCAGTCGGCGTACCACTGCTCCAGCGAGCGCAGCACGGCCCGCAGCAGGGGGTCGCGGTCGGTGACGGAGGCTCCCGCGAGCGCGAGCGATGCCGCCGTGGGCACGGGCAGCTCGTCCTCGCGGAGCGTCACGTTGAGGCCGATGCCGACCACGACGCCGTCGCTGCCGGCGCGCTCGGCGAGGATGCCGCCGGTCTTGCGCTCCTCGCCGCCCACGGTGACGAGCAGGTCGTTCGGCCACTTGAGTGCCGTGTCCACGCCTGCGGTGCGGGACAGCGCGGTGGCCGTGGCGACCCCGGCGAGCAGGGGCAGCCAGCCCCAGCGTGCGACGGGGACCTCGGAGGGCTTCAGCAGAACCGAGAAGAAGAGGCCCGAGCGGGCCGGGGCCGTCCACTGGCGGTCCAGGCGGCCGCGCCCCGCGTTCTGCTCCTCGGCCACGAGGACGGCGCCCTCCTCGGCCTTGCCGTCGGCGGCGAGGGCGACGAGGTCGGTGTTGGTGGATCCGGTACGGGCCACGACCTCGACGTCGCTCCAGAGCCCCCCGTCCCGTACGAGGGCCCGGCGCAGCGCGGCGCCATTGAGCGGCGGACGTTCCAGGTCGGACCAACGACTGTCGTCTGAGTCATCTCGCGGCGTCATGCAACCCACCCTAGGTGTGGTAAACGCCGCACTGCTGATCGGTAGCCACCGCACTACCCTACGAGTCAGTAGCACTGTGTCATCTGTACAGCCGAGGAGCAGCCCAGAGGACCCACCCGAGGTCCGCCAACCCCGAGACCGAGCCCTCAGCAGCCCTCAGCACATCCCCTCATGTCCCCTTTGAGCAGGCAGGGAGCCGCATCCCGATGTCCGAGCCGGAACAGTCGCACGAGATCGACATCCACACCACCGCGGGCAAGCTCGCGGATCTGCGGCGCCGCATCGAGGAAGCGACGCACGCCGGCTCGGCGCGCGCCGTCGAAAAGCAGCACGCCAAGGGCAAGTTGACGGCCCGCGAGCGGATCGAGCTGCTCATGGACGAGGGCTCCTTCGTGGAGCTGGACGAGTTCGCGCAGCACCGCTCGACCGACTTCGGCCTGGAGAAGAACCGCCCGTACGGCGACGGTGTCGTCACCGGGTACGGCACGGTCGACGGACGCCCGGTGGCCGTGTTCTCGCAGGACTTCACCGTCTTCGGCGGCGCTCTCGGCGAGGTCTTCGGCCAGAAGATCATGAAGGTGATGGACTTCGCCCTGAAGACCGGCTGTCCGGTCATCGGCATCAACGACTCGGGCGGCGCCCGCATCCAGGAGGGCGTCTCGGCCCTTGGCATGTACGGCGAGATCTTCCGCCGCAACACCCACGCCTCGGGGGTCATCCCGCAGATCTCGCTGGTCGTCGGCCCGTGCGCGGGCGGCGCGGTGTACTCCCCCGCGATCACCGACTTCACGGTGATGGTCGACCAGACCTCGCACATGTTCATCACGGGCCCGGACGTCATCAAGACGGTGACGGGCGAGGACGTCGGCATGGAGGAGCTCGGCGGCGCCCGCACCCACAACTCCACCTCCGGCGTGGCCCATCACATGGCGGGCGACGAGAAGGACGCGATCGAGTACATCAAGTCGCTGCTGTCGTATCTCCCGTCGAACAACCTCAGTGAGCCCCCCGCGTTCCCGGAGGACGCGGACCTGACGCTCACGGACGAGGACCGCGAGCTGGACACCCTGGTCCCGGACAGCGCGAACCAGCCGTACGACGTGCACACGGTCATCGAGCACGTCCTGGACGACGCCGAGTTCTTCGAGACACAGCCGCTGTTCGCGCCGAACATCGTCACCGGCTTCGGCCGGGTCGAGGGCCGCCCGGTGGGCATCGTCGCCAACCAGCCGATGCAGTTCGCGGGCTGCCTGGACATCAGGGCGAGCGAGAAGGCGGCGCGCTTCGTGCGCACCTGTGACGCCTTCAACGTCCCGGTCATCACCTTCGTCGACGTGCCGGGCTTCCTGCCGGGCGTGGACCAGGAGCACGACGGCATCATCCGCCGCGGCGCCAAGCTGATCTACGCGTACGCGGAGGCGACGGTCCCGCTCATCACGATCATCACCCGCAAGGCGTTCGGCGGCGCCTACGACGTCATGGGCTCCAAGCATCTGGGCGCCGACCTCAACCTCGCCTGGCCGACGGCTCAGATCGCCGTGATGGGCGCGCAGGGCGCGGTGAACATCCTGCACCGCCGCACCATCGCGGCCACGCCCGAGGCGGAGCGCGAGGAGGTGCGGGCGCGTCTGATCCAGGAGTACGAGGACAGGCTCCTCAACCCCTACGCGGCGGCCGAGCGCGGCTACATCGACGGCGTGATCATGCCGTCCGAAACCCGCTCCCACGTGGTACGCGGCCTGCGTCAGCTGCGGACGAAGCGGGAATCCCTGCCTCCGAAGAAGCACGGCAACATCCCCCTGTAGGACGCCAGTTGGGAGCGGTCATGATCAAGGTCGTACGGGGCAACCCGACTCCGGAGGAGCTGGCCGCCGCACTGGCGGTGGTCCAGGCACGCGCCGCGGCGGTGGCCACCGCCCCGTCCGGCGCGGGCCATGAAGCCGACGCGTGGGCGGACCCGGCGCGGGTGGCCGCGAGCCGCCTGCCCGCTCCCGGCCCCAAGGCCTGGGGCCGCACGTACTGGCCCGGGTAGCCCGGGTCGACCGGGCACCCCGGTCAGAGCTGTTCGGCGGTGACTTCGGCCATCACCTCGTATCCCGCGTCGTTCGGGTGCAGGTGGTCGCCGAAGTCGTACGCCGGGTTCAGCGCGTCGGGATCGGCGGGGTCGGCGAGCGCACGGTGCAGGTCGGCCACCGCGTCGTACTCGCCGGAGCGCCGGATCCATTCGTTCACCTCGTGGCTCACCTTCGCCGCGTGCTCGCCCCAGTGGTCGGAGCCGCCGAAGGGGAGCAGGGTCGCGCCGATCACGCGCAGGCCCGAGGCGCGCGCCTGGCGGATCAACTCCCGGTGGCCCGCGACGAGTTCGTCCGCCTCAACGACCGGCGCCGGCTTGTACGTGGGCTGTTCGCCCGTCTCGCTGAAGCCGATGTCGTGGAGGCCCTGGAGGACGACGAGGGTGCTCACACCGGCCTGCGCGAGGACATCGCGCCCGAGCCGGTGGACGCCCTTCTCGCCGTACCAGGCCGAGTCGTTGAGGACGAGATTGCCGCCGATGCCGGCGTTGAGCACGGGCCGTTCGGTGCGCTCGGCGAGGACGTCCGACCAGCGGCGGTCGGCGCCCGGCGTGGAGCCGAAGCCGTCGGTGATCGAGTCGCCGAAGAGGGCCACCGCGTCCGTACGGCCCGCGGTGACATCGACGGCCGACAGGAAGTACCAGGACTCGCTCGACTCGTCGAAGCCAGCGCCTGTCGTGTCCTCCAGGAGGTCCCCGGCTCCTCGGTAGCTGGTCGTGAAGGCCTGGGCGTGGAAGGTCGCGGGCCCGGTGGTCGCGTCGAGATGGAGGGTGACGGTGACCGATTCCCTTGCCTCCAGGGCGAGTTCGACGGCGTCACTGGCGGCCCGCCCGCGCGCCGGGATCTCCACCGACCGCACTCCCCCGAAGGTGAGCCGCCCGAGTGAGCCGGGCTCGACGGCGGCTCCCCGGTCCGTGCGGGCGATCGTGGCGCCCGCGACCTTCAGCGGCGAGGTGCCGTAGGCGTTCGAGAGGTGGATGCGGACCCGGTCGCCGCCCGCCGTGAGGCGCACGATCTGACGCAGGGAGTGGCGCCAGAAGCCCTCCTGCGACCAGTTGGGGGTGAAGCCCGTGCTGGGCAGTTGGGGCGAGGCGGTCCAGACGGTGGTGAACACGGCAGCCATCATCCTTCCAAATGGGATTCAGGTTCCATTAGCAGTCGACAGGACGGTAGCAGGATCGCGGCCACTAATGGAACTACAGAACCATTTACTCAAGATGAGTACGCGTACTCAGGCGCCCCAGCCCTCACAGAGCCATGATCGTTGACATGCTGTGGTCCGACCCGGAGAACGAGCCTCCGAAGGAACTCCGCGACATGCAGGTCATGTTGCGGCGGCTGGGCGTTCTCATGGCGCTGGCCATGGTGCTCGCGATGATCGTGCTCGGCTTCATGTGATCCATGACGGCACGGGCCGTCCGGCCCGCCGCGTCGATACCCTGGGCGGCATGACTGATCAGCGCCGTCGGCTCATCCTCGCCTCCAAGTCCCCCGCCCGGCTCGGACTGCTGCGGCAGGCCGGACTCGACCCCGAGGTCATCGTCAGCGGGGTCGACGAGGACGCCGTGTCCGCCCCGACCCCCGCCGAGCTGGCACTCGCGCTCGCCGAGGCGAAGGCGTCCGTCGTCGCGGCGAAGCCCGAGGTCAAGGGTGCCCTGGTGATCGGCTGCGACTCGGTGCTCGACCTGGACGGCGAGGCGCTCGGCAAGCCCGCGGACGCCGAGGAGGCCACCGCGCGCTGGAAGGCGATGCGCGGCCGCACGGGCACGCTGCAGACCGGGCACTGCGTCTACGACACGACGACCGGGCGGTACCGCTCGGCGATCGCGTCCACCGTGGTGCGCTTCGGCGAACCGACCGACGCCGAGATCGCCGCGTACGTCGCCTCGGGCGAACCCCTCTACGTCGCCGGGGCGTTCACACTGGACGGCCGTTCGGCACCGTTCATCGACGGCATCGACGGGGACCACGGGAACGTCATCGGCATCTCACTGCCGCTGCTGCGCCGCCTGCTGGCCCAATTGGGTGTCGGGATCACGGAGTTGTGGACCCAGCAGGACAAGTGACGACGCGAGCCGGGCAGAGATCGCAGAGATCAGGATGTCGAAGGCGTCGGCGGCACCGCGGGCCCGACCGGGGCTCCCCCGTTGCTTCCGTCGCCCCCCGCGCCTCCGTCGCCCGGAACTCCCCCGTTCGGCGTGCCGTCGACCGGCTCGGCGTCGGAGGCCGCGCCCTCCCGGCCGTCGTACGCCATGAGGATGAGTACGACCAACCCGAGCACCACCATCATGAAGGCGAACGCGCCCCAGCCCACCAGGCCGACCGTGAAGGCACCGAGCAGGCCGTGCACGACGGCGACGCTGATGAGCAGGACGCGGCCGAGGCCGGCGGGGGCGCGGTCGCGCAGGGCGACGCGCAGCGCGACGAAACCGCACAGCGCGAAGTAGAGGCCGAAGACCAGACCCGCGACCTTCGAGGACACGGACATCGCGGCCGGGTCCAGTCCCGCGAGGGACATGTCCTGCCGGTCGACGACGACCCCCAGGAACCAGTTGACCAGCGCGATGCCGAACGCTTCCACGAAGAGCACGATCGCGGCCACCCACGCCACCGGTCTGCGTACCACCGGTCCCACCCACCTTCGACGACTGTTACCCCAAGTAGTGCTCGGGAGCATCCCGAACGCTACTAACGGGTAAAGCCCCGGACAAGGGATCTGACCGGAGCAAAGATTCGTTAGCCCATTCGTAGGGACTCCACAAAGAAACCGAGTGGGCCGCAGCACGCTCTCACAGAGACCTTGGCCACATGAGAGGGCTAGGGTTCATGGGAAGCCCCCTGCGTACCACGGTGCGACAAGGGATTTCGCGGACGAGCAGGCCTGGGATAACGCTCCGTGTGGGCAAGCTCACCATCGGGGACGGGTCGAAACGACGTGTCGGCAGTCCCTAAACTCGGCTTGTTTCAAGGAGAGGGAGCCAACGTGCGCAAGGTGTTGATCGCCAACCGTGGCGAAATCGCTGTCCGTGTCGCCCGGGCGTGCCGAGACGCCGGGATCGCGAGCGTGGCCGTGTACGCCGACCCGGACCGGGACGCCCTGCATGTGCGGGCCGCGGACGAGGCGTTCGCGCTGGGCGGTGACACCCCCGCCACCAGCTACCTGGACATCACCAAAGTCCTCCAGGCAGCCGCCGACTCCGGCGCCGACGCCATCCACCCCGGCTACGGCTTCCTCTCGGAGAACGCCGAATTCGCCCAGGCCGTCCTCGACGCGGGCCTGATCTGGATCGGCCCGCCGCCGCAGGCGATCCGCGACCTGGGTGACAAGGTCGCCGCCCGGCACATCGCACAGCGCGCCGGCGCCCCCCTGGTCGCCGGCACCCCCGACCCCGTCTCCGGCGCGGACGAAGTCGTCGCGTTCGCCGAGCAGCACGGTCTGCCCATCGCCATCAAGGCCGCCTTCGGCGGCGGCGGACGCGGCCTGAAAGTCGCCCGCACCCTGGAAGAAGTCCCCGAGCTGTACGACTCCGCCGTGCGCGAAGCGGTCGCCGCCTTCGGCCGCGGCGAATGCTTCGTCGAGCGCTACCTCGACAAACCCCGCCACGTGGAGACCCAGTGCCTGGCCGACACCCACGGCAACGTGGTCGTCGTCTCCACCCGCGACTGCTCCCTGCAGCGCCGCCACCAAAAACTCGTCGAGGAAGCCCCCGCACCCTTCCTGTCCGACGAGCAGAACGCCCAGCTCTACAACGCCTCCAAAGCCATCCTCAAGGAAGCCGGCTACGTCGGCGCGGGCACCGTGGAATTCCTCGTCGGCGCGGACGGCACCATCTCCTTCCTCGAAGTCAACACCCGCCTGCAGGTCGAACACCCCGTCACCGAGGAAGTCACCGGCATCGACCTGGTCCGCGAGATGTTCCGTATCGCCGACGGCGAGGTGCTCGGCTACGACGACCCCGCGATCCGCGGCCATTCCTTCGAGTTCCGCATCAACGGCGAGGACCCGGGCCGCAACTTCCTACCCGCTCCCGGCACCGTCACCACGTTCGCGCCGCCCGCCGGTCCGGGCGTGCGCCTGGACGCGGGTGTCGAGTCCGGCAGCGTGATCGGCCCGGCCTGGGACTCGCTGCTGGCCAAGCTGATCGTCACCGGCGCCACGCGGGAGCAGGCGTTGCAGCGCGCCGCCCGCGCCCTCGCGGAGTTCACGGTGGAGGGCATGGCCACCGCCATCCCCTTCCACCGCGCCGTCGTCACCGACCCGGCGTTCACGAGCAACCCCTTCCAGGTCCACACCCGCTGGATCGAGACCGAGTTCGTCAACGACATCCCCCCCTTCGCCGCCCCCGCCGAGGCAGACCTCGACGACGAACCGGGCCGCGAGACCGTCGTCGTCGAGGTCGGCGGCAAACGCCTGGAAGTCTCCCTGCCGTCCTCGCTGGGCATGTCACTGGCCCGCACCGGCCTGGCCGCCGGCGCCAAGCCCAAGCGCCGGGCGGCGAAGAAGTCCGGCCCGGCCGCCTCCGGCGACACCCTCGCCTCCCCCATGCAGGGCACCATCGTCAAAATCGCCGTCGAAGAAGGCCAACAGGTCCAGGAAGGCGACCTCGTCGTCGTCCTGGAGGCGATGAAGATGGAGCAACCGCTCAACGCCCACCGCGCCGGCACCATCAAGGGCCTGTCCGCCGACATCGGCGCCTCCGTCACCTCCGGCGCCGTCATCTGCGAGATCAAGGACTGACGCCCTCGTACGGATCCTCCGTACGGATGCCTCTGTACGTACGCCAGGAACGCCCGGTGGACCGTGTACAGGTCCACCGGGCGCTCTCACGCCACCGGCGCGCATCCGCTCGGCCTGCTGTGCCGGCTCGGTCCGCTCGGTCCGCTCGGTCTGTTCCAACGGATCGTCTGACGTACGGACTGGACCGCCGTCCGTCAGTGACCGTCCGTCTATGCCGGTACGTCAGCGGCGGCGCAGATCCGCCACCCGCGCGCGCTCGCTCTGCGGCTGCTCCCCGAGGACGGCGGAGGTGCTGCGCAGCTGAGGCCCGCCGCCCGGCATCTGGCTCCGCCGTGGGCCGGGAAGGGCAACGTCCCGGCGTGGCGGCTGGCGCCCTGCCGGAGCTGTCTCGTCCCCCGCATCGCCGGAGCCGGCGACGGCGATCTGCACACCCTGGTCGGCCAGAGCCTGCAACTCGGTGGCCGCACGGTCGTCGTGGGCGGGCGGCTGGTCCGTCACCAACCGCGTGATCACATCCGTCGGCACCGTCTGGAACATCGTGTCGGTGCCGAGCTTCGTGTGGTCGGCGAGGACGACGACCTCCGCGGCCGCCTGCACCAGCGCCCTGTCGACGCTGGCCGACAGCATGTTGGAGGTGGACAGGCCGCGCTCGGCGGTCAGCCCACTGCCCGACAGGAAGGCACGGGAGACCCGCAGCCCCTGGAGGGACTGCTCGGCCCCGCTGCCGACCAGGGCGTAGTTGGAACCGCGCAGAGTACCGCCGGTCATCACGACCTCGACACGGTTGGCGTGGGCCAACGCCTGGGCCACCAGCAGGGAGTTGGTGACGACGGTCAGCCCGGGGACCCGGGCGAGCCGACGGGCCAGCTCCTGCGTGGTGGTCCCCGCCCCGACCACGATGGCCTCGCCCTCTTCGACGAGACCCGCGGCGAGATCGGCGATGGCCGTCTTCTCGGCGGTCGCGAGATGTGACTTCTGCGGAAAGCCGGACTCCCGCGTGAACCCGCCCGGCAATACCGCACCGCCGTGCCGGCGGTCGAGGAGTCCTTCTGCCTCCAGTGCGCGCACGTCCCGCCGTACGGTCACTTCGGAGGTCTGGACGACGCGGGCGAGCTCACGGAGCGACACGGCCCCATTCGCTCGCACCATTTCGAGGATCAATTGGCGACGTTCTGCAGCGAACACGAAACTGACAGTAACCCCAACGACCGTCTGCTTTCAGCAGTTTGCGCCGAATAACAGAAGTTGTTCGCACGGCAGCACGGGAAGTGGTATACGCGCCGATACCGGCCCGCTCCCGCTGCCCATGCCGCACACAGGGGCCGGCAAGGCCGCCCAACTCCCCCTGACCAGCGAGGAGTTGCCGTCCGTCGTCAGGCGTCGCCGTCCGTCTTGCGGGTGTGCAGCTGCCGGGCCACCTCGGCGATCGAGCCCGACAGAGACGGGTACACGGTGAAGGCGTTCGCGATCTGTTCGACGGTCAGGTTGTTGTCGACCGCGATCGAGATCGGATGGATCAGTTCCGAGGCGCGCGGCGAGACGACGACACCGCCGACGACGATCCCGGTGCCCGGCCGGCAGAAGATCTTCACGAAGCCGTCCCGGATGCCCTGCATCTTGGCGCGCGGGTTGCGCAGCAGCGGCAGCTTCACGACCCGGGCGTCGATGACGCCGCCGTCGACGTCGGCCTGCGAGTAGCCGACGGTTGCGATCTCGGGGTCGGTGAAGACGTTCGAGGAGACGGTCTTGAGATTGAGCGGAGTGACCGCGTCACCGAGGAAGTGGTACATGGCGATACGTCCCTGCATCGCCGCCACGGAGGCGAGCGCGAAGACCCCGGTGACGTCACCGGCCGCGTACACGCCCGGGGCCGACGTCCTGGACACCCTGTCGGTCCAGATGTGCCCGGAATCCTTGACCTTCACCCCGGCCTCTTCGAGACCCATGCCGTCGCTGTTGGGGATGGCACCGACGGCCATGAGGCAGTGCGAGCCGGTGATGACGCGGCCGTCGGCGAGCGTCACCTCGACGCGGTCGCCCACGCGCTTGGCGGACTGGGCACGGGAGCGCGCCATGACGTTCATGCCGCGCCGCCGGAACACGTCCTCCAGCACGCCCGCCGCGTCCGGGTCCTCGCCCGGCAGCACGCGATCACGACTGGACACCAGGGTGACCCGGGAGCCGAGCGCCTGGTAGGCACCGGCGAACTCGGCGCCGGTGACACCGGACCCGACCACGATGAGCTCGTCCGGCAGCTCGTCGAGGTCGTACACCTGGGTCCAGTTCAGGATCCGCTCGCCGTCGGGCTGGGCGTCGGGCAGCTCGCGGGGATGCCCACCCGTGGCGATGAGCACGGCATCGGCGACGAGGGTCTCCTCCGTACCGTCCGCGGCCCGCACGACGACCTTCCGGGACCCGTCCAGGGCCTGCTGGCCGTCGAGACGGCCGCGGCCCCGCATGACCCGGGCGCCCGCGCGCGTCACGGACGCCGTGATGTCGTGCGACTGTGCGAGCGCGAGGCGCTTCACACGCCGGTTGACCTTGCCGAGATCGACTCCGACGACCCGCGCGGGCGTGTCGATGTGAGGAGTGTCATCGGCGACGATGATGCCGAGCTCCTCGTACGACGAGTCGAAGGTGGTCATCACCTCGGCGGTGGCGATCAGGGTCTTGGACGGCACGCAGTCGGTGAGCACCGAGGCGCCGCCCAGGCCGTCGCAGTCGACGACGGTTACCTCCGCGCCGAGTTGGGCGGCCACCAGGGCCGCCTCGTATCCGCCGGGTCCGCCACCGATGATCACGATCCGAGTCACGTACTCCATTGTCCCGCACGCCCCACGGTGCTTCGCTCCGGGGGGCCACCCGCGGGGTGCCCCTGTTACAGGAGGGGTGTACGTCGTCGCTGCCGTACCCTCTCCCTCATGTCGCTCTACGCCGCGTACGCCGGCAATCTCGACTCGCGGCTCATGACACGCCGCGCCCCGCACTCGCCGCTGCGTGCCACTGGGTGGCTGAACGGCTGGCGGCTCACCTTCGGCGGCGAGCACATGGGCTGGGAGGGCGCGCTCGCGACCATCGTCGAGGCTCCTCGCTCGCAGGTGTTCGTCGCGCTGTACGACGTCGCTCCGCTCGACGAGGACTCCCTGGACCGCTGGGAGGGGGTCGGGCTCGACATATACCGGCGTATGCGCGTACGGGTGCACACCCTGGAGGGTGAGGAGCCGGCGTGGGTGTATGTGCTGAACGGGTACGAAGGGGGACTGCCGTCGGCCCGGTACCTGGGGGAGCTCGCGGACGCGGCGGAGTCGGCGGGAGCACCGCACGACTATGTGATGGAACTGCGCAAGCGCCCTTGTTGACCTTGTCGACCCTTGTCGGCCTTTATTGAGGGCCCTCAACCATGGTCCTCGTCGGAAACAACCAGACAACGATCGCGAACGCGTGACCGCCATCATCTACGCGCGTAGGCTCAGACCGGCTACGCTCGTGCGCGTGAACGCATCTCTTCTTCCGGACGACACCCCGGGCAACCCCTATGCCGCCGCCGACGACGCCGCCGCGCGCCTGCGGGAGCTCACGGGTGCCGAGACCCACGACGTCGCCCTTGTGATGGGATCCGGCTGGGCGCCGGCCGTGGACGCCCTCGGTGCCCCCGAGGCCGAGTTCCAGGTCACCGAACTGCCCGGGTTTCCCCCGCCGGCGGTCGAGGGCCACGGCGGCAAGGTCCGCTCGTACGAGATCGGTGACAAACGGGCCCTGGTCTTCCTGGGACGCACCCACTTCTACGAGGGCCGCGGGGTCGCCGCCGTCGCACACGGAGTCCGTACCGCTGTCGCCGCCGGCTGCAAGACGGTCGTACTGACCAACGGCTGCGGCGGGCTGCGCGAGGGGATGCGCCCCGGTCAGCCGGTCCTGATCAGCGACCACATCAACCTCACGGCCGCGTCGCCGATCGTCGGCGCGAACTTCGTCGACCTGACGGATCTCTACTCGCCGCGGCTGCGCGCCGTGTGCAAGGAGATCGACCCGACCCTCGAAGAGGGCGTGTACGCGCAGTTCCCCGGCCCGCACTACGAGACGCCGGCCGAGATCCGGATGGCTCGCGTCATCGGCGCGGACCTCGTGGGCATGTCCACGGTGCTGGAGGCCATCGCCGCGCGTGAGGCCGGGGCGGAGGTCCTCGGCATCTCCCTCGTCACCAACCTCGCCGCGGGCATGACGGGCGAGCCCCTCAACCACGAAGAGGTCCTCCAGGCGGGCCGCGACTCCGCGACGCGCATGGGGTCGCTGCTGACACAGGTACTGGACCGCCTCTGACCTCCGGCGGTCGGGCGGGGGCGCCTTGGGTTGGTGGGTGGGTCGGGCGACTGCGGCCCCTCTAGGGGCGCGGGGAACTGCGCGACCAGCCACAATCGACCTGCAGCCGAAGTACGAAACCCGCCCACCCCACCCCCTCCCGCCCAGGGCGACTGAGGGTATGGGGGGCCTGGGGGCGCAGCCCCCTGTTTCGGGAAGGGGTGGGGTTGGGGAAAGAGAAAGCCTCCCCCACCGGCATGGCGGACGGCCCCGGCGAGAAACAAAGAGAGAGGTTTGACCCGACGTGCAGGACGAACTCATCGCACGGGCCAAGACATGGCTGGCCGAAGACCCCGACTCGGAAACCCGTGAGGAACTCGCCGAGCTCATCGACACCGGCGACACCGCGGAGCTCACCGCCCGCTTCAGCGGCACCCTCCAGTTCGGCACCGCCGGCCTGCGAGGCGAACTCGGCGCCGGCCCCATGCGCATGAACCGCGCCGTCGTGATCCGAGCCGCCGCCGGCCTCGCCGCGTACCTCAAGGGCAAGGGCCGGGAGAACGGCCTCGTCGTCATCGGCTACGACGCCCGCCACAAGTCCGCGGACTTCGCCCGCGACACGGCCGCCGTGATGACGGGCGCCGGCCTGCGCGCCGCTCTGCTCCCCCGCCCCCTCCCCACCCCCGTCCTCGCCTTCGCCATACGGCACCTGGGCGCGGTCGCCGGCGTGGAGGTGACCGCCAGCCACAACCCGCCCCGCGACAACGGCTACAAGGTCTACCTCGGCGACGGGTCCCAGATCGTCCCCCCGGCGGACGCCGAGATCGCCGCGGAGATCGAAGCGATCGCCGGCCTGGACGACGTACCGCGCCCCGCCGATGGCTGGGAAACCCTCGACGACGGCGACCACGGCGTTCTGAGCGCCTACCTCGCCCGCACGGACGCAGTCCTCGCCGAACACTCCCCCCGCACCGCTCGCACCGTCTACACGGCGATGCACGGCGTGGGCAAGGACACCCTCCTCGCCGCCTTCGCCCGCGCGGGCTTCCCGGAACCCGTCCTCGTCGCCGAACAGGCCGACCCGGACCCGGACTTCCCGACCGTCGCCTTCCCGAACCCGGAAGAGCCGGGCGCGATGGACCTGGCCTTCGCGAAGGCCAGCGAGACGAACCCGGACCTGATCATCGCGAACGATCCGGACGCCGACCGCTGCGCCGTGGCCGTACAGGACGGCGCCCAGTGGCGCATGCTGCGCGGCGACGAGGTCGGCGCGCTCCTCGCCGCCCACCTGGTGAAGCGCGGCGCCCGTGGCACCTTCGCGGAGTCGATCGTCTCGTCCTCCCTCCTCGGCCGTATCGCGGAGAAGGCGAATCTCCCGTACGAGGAGACCCTGACCGGCTTCAAGTGGATCGCCCGGGTGGACGGCCTGCGCTACGGCTACGAGGAGGCGCTGGGCTACTGCGTGGACCCCGAGGGCGTACGGGACAAGGACGGCATCACGGCGGCACTGCTGATCACGGAGCTCGCCTCGGAGCTGAAGGAACAGAAGCGCACGCTCCTCGACCTGCTCGACGACCTCGCGGTCGAACACGGTCTGCACGCCACCGACCAGCTCTCCGTGCGCGTGGACGACCTCTCGCTGATCGCGGACGCGATGCGCCGCCTGCGCGAACAGCCGCCCACCCGGCTCGCGGGCCTGGCCATCACGAAGTCCGAGGACCTGACGAAGGGCACGGACAGGCTCCCGGCCACGGACGGCCTGCGCTACACGCTCGACGGTGCCCGCGTCATCGTCCGCCCCAGCGGCACGGAGCCGAAGCTGAAGTGCTACCTGGAGGTCGTGGTCCCGGTCGCCTCGCACGCCGGCCTGCCCGCGGCCCGCGCGAAGGCGGCAGACCTCCTGTCGGCCATCAAGCGGGACCTCTCCGCGGCGGCGGGTATCTGACACCGCCGGCCGATGACCTGCGCGCGGCCCGATGGTGCTCCCGAGGAGCACCATCGGGGTTCTCATGGGCCACCTCAGGGCCATCTCATGGGCGCCTCGTGCGCACCTCGTGGGTGCTCATGAGCACCTCATCGCGTGGTCACCTCCACGCCATCACCACCACGACCCACACCAGCGCCAGCACCACGGCGAGCGGCCACAGCGGACGGCCACGTTCGGGTGCGGTGCTCTCCCCCGTGGGCCGCAGTGCAGGGTCCGTACGCATGGCGGTGAGTTCGGCGGCCAGCGCGTCGTACGGATGGATCAGGTTTTTGCTGTGCTGGAGCCGGGTCCAGCGGGGCGCGGCGATCGCCCAGTCGTCGTCCCGCCAGCGCAGCTTCAGCTCGAACGACCGGCACCGCGCGGAGCGGAGGTCTTCCCAGGGGACGTGCCGGGGACCGCGCAGCCCGGTGACCCACAGGCCCGTACGGTCGGCGGTGATGCGCCAGGCGAGCTTCACGGGCACGCGGACCGCGCCATAGAGGCCGAGCACGACGACGAGCGCCAGCTGCCACAGGGGGGTGCCGGAATCGGTGAACCAGAGCCAGCAGAGCCAGCCGCCCCACGCCACCAGCAGCACGGCCGACACCCAGTCCAGCCATCCCGCGCGCCAGCGCCGCACCCCGACCGGGGCCAGTTCCTCCGCCAGCTCCCGCGCCTGCTCCTCCAGTTGGCGGCTCTGCGCCTCCCGGGCCTTCTCCCGTTCGATACGCCGCCGCCCCGCACTCGGCGACAACGGGCGTACGGGGCCCGACGACCACTCCGTCAGCGGGGGCTGGTCCGGGTCCTCGTCGGCGCTGACGACGACGACCTCGGCACCGTCGAAGGGGGCGCCGTAGAGGACGGCTTCGCGGACCGGGCCGGGAGTGTCGTCGTCCACGACGGCGAGGAGCCGTTCGAGCTCCTCCGCGGCCTCGTCCTCGTCCTCGCTCTCGTCCCCCTCCGCCCCGTCGTCCTCGTCGTCCTCGTCGCTGTCACCGTCGAAAGAGGTCAGATCGACGGTGAACAGCGGGCGGACTGCCGCGAGGTCGTCCGCCGCGTACACCTCCGTGCTGCCCTGCGCGTCGTCGCGCATGAGGACGCGCAGCACCGGCGCGGGCGCCCGGCGCAGTCCGACGGCGCGGCGCCTGCCGAACCAGGCCGAGGCCAGGGCGGTGGCACCGAGCCCCGCGACGAAGAAGGCGGCGACCCAGGCGCCCCGGCGGTCATCGGCCGTGCCCCAGAGGCCGGAGGTGGCGCCGGTCAGCACGCCGAGCGCGAGCACCACGAGGCCGAGCGGGAAAAGGAACCTGCCGCGCAACACCGGCTGGTCCGCGACCGGCAGCGGCGCCGTGACACCCCCGGTGGCCTGCAGCGCCCGGTCGAACTGTGTGCTCCGTGCGCGCAGGCGTACGGCGACGACCGCCCAGGAGACCACCACGACGAGCGCGGCGAAGGCGGTCACCACCCAGGGCTGCGAGGGCGCCTCGACGGCGAGCGCGAGCAGCAGCGCGGGCGCCCCGGCCCAGACGAGCTCGGGGCGGGCGAGCACCCACAGGACGTACACCGCGAAAGCCGCCGCGAGGAACGGCCACAGCCCGCCGAGGAGCACGGCCCAGCCGCCCGCACACAGCGCGAGGGTGGTCAGCCCGGCCGCGACCGACCTGCGCAGGCGGACGAACGTCCAGCGCGGCGGCAGCGCGGCCGACCAGCCCGCCGCCTGCCCGGCCGTCCAGTCCCGGCAGCCATCCGGTATCGCGGCGGCCGGCAGCCGCATCGGCTCGTCGTACGACACATCTACTCCCTCGGTGCGTGGCTTCGCCGGTGGTGACGGGGCCGTGGTGACTGGGCGCCCGGACGGCGGAGGCAGTTACCGCCTTCTCGTACGGGCGGGCGCGCCCTTTTCCTCAAGAGCCGCAGCGCGCAGCATCAACCGGCCGCAGGCCCCGGAGGTCACCCCACCGTCAGCAGAATCACCAGCAGCACCGCACCGGCGAGCGCCGGCGCCACGATCTCGTAGGCCCAGCGCACCGAAGGCTCCCCCTGTGCCTGCTCGGCCGGCCCTCTGGCTTCGACCAGCTCGCGCAGCTCGTCCATGATCTGGTCGGCCTGGGCGCGCACGGGCCCGGTCGGCTCCGCCGGCATACCGCCGCCGCGGCCGGCGGCACCGCGGGCCTGCTGCCGCGCCGCCTTCTTGCGGGCGCGCAGCGAGACGGGTATGGCCCACAGCTGGTAGGTGGTGCCGGACTTGTCGCGCACCTCGTTGGAGTAGCCGGAGCGCAGTGAGTCGACCGCGCCCAGGGGGAGGACGATCAGCCGGAGGGGGTTGCGGATGCGCAGCCGCTCCTCGTTCGCGAAGACGGCGGGGCGCAGCGTGAAGGCGCCGATCAGCGGCACGACGAGGAGGAGCCCGGCGAGTGCCAGCCACGGCGTGCGGCCCTCGCCGACGACCAGCGCGTCCATGCCGAGCCAGACCGAGATGCCGAGCAGCAGCACACCGCCCGCGATGCCCGCGGGCGACCGGTAGATCCGGTCCCTGGACACGGGCGCCGGGGGGCCTGAGGGTTCGGGGCGGGCCGAGGGTTCCGGCGAGTCCGAAGGTTCCGGGGAATCCGAGGGTTCCAGGGAATCCGAGGGTCCTGGGGCGTCCGAGGGGCCCGGCGAGTCCGGTGCTGGTGACTGGTGGTCCGGGGGCGTCATGCTCCCGATTCTGCCCGACGCCTCCGACAGCGCTCATCCGCGGTCGCCGAGCTCGGTGTGAGCGGCGGGACCCCTCGGGGGCTATACAGCTGCTACGCGCGTAGATATGCTCCCCTCGTGACCATGCCCACCACAGCAAAAGCTGCACATGCCCTCGGCGACGTAACCGCGTCCGACAGCACGCTGCGCCGCTTCCTCCACGGGCTGCCCGGAGTCGACGCGGTCGGCCTGGAGGCGCGCGCCGCCTCGCTCGGCACCCGTTCCATCAAGACCACGGCGAAGGCGTACGCCATCGACCTGGCCATCTCTATGGTCGATCTGACGACGCTGGAAGGCGCGGACACCCCGGGCAAGGTCCGGGCGCTCGGCGCCAAGGCGGTCCACCCCGACCCCACGGACCGTACGACCCCCACGACGGCGGCCGTCTGCGTCTACCCCGACATGGTGGCCACCGCAAAGGAGGCCGTCGCCGGTTCCGGTGTCAAGGTCGCCTCCGTCGCCACCGCCTTCCCGGCCGGCCGGGCCGCGCTCGACGTGAAGCTGGCCGACGTCCGCGACGCGGTCTCGGCCGGGGCGGACGAGGTCGACATGGTCATCGACCGCGGTGCGTTCCTCGCGGGGAACTACATGAAGGTGTACGACGAGATCGTCGCCGTGAAGGGGACCTGCGGCACGAGCGCCCGCCTGAAGGTCATCTTCGAGACCGGCGAGCTCTCGACGTACGACAACATCAGGCGCGCCAGCTGGCTCGGCATGCTGGCCGGGGCCGACTTCATCAAGACCTCGACGGGCAAGGTGGCGGTGAACGCGACGCCCGCGAACACCCTGCTCATGCTGGAGGCCGTGCGTGACTTCCGGGCGCAGACCGGGGTACAGGTCGGGGTGAAGCCCGCGGGCGGCATCCGCACCAGCAAGGACGCGATCAAGTTCCTGGTCCTGGTCAACGAGACGGCGGGCGCGGACTGGCTGGACAACCACTGGTTCCGCTTCGGCGCCTCCTCGCTGCTGAACGACCTGCTGATGCAGCGCCAGAAGCTGGCCACCGGCCGTTACTCCGGCCCCGACTACGTGACGGTGGATTGATCATCATGGCTTCCGTGTTCGAGTACGCGCCGGCTCCCGAGTCCCGGTCCGTCGTCGATATCGCGCCCTCGTACGGCCTGTTCATCGACGGAGAATTCACCGACGCCGCCGACGGCAAGGTCTTCAAGAGCATCTCGCCGTCGACCGAGGAGGTCCTCTCCGAGGTCGCCCAGGCAGGTGCCGAGGACGTCGACCGCGCGGTGAAGGCCGCCCGCCGCGCCTTCGAGAAGTGGTCGGCACTGCCCGGCTCCGAGCGCGCCAAGTACCTCTTCCGCATCGCCCGTATCATCCAGGAGCGCAGCCGCGAACTCGCCGTCCTGGAGACGCTGGACAACGGCAAGCCCATCAAGGAGACGCGCGACGCGGACCTCCCCCTGATCGCCGCGCACTTCTTCTACTACGCGGGCTGGGCGGACAAGCTGGAGCACGCCGGCTTCGGAGCGAACCCGCGGCCGCTCGGCGTCGCCGGCCAGGTCATCCCCTGGAACTTCCCCCTCCTCATGCTCGCGTGGAAGATCGCCCCGGCACTGGCGACCGGCAACACGGTGGTCCTGAAGCCCGCCGAGACGACACCCCTTTCGGCGTTGTTCTTCGCGGACATCTGCCGCCAGGCGGGCCTTCCCAAGGGCGTCGTCAACATCCTTCCCGGATACGGCGACACGGGCGCCGCCCTGGTCGCGCACGAGGGCGTGAACAAGGTCGCGTTCACGGGCTCGACGGCGGTCGGCAAGGAGATCGCGCGGACCGTCGCGGGCACACGCAAGAAGCTCACCCTCGAACTCGGCGGCAAGGGCGCCAACATCGTCTTCGACGACGCCCCCATCGATCAGGCCGTCGAAGGCATCGTCACGGGCATCTTCTTCAACCAGGGCCAGGTCTGCTGCGCGGGCTCCCGTCTCCTCGTACAGGAGTCGATCCAGGACGAGCTGCTGGACTCCCTGAAGCGCCGCCTGTCGACCCTGCGTCTGGGCGATCCCCTCGACAAGAACACGGACATCGGCGCGATCAACTCCGCCGAGCAGCTCGCGCGCATCACCGCGCTCGCCGAACAGGGCGAGGCCGAGGGCGCCGAGCGCTGGTCCCCGGCCTGCGAACTCCCGTCCTCCGGCTACTGGTTCGCCCCGACGCTCTTCACGAACGTCACCCAGGCGCACACGATCGCCCGCGACGAGATCTTCGGCCCGGTCCTGTCCGTCCTCACCTTCCGCACCCCGGACGAGGCGGTCGCCAAGGCCAACAACACGCAGTACGGCCTCTCCGCCGGCGTCTGGACGGAGAAGGGCTCCCGCATCCTCGCGGTGGCGAACAAGCTCCGCGCCGGCGTCGTCTGGTCCAACACGTTCAACAAGTTCGACCCGACCTCGCCGTTCGGCGGCTACAAGGAGTCGGGCTTCGGCCGCGAGGGCGGTCGTCACGGCCTGGAGGCGTACCTCGATGTCTGATGCACGACTTTCCGTCTTCAAGACCTACAAGCTGTACGTCGGCGGGAAGTTCCCGCGTTCCGAGAGCGGCCGGGTGTACGAGGTGACGGACTCCAAAGGCAAGTGGCTGGCGAACGCACCCCTCTCCTCCCGCAAGGACGCCCGTGACGCGGTGGTCGCCGCCCGCAAGGCGTTCGGCGGCTGGTCGGGCGCGACGGCGTACAACCGCGGCCAGATCCTCTACCGCGTCGCGGAGATGCTGGAGGGCCGCAAGGACCAGTTCGTGCGCGAGGTCGCGGACGCGGAGCGCCTGTCCAAGTCGAAGGCCGCCGCTCAGGTCGACGCGGCGATCGACCGCTGGGTCTGGTACGCCGGCTGGACCGACAAGATCGCCCAGGTCGTGGGCGGCGGCAACCCGGTGGCGGGACCGTTCTTCAACCTCTCCACCCCCGAGCCGACGGGTGTCGTGGTCGTGCTCGCGCCGCAGGAGTCGTCCTTCCTGGGCCTGGTCTCCGTGATCGCTCCGGTGATCGCGACCGGGAACACGGTGATCGTCGCCGCGAGCGAGAAGTCCCCGCTCCCGGCCCTCTCCCTCGGCGAGGTCCTGGCCACCTCCGACCTCCCCGGCGGCGTGGTCAACGTCCTGTCCGGCCGTACGGCGGAGATCGCCGCGCCGCTCGCCGCGCACCAGGACGTCAACGCGATCGACCTCGCGGGCGCCGACGACGCACTGGCCAAGGAACTGGAGATCGCGGCGGCCGACAACCTCAAGCGGGTCGTCCGTCCACAGGCTGTGGATTACACGGAGACGCCGGGCATCGAGCGCCTCACCGCCTTCCTGGAGACGAAGACGGTCTGGCACCCGACGGGCGCACTGGGCGCGTCCGGCTCCTCGTACTGAGGCCCTGGACCCGCACGACTGTCCCGTACAGCACGAGGCCCCGGCCCTCCTCCGTCAAGGATCCAGGAGGGCCGGGGCCTCGCCGTTCCTGGACGTCACAGACCCAGGCGGGTCGCGATGCCGTCGAGCAGGCAGTCAAGGCCGGTCTCGAATTCCCAGGCCGCGTCGTCCTTGCGGGCCGCGTGCTGCGCGTATTTCCGGTACGTCGGGTAGCGGCCGGTGTCCATCAGGTACCGCATCTGCGGCGCCAGGCCGCGCCTGGTCTCGTCGGGGCTCTCCCAGCCCTGCTCCTCCATGTACTGCCGCAGGGCGACCTCGGACCGGGCCGCGCCGTGCACATAGGCGGTGACCGCGCGGAAGGCCGCCATCATCATGTCGATGTCGAGGCCGAGCCCGTCGAGTGCGGCCAACTGCCGCTCCGCCACGCCCAGTCGCCTCGGCGTGAGCGCGAAGAGCGGCGACGGCATCGACCCCAGCCAGGGATGGCGCAGCGTCATCTCCCGCGTCTGCACCGCGAAGGTGCGCAGCACCTCACGCCAGTCGGTCACCTCGTCCGGAACCGACAGTTCGGCGGAGACGCGGTCGACCATCAGCGCCCACAAGTCGTCCTTGCCCGACACATGCCGGTAGGCGGCCATGGGCGCGACCCCCAGCTCCTTGGCGAGACGGCGCATCGTGACGGCGCCGAAGCCCTCGGCGTCCGCGATCTCCACTGCGACGGCGGCGATCTTCTGGGGGGACAGGGAGGCACGAGCCGCCGGGGCGGGGCGGTCCATGCGCTCCCAGATGGTCGCCTCCGCCGCCTTCGCGTCCTTCTTCTGGGCTGCCACAGCCGGAACACCTCTCCCTCGCAGTGGCGTACATCGTATCTCTCAGTAGACGGCGTACACATTGATGTGTACGTTGTACGCGTATAGATACGTCGTACACAGAGACGAGGTTTTCCATGACCGACACGATGACCGACACCACCGCACCGCTCCGCATCGCCGTCCTCGTGGGCAGCACCCGCGAAGGCCGCTTCGCCCCCGTCGTGACCAACTGGCTCTCGGCCCACCTCGCCCAGCGCGAGGACATGACCGCCGACGTCGTGGATCTGGCCGAGACCCAACTGCCCACCGCGCTCCCCGCGTTCGGCCAGGACCTGCCGCCCGGCAGCAAGGAACTGCTCGCCGAGGTGTCACCGCGCCTGGCCGCGGCGGACGCCTTCATCTTCGTGACGCCCGAGTACAACCACAGCTTCCCGGCGTCCCTGAAGAACGCCATCGACTGGCACAACGAGCAGTGGCACGGCAAACCGGTCGCCTTCGTCTCGTACGGGGGCCTGTCGGGCGGCCTGCGTGCCGTGGCGCATCTCCGGCCGGTGATGGCCGAGGTGAACGCCATGACCATCCGCAACACGGTCAGCTTCCACGATGCCTGGAGCCGCTTCGACGAGTCCGGCGCCGTCAAGGACCCGGCCGCCGACACCGCCGCGAAGGCGCTGCTCGATCAGCTGGCCTGGTGGGGGCACGCCCTGCGCGACGCCAAGGCCGTTCGCTCGTACGTCGCCTGAGTCGGGGCCGGAATCCCTGGGGGGACCATGGAACGACGTACGGACGAGAAGCCGCCCGGAGCGGCCGCGCGGGAGGAGACCGGCGCGACGCCCTCCCGGCTCGTCATCCTCGGCCTGCTGCTCGGCATCGTGCTCGCCACGCTCGACGGCACCATCGTGGGGACCGCGCTGCCGACGATCGTCGGCGATCTCGGCGGACTCGAACATCTCTCGTGGGTGGTGACGGCGTACCTGCTCACCACCGCCGTCTCCACTCCGATCTGGGGCAAGGCCGGCGATCTGTACGGCCGCAAGGGCGCGTATCTCGCCTCCATCGTCCTGTTCCTCGGCGGCTCGGTGCTCTGCGGACTCGCCCAGGACATGGGGCAGTTGATCGCCTTCCGGGCCGTGCAGGGGCTCGGCGCCGGCGGCCTCTTCGTGGGCGCGCTCTCCCTCATCGGGACCCTGCTCACCCCCGCCGAGGCCGGCCGCGCGCAGTCGCTCATCGGTGTGCTGCTGCCCGCCGCCATGATCGGCGGGCCGCTGCTCGGCGGATTTCTCACCGATCAGCTCGACTGGCGCTGGGTGTTCTACGTCAACGTGCCGGTCGGCGCCGTGGCGCTCGCGATCATCGCGCTCGGCGTCCACCTGGACAGCACCCCGCGCACGAAGGCGCGAATCGACATCGCTGGGGTCGGACTCCTCACGGTCGGCATCCTCACCCTCACCCTCCTGTCGAGTTGGGGCGGAACGACGTACGACTGGATCTCGCCACAGATCGCCACCCTTGCCGTGATCGGCGCGGCCGCACTCGCCGCGTTCGTCCGTGTGGAGCGGCGCGCACCCGAACCGGTCATCCCGCCCCGCCTCTTCCGTGACCGCAACTTCACGCTCGCGCAGGTGCTGAGCTTCGTGGCGGGCGCGGCGATGCTGGCGGCGGCGAGCTATCTGCCGCTGTACATGCAGTTCGCGCAGGGCATGTCATCGACCACGAGCGGGCTGTTCCTGCTCCCGCTGATGCTCGGCATGATCGGGGCCCAGCTGGCCATCGGGCGGCGGGTGAGCAACGGCGGCCGGTACCGGATGTATCCGATCGCGGGCGGCGCCCTCGCTACCGTGGGCTCGCTCGCACTGCTGACGCTCGGCGTCAGCACGTCGGCGGGACTGGCATCGGCGGTGACCCTCGTCCTGGGCGTGGGGGTCGGCTGCCTGATGCAGCCGTCGATGCTGATCACCATGAACAGCGCCGAGCCCCGTGACATGGGCGCGGCCAGCGCCACGACGACCCTGCTGCGCACCATCGGCGGCTCCCTCGGCGTCGCGGTCCTCGGCTCCGTCTACGCCGGCCGGATGGCCGCCTCCCTCGCCGACCGCCTGGGCCCGGACGGCGAGCGCCTGACCGGCGATTCCGTCACCCCGGAGCTGCCCCAGGACCTGCCGGCCGGGGCCCGGGACGCGTTCCGCGCCGCGGTCACGAACGGCCTGCACGGCGTCGCCCTCGGCATGGCGGCCCTGTGCGCCGTCGTCTTCGCGGCGTCGTGGCTGATCCGGGAGGTGCCGCTACGCGGCAGGGCGGAGTAACCGCCCCCCCGGGAAACCGCCCCACAGGAAAACCACCCCACGGGATACCACCGCACAGAAAAGGCCCCCGCCACAGCGAGGGCCTTTTCTGCCGTGCACCGTCTCAACCGGTCAGCAGCCCTGTTGCCTGCCCCACCACCGGAACGCTCCCCACCGACTCGGCCTGCGCCACGGGCCCCGTCACCATCTGGGACGACACCGGCTTGAAGTCGGCCACCTGCGTGCCGACGCTGTTGTCCAGCGGGTCGACGCCCGTGCCCGCGAGCGGGTTGGGCTTGAGCCCCTCGACCGCGCCCGTGACCTGCCGGACGCCCTCGACCGGCGCATGGAGGGCCGTCCTGGGGTCGACGTCGCCCGGCGAGGTGGACGGGGCGCGGACCACGTCGGCCATGGGCGCGGTGTCCGCGGCGGCCGTGGCCGCGCCCGCCCCCAGGGCTGCCCCGGCGGTGGTGAGGGCGAGGCCCGCGCGCAGCAATGCGCGCTGAGCGGTCGGGGTCCGGGGAACCGCATGTCGTGCCATGGGGTGATGCCACCTTCACTGCGCAGAGTAATCGGTCAGAGGCACAGGGTAGTTGAGGTGTGACGCGGGTTCCAAAGACGACCCGCGGGGTCGGCCGGCGGCTGTCGATGCCTCACACTGGTATCTCGTGAGTT
Organism: Streptomyces montanus; assembly: GCF_005786655.1. NCBI lineage: Bacteria > Bacillati > Actinomycetota > Actinomycetes > Kitasatosporales > Streptomycetaceae > Streptomyces > Streptomyces montanus. The sequence continues at coordinate 25,611 of NZ_VBZC01000089.1, forward strand.
CTCAATCTCCGTCATCTGCCCGGGTCGTGCTGTTGTGCGGGCCGTCCGGTTCCGGCAAGTCCCTCCTCGCGGCGCGCTCCGGCCTCCCGGTGCTGCGGCTCGACGACTTCTACAAGGAGGGCACGGACCCGACGCTGCCGCGGGTGGCGGGGAGTTCGGACATCGACTGGGACCACCCGCTGTCGTGGGACGCGGAGTCGGCCGTCGCGGCGATCGCCGAACTGTGCCGTACGGGACGTACGCACGTACCCGTGTACGACATCTCCCTGAGCGCCCGTACCGGCGAGGAGACCGTCGACATCGGGCGGACGCCGTTGTTCATCGCGGAGGGCATCTTCGCCGCCGAGATCATCGACCGGTGTCGGGAGACAGGAGTGCTGGGGGACGCGCTGTGCCTGAGCCGCGGGCCGGTGAAGACCTTCCGCCGCCGCTTCCTGCGGGACCTCAGGGAGGGCCGCAAGTCCATCCCGTTCCTGCTCCGCCGCGGCTGGCGCCTGATGCGCGCCGAACGCTCCATCGTGTCCCACCAGACGGCACTGGGCGCCCACCCGTGCGACCGGGACGAGGCGCTGGTACGGCTCGCGGCGACCGCTGTGGGACGGGACGTGACGGCGCGTACGGCGGCATAGCCACCACCCGGACACCCACCCGGACACGACCCGGACACGCAAGACCGGACACACGAGAAGCGGGGCTGGAAGGACCCCCCGGCCCTCCAGCCCCGCTTCCCTTTTCCCCCGTGATCCCCGTGATCCCCCGTGACCCCGTTGATCCCCCCGGCAGTGCTCCCCCGTTGTTCTCTGTCCGCCTCCCCCCAGAGTGACGAACAGCCCCCGTACTGTTTCCCCCTTGCCTTCGGGCCGATTGTCAGGCGACAAGCTCCCCGAAGGACTCCTCCTCGTCACGGCCGAAGCTGAGGACCTCGTCCTCGCGCAGCCGGCGGAGCGACCGCCAGATGCTGGACTTCACCGTGCCGACACTGATGTCGAGGATGTCCGCGATCTCCGGGTCCGTGCGGCCCTCGTAGTAGCGCAGGACCAGCATGGTGCGCTGGAGTTCGGGCAGCCGGGCGAGCGCCTGCCACAGGACTGCGCGCAGTTCGGTGCCGCGCATCGCGTCCGTGTCGCCGGCGGTCTCCGGCAGCTCCTCGGTCGGGTACTCGTTCAGCTTGCGGCGGCGCCACGCGCTGATGTGCAGGTTGGTCATCGTGCGGCGGAGGTATCCGCCGACCGCGGCCTTGTCGCTGATCCGGTCCCACGCCCGGTACGTCGAGAACAGCGCGCTCTGCAGCAGGTCCTCGGCCTCGAAGCGGTCACCGGTCAGGTGGTAGGCGGTGGCGTACAGGGAGGCGCGACGCTCCTGGACGTAGGCGGTGAACTCCGCCTCCGACACGGAACGACGCTCCCCCGTGGCCTCCCCGTACGCAGCTCCCCCGACGGTTCCGAGAGCGGCTGCCGCCGCGGGCCCCGTGGATCCCCCCACCAGATGTGCGTCAACCACCGTCATGTACGACCCGGTGTGCTGACGCCCGGTGCCGCGAGCGCACCCCCGCCCGCTCACGGCACCGGACTTCTCGGTGTTTCGCGTGACGTCGTGGAGACGCGTGACAACTGCGACTGCGCTAGAGCTGGTGCTGTGCAGCGTGTTCATCTCGCGCCCCCCGTCGTGGAGTTCCGGTTCCCGGTACTTCTCTTGTGGTGCTTCCTTGCCTGTGCCGAAAAGCTTGCCGAAGCGACTTCATGACGGTGTCCGCCGACTGTCACAGGCGTGCAACAGGGGTGGGGCCCAGACGCACCACAGGCTGATCACAGAGAAGCGTCGTACGGCTACTCATCCGGCACCTGCGGGCCGTACTCGCGTGCCCAAGATGTGTGGGAGCGCTCCAACGGTCGATTCGTCGCCATGTCATGGGACAGAATGACGTCCGTGCCTTCCCTGTTGCTGATCGAGGACGACGACGCCATCCGTACGGCCCTGGAGCTGTCGCTGACGCGCCAGGGGCACCGTGTGGCCACCGCTGCCACCGGCGAGGACGGTCTGAAGCTGCTGCGCGAGCAGCGGCCGGACCTGATCGTGCTGGATGTGATGCTGCCCGGCATCGACGGGTTCGAGGTGTGCCGGCGCATCCGGCGCACGGACCAACTGCCGATCATCCTGCTCACCGCCCGCAGCGACGACATCGACGTCGTGGTCGGGCTGGAGTCCGGGGCCGACGACTATGTCGTCAAGCCGGTGCAGGGGCGGGTTCTCGACGCCCGGATCCGGGCCGTGCTGCGGCGCGGCGAGCGCGAGGCCAACGACGCGGCGACGTTCGGCAGCCTGGTGATCGACCGCGCGGCGATGACGGTCACCAAGAACGGCGAGGATCTGCAGCTGACGCCCACCGAGCTGCGGCTGCTGCTGGAGCTCAGCCGCCGCCCCGGACAGGCCCTGTCCCGCCAGCAGTTGCTGCGGCTGGTGTGGGAGCACGACTACCTCGGTGACTCGCGGCTCGTCGACGCCTGTGTGCAGCGGCTGCGCGCGAAGGTGGAGGACGTGCCGTCCTCGCCGACACTGATCCGTACGGTGCGGGGTGTGGGATACCGGCTGGACACTCCTCAGTGACAAAGACGCAAGGCAAGCTCCGTGGCTGGGCCGCGGCGCGCAAGGCGATATTGGCGGGCCTGCGGTTCACGAGCCTGCGACTGCGTCTGGTCGTCGTGTTCGGGCTGGTCGCGCTCACCGCGGCGGTGTCGGCCTCCGGCATCGCGTACTGGCTCAACCGCGAGGCCGTGCTGACCCGGGCCCAGGACGCGGTGCTGCGGGACTTCCAGCAGGAGATGCAGAGCCGCGCGAGCATGCTGGCGATGCATCCGACGCAGGACGAACTGGAAGGCGCCGCACGTCAGATGGCGAACAGCAGCCAGGGCTTCAGTGTGCTGCTGATCGCCGAGGACGAGAACGGCAAGCCCATCCGCGCCAACTCCGACCTGGACACCTTCACACTGGCGGACGTACCGGCGTCCCTCCAGAAGGCGGTCAACAAAGAGCAGAAGCTCTCCGCCGGCAACAAGTACGCGTACCACCTGTACTGGCAGCGGACCGTCGACGGCGACAAGCCGTATCTCGTGGGCGGCGCGAAGGTCATCGGCGGTGGGCCGACCGGCTACATGCTCAAGTCGCTGGAGCCGGAGGCCAAGGACCTCAACTCCCTCGCCTGGTCGCTGGGTATCGCCACCGGGCTCGCGCTGATCGGCTCGGCGCTGCTCGCGCAGGCCGCCGCGACGACGGTCCTCAAGCCGGTGCACCGGCTGGGCACGGCGGCCCGCCGGCTCGGCGAGGGCAAACTGGACACGCGGCTGCGGGTGTCGGGCACGGACGAACTCGCGGATCTGTCACGGACGTTCAACCGCACGGCGGAGTCCCTGGAGAAACGCGTCGCGGACATGAGCGCGCGCGACGAGGCCTCCCGGCGCTTCGTGGCGGACATGTCGCACGAGCTGCGCACCCCGCTGACCGCGATCACGGCCGTGACCGAGGTCCTGGAGGAGGAGCTCGACGGGGAGACCGGCAGCGTCGACCCCATGATCGAACCCGCGGTACGGCTCGTCGTCAGCGAGACCCGGCGGCTGAACGACCTGGTGGAGAACCTCATGGAGGTCACCCGCTTCGACGCGGGCACGGCCCGGCTCGTCCTCGACGACGTCGACATCGCCGACCAGATCACGGCGTGCATCGACGCGCGCGCCTGGCTGGACGCGGTGGAGTTGGACGCCGAGCGCGGCATCACCGCGCGCCTCGACCCACGCCGCCTGGACGTGATCCTGGCGAACCTGATCGGGAACGCGCTCAAGCACGGCGGTTCCCCGGTACGCGTGTCCGTGCGGGACGAGGGGGACGACCTGCTCATCGAGGTGCAGGACCACGGCCCGGGCATCCCCGAGGACGTCCTTCCGCACGTCTTCGACCGCTTCTACAAGGCGAGCGCCTCCCGTCCGCGCTCCGAGGGCAGCGGTCTGGGCCTGTCCATCGCCCTGGAGAACGCGCACATCCACGGTGGTGAGATCAACGCCGCGAACTCGCCCGAGGGAGGCGCGGTGTTCAGCCTGCGCCTGCCGCGCGACGCCTCCGTGCTGACCGACCAGAACCCGGAGGACGGGGCGCGCGGGGGCCCCGGGGAGAACACGGCCGAGTCCCGCGAGGGCAAGGGCTCCGAGGGGGTCTCGCGATGACCTCGCGGAGCATACGGAATGCATGGGGTGTACGTCGGCTGTGTGCCGGACGCTCGACGCGGGCTGCCCGCCGGACGCGTACCGCCCTGCTCGCCGTGCCGTTGCTGGCGGTGGTGCTGGCCGGGTGCGGAATCCGTTCGACCGAGGTGCCGACCGAATTCGGGCCCGCCCCCTCCCGGGTGCCGTGCACGCTGTCCGGCCCTGACCTCGGTACGCAGTCCTCGCGCGGGATCCTCGTCCAGGTGTTCCTGCTCTGCTCCTCGCAGCTGGTGCGGGTCGACCGGACCGTGCGGATCACCGCCGGAACGGCGGACACGGACCGCGTGCGCGCCGCGCAGGCGCTTCTCGACGAGCTCACCGCGAACCCGTCGGACATCGAGAAGGAAGCGGGCTACACGACGAACGTACGGGACGGCCTGACGGTCACGGGGCCGCGCCCGGACGACCCGGAGGACGCGCTCCGTCTGAGCATCGAGCCGACCGCCCTGACGTCGTACGCGCTGGCCCAGGTCATCTGTACCTTCAGCGTCTCGGCCGCCGCGTCCGACGACGGCACGGTCACCCTCGGCGGCCCCGGGGAGGACTCCGTGCGCCGTTACGAGTGCACGGCGGACGTGCGCTCCCGGCCGGGCACGGAGACCCCGCCGTCGACGGAGGTCGACCGGAGCTGAAGGCCGGGGCTGAAGGCCCGAGCTGAAGGCCGGAGCTGAGGCCTGAGGCCGGGGCGGGCGCCTGGATGGCGCCCGGCGTCGCTTGGCGGGTGCCCGCCGTGTGGCACACGCCTCACCCGTGCGGGCCAAGCACTTCGGACACGCGGAACCGATCCTGCCGAAGGCCGCGTCTTGGGTGGCGTGCAGCGTCAAGGCTCAAACGGCGGCAGCGCCGTGATCCGCATCCGTGCGGCGGGAGGTGTTCTTCTCGTCGCACACCTCGCGCTCGTCGCCTGGCTCACGCTGCGTCCCCTGGACGTGCCGTGGGTGAGCGCCGCGAACCTGCGTCCGTTCGCGAGCATCAGAGCCGACTTGGCGCTGGGGGCCGAGGCGGCGGCCCGCAGTATCGGCAAGGGCCTGCTGCTGCTCGCGCCGCTCGGCGTGCTGCTGCCCATGGCGGGCGGCAGGCTGGATGTCTCCCCGCTGCTGTCGCTGCTCCGTACGGTCGCCGCGGGCGCCCTGCTGTCCATGGCCATCGAGCTGCTGCAGACCGGGGTGCCCGGCCAGGTCGTGGACGTCGACTCGCTGCTGCTCAACACCGTGGGCGTGGCCTTGGCCCACCTCGCCGTCGTACCCGCCGCGCGCGCTCGACTGCGCCGTCGGAACGAGACGCGGCGCCGCGCCGCCCTCCGCCGGGAGGAAGCGGCTCAGGGTCGGACCCCGACGATTCCCAGGGTGGGGATCGCCCCCTAGAGCGACGCTTTGCCCCCTTCGTGCCCCTAGCGTGGAAGGCAGATGAGGCAGCCGACGGGGCCGCCTCGGACCGACGCTCACGAAGGAGCCGCAATGAGCCGCCTTGCCCGCCCCACCAACGGCCGGATGATCGGCGGAGTGTGCGCAGCGCTGGCGCGGCGCTTCGGCACTTCCGCGACCACGATGCGCGTGATCTTCCTGTTGTCCTGCCTGCTGCCGGGCCCGCAGTTCCTGCTCTACATAGCGCTGTGGATCCTGTTCCCCTCGGAGGGGAAGGCCGCTCGTACGGCCTGGTGACGCACTCGCACATACGCCGATGGGGCGCACCCGAACCAGGGTGCGCCCCATCCGCTCGTAGCAGCGCCTGCAAGCGCCGACAAGCGCGTACGACTGCGGTGCTCAGCCCAGCGGGACCCCGTTCACCGGCAGACCCTTCGCAGGTAGACCCTTCGCGGGCAGGCCGCCGAGCAGCCCGGCGGCCGGTACGGCGGGACCGTCGGCGAGGGCGCCCGCCGCGGCCGGCTGGGCGGCGCGGAGGCC
>NZ_VBZC01000009.1:0-223577 GCF_005786655.1 Streptomyces montanus
GCGCCCGACACCGGGCCGGTGCGGCTGGCCGGCGTCCAGGTGCCCATCGGGCCCGGTCCGCGCGTCGCCGACGCCCGGGCCGCCGCCGTGAAGGCACCTCCTCCCGAGGCGGGGCTCGCCGCCTCCTGGTCCCGGCCACGTCCCGGTGTCAACGGCGCCGACCCCGCCGTGGCCGCGCCCGTGGCCGCTCCCGAACCCGATGCCGGCGCGTCCTGGCGGCCGTGGCGCTTCCGCATGTCGAACGATGTGTGGGGCACGCCCGCCGTCGCCGGCGACCTCGTCTACGTCACCTCCTTCGAGGTCCACGCCCTGGACGTGGCCACCGGCCGGCGCCGCTTCAAGACACGGGACGTCGCCTGGTCGATGGCCGTCGCGGACGGCCGTATCCACGCCTCCGACGGACCCACCCTCTTCGCCCTGGACGCCCGCGAGGGCACCGACCTGTGGCGGCTGGCGGCCGACGCCTGGGTGTACTCGCTCAAGGCCGACCACGGCACCGTCGTCACCGGCACCCGCGGCGGCGGCGTACAGGCCTGGGAGGCCTCGGGCGGTCAGAAGCTGTGGGAGATCACCGGAGCCCAGACCGACTTCGAGTCGCCCGAGGCCGGGCCGGTCGTCCAGGACGGCACGGTGTACGTGTGGCAGGACGCCCGCCTGCGCGCCCTCGAAGCGCGCACGGGCGAGGAGCGCTGGTCGTACCCCATCGGCGACGCGGCCTCCTGCGGCGGCGTCCCGGTCCGCCTCACCCAGGCCGACGACGGATACGTGTACGTGTCCGCCGGCACCCGTGTCCTCGCCATCGACATCGCGGGCGGGCACGTCCGCTGGCACTTCGAGGCGCCCGCGGTGTTCCTCAGCCCGCCCACGTTCGCGCCCGGCCCGGCGGTCACGGGCGGCGGGGTCTACCTCGCCGACTACCTCGGCACGGTGTACGCCCTCGACGCCACTGACGGCCGGGACCGCTGGCGCATCGCCACGGAGTCCCGCGCCTCGATCGATCCGGTCCTCGTCTCGGCCGGGCACGTCCACGTGGGCAGCGGCAAGGGCCTCTACACGCTGGACGCCGTCACCGGCACCCCGAAGTGGCGCTTCCAGGCGGGCGGCGAGATCGTGGGCGCACCCGCGGTCTCCGACGGCCGCATCCACTTCGGCTCCACGGACCACCTGCTCTACACCCTGAAGGCCGACGACGGCCGCCTGCGCTGGAAGCTCGCCACCGGCGGCGAGATCACCGGGGCACCGGTCGTCAAGGACGGGGTCGTGTACGCCTGCAGCAAGGACCGGTGCGTGTACGCGCTGGACGCGGAGAAGGGGACGGGGACGGCGCGGACGTAACCGCACCCGGCGCGGCGCCAGGGCCACGGGCTGCGGGGCATCACGTGGCGGGCGGCCGCACGCGGTGGGCGGCCGGGCCTCAGTCGCGGTCCGGCGGCGGTCGCGGCCACGTCTGGGTCGGAGCGTCCTCGTCCGGGCCGCCGGTCGGGCCATCCGGCTCCTCCGGCTCCTCCGGCTCATAGGGCTCATAGGGCTCGCGCTGGTCCACAGGAGTTAGGGGCCCCCTCCGTCCCTTGACGTGTTTGCCGCCTGCGCCGCGCCCGCGCATGAACAGGGCCCCGAGCAGCAGCAGCACCCCGCCTCCGAAGGCGAGCGCCGTTCCAAGGCCAAGCCCGTTCGCTTCCTCGCCCGAGATGGTGAAGCTGCCCTCGACCAGCCCGATCCGGACCATCCACAGAATGGTGAAGCCGAGGACGATCACGCCGGCCACGGCCACCAGCACCCGCAACCGCAGCACCAGCCCGATCAGCGTGATCAGCGCCGCCACCACGAACGGCAGGAAGAGGGAAGCGAACAGCTCGGCGCTGACGTTCGTGATTCCGGTCCCGGTGACCAGATCCTCGAGGCGGTAGTACTGACCGTCACGGCCGTTGTACCAGGCCTGGAAGGGGCTCCATACGGCGGCCGCCGCTCCGACGAGAGCGAGTACCTGCCCGAGTACGTTGCGGACCATACGCGGACCTCCGTTTTTCCCGGCTCCCGCTCCAGACGCTACGCCGGGCGGACGGCCCCCGCCATGCGACGGTTACTGTCCGTGACTCACGGGATCACCGAACCCGGAAGCCGGAACGGCGCGTACGGAAGAGTTCCGCCTGCCGCTCGCCCGGCAGATTGCCGAGCGAGACGAGCTGCGGCGCGTACGTGAGCGCATGGGCGCGCGCCGCCTCCTTCGCCGCCCAGAGAGCTCGTACCGTGCCCTGGACGGCCTCGGGCGGATGGGAAGCGATGACGGCGGCCGCTTCCCGGGCCGCGTCCAGCGCCCCGCCGGGCGCGGTGAGCTCGGACACGAGCCCGATCTCGTACGCCCGTCGCGCCGAGATCCGTTCGGCCGACCCCATCAGGGCCATCCGCGCGACCTCCCCGAACGGCATCCGCTGCGCCATGTAGACCGACTCGTACGCGCTGACCATGCCGTACGTCGTATGCGGATCGAAGAAGGCGGCCGTTTCGTCGGCGACGACGAACTCGCTCTCGCCCAGCAGATAGAAGGCCCCGCCACAGGCCATCCCGTGCACGGCGGCGATGACGGGCTTCCACAGGTCGTTCGCCTTGGGCCCGATCGTGTCGAGCGGATCGTCCACCATGTACGGCGAGTTGGGCTGCCGCACCTCGACGCTCCGGTCGAGCCCCGTGCAGAAGGCCCGCTCGCCGGCGCCTGTGATGACGACCGCGCGGATGGCGTCGTCGAACCTGAACTCCCGCCAGGCGGTGGTCAGTTCGGCGGCCATGTCGAGGTCGATCGCGTTGAGTTTCGCGGGCCGGTCGAGGGTGAGCACGGCGACGCCGGTGTCCTTGTCGGTGGCGATACGGAGGGAGGGGGTCATGGCCGCTCCAGTACCCACTGCGGCAGCGGCAGCCCCGTGCCGTCTCCGCCGTCTCCACCGTGTCCGCCGTCTCCGAAGACGACCTGCACTTTGGCGCCGATCCGAAGGCGCTCCGCCGGAACGGAGTTCAGCGGGGCGCCGGGCCCGCTGACGAGATTCCCGACCAGCCGAATCCGAGGGGCCTCCGCCAGCTCGACCACGATGACGCCGTACGGGGCCTGTTCGGCGTAGTCGGGAAGGAGCGGCGGATGCGGGACGACGTACGACCAGATACGCCCCTTTCCGCTCATCCTCCGCCACTCACTCTCGAAGGACTGGCAGTGTGGGCAGCAGGGGCGGGGAGGGAAGCGGAGCTCGCCGCAGTCCTGCCGGGCGCAGGCCTGGATGCGCAGTTCGCCCCGGGCGGCGTACTCCCAGAAGGGGGCGCCGTCGTCGTCCACGATCGGTGTCAGCATGGCAGCTCGTCAGCTCCTCAGGAGTAGGGCGGATGTCGGCACGCCCTCGCCCGCCGTGACCAGGCAGGTCGCGGCGTCCGGGATCTGGGCGGTGCTGGTGCCGCGCAACTGCTTCACGCCCTCGTTGATGAGGTTGAAGCCATGGACGTATGCCTCGGAGAGCCCGCCTCCGCTGGTGTTGACCGGGAGCCGTCCGCCGATTTCGAGGGCGCCGCCTTCGGTGAAGGCCCCGCCCTCGCCCCTGCCGCAGAAGCCGTACCCCTCCAGGGAGAGCGGGATGAGTGCGGTGAAGGCGTCGTACAGCTGGGCGACGTCCACGTCGCCCGGCGCGAAGTCGGCGTGTTTCCACAGGTGTCGGGCCGCGGTCCAGGCCGGGCCGGTGAGCGGGTCGTCGTTCCAGTAGTTGACCATGCCGTGGTGCTGGGCGGGCAGGCCCTGGGCGGCGGAGTGGACGTACACCGGTGGGCGCCGGCAGTCGCGGGCCCGTTCCTTCGACACGATCACGCAGGCCAACGCACCGTCCGTCTCCAGGCAGTTGTCGAAGAGGCAGAGGGGTTCGCTGATCCAGCGGGACGTCATGTACATCTCGCGGGTGAGCGGGCGCTCGTACATGATCGCGGCGGGGTTCTGGTTGGCCCGGTTCCGGCAGGCGAGGGCGACGTTGAACAAGTGATCCCGGGTGGCGCCGTACTCGTGCATGTAGCGGCGGGTGAGCATGGCGATCTCGTCGGCGGGGCGGAGCAGCCCGAAGGGGCGGGTCCACTGGGCCGGGGTGGGCAGTTGGACGGTGGTGTTCTTCCACGGCCGTGGGCCGGAGCCCCGCTTCCGCGACCGCCAGGCGACACCGACCGTGGCCTGCCCGCCGGCGATGGCGGTGGCGAGATGGGCGACGGTGGCGCAGGAACCGCCGCCGCCGTACCCCACTTTGCTGAAGAAGGTGAGATCGCCGGCGCCGATGGACTTGGCCAGCTCGACCTCGTCCGTCTCCTCCATGGTGTAGGAGGCGAACGCGTCGACTTCGCTCGGGGCGATCCCGGCGTCGTCGAGCGCGGCGAGAACGGCACGGCAGGCCAATGTCTTCTCGGACTCCGGGAGTTGCTTGGCGAAGGTGGTCTGACCGATTCCGACGATGGCCGTCGCGTCCTTGAGTCCCGCGAGTCCTGCGAGTCCTGCCATGGGCACGCACCTCCGCTGTTGGAGTCCGCACTGCTGACAGTGCGTCAGGGTACAGCTAATCTGACGGTCAGTCAGCTAGTGGTGGGTTGTGGCGGTGGTGGCGGTAGCGGTGTGTGAGCCCATCGGAAGGGAGGCGCGCGATGCGCGAGGACTTGGTGCGCGAGGACCTGGTGCGCGGGGACTTGGAGTGGGGGAGCATCCCGGGGCTGGTCCGGTCGGCGGCCGAGCGGTACGGCGATACCGAGGCGGTCGTGGACGGGCGTACGCGCGTCTCGTACGCGGAGTTGGGCGCGCGCGTGGAGCGGGCCGCGGCGGCATGCATCGCAGGCGGTGTCCAGGCCGGCGACCGGGTCGCGATCTGGGCACCGAACTCGCTGGACTGGATCGTCTCCGCGCTGGGCGCGGTGTCCGCCGGGGCGGTGCTCGTGCCGCTGAACACGCGCTTCAAGGGGACGGAGGCGGCGTACGTCCTGTCGCGCAGCCGAGCGCGGCTGCTCTTCGTGACCGGTACGTTCCTGGGGACGTCGTACGTGGCGTCCTTGCGGCGGGCCGCCGCGGAGGGACCGGGCGCCGGGCCTCTGCCGGGCCTTCCCCATCTGGAGCAGGTGGTGGTGCTGTCCGACGACGCGCCGCCGGACTTCCGCACCTGGAAGGACTTCCTGGCCGACGGAGACGGAGTCGCCGACGCGGTGGTGCGCAACCGCTCGATGGCCCTGTCGCCGGGCTCCCCTTCGGACATCATCTTCACCTCGGGCACGACCGGCCGTCCCAAGGGCGCCGTGATCACGCACGCGCAGACCCTGCGCGCGTACGCCATCTGGTCCGACCTTGCGGGCCTGCGCGAGGGCGATCGCTATCTGATCGTGAACCCCTTCTTCCACACCTTCGGCTACAAGGCGGGCGTGGTGGCCTGCCTGATGCGGGGCGCGACGATGATCCCGCAGCCGGTGTTCAACGTGGACACGGCGCTGGCGAACATAGCCTCGGAGCGGATCTCGGTCCTGCCCGGCCCACCGACGCTCCACCAGTCCCTCCTGGACCACCCGTCCCGTGACGCGTACGACCTCTCGGCGCTGCGGCTGGTGGTGACGGGCGCGGCCGTCGTCCCGCTCCAACTGGTGGAGCGGCTACGGACGGAACTCGGCGTGGGGACGGTCCTGACCGCGTACGGCCTCTCGGAGGCCGGCGGCATCGTCACGATGTGCCGACGCGGGGACGACGCGTCGGTGATCGCGTCGACGTCCGGCCGGGCGATTCCGGACACGGAGGTGAAGGTGGTTTCCGCGTCCGGGAATCCGGTCCCCGTCGGCTCGCCGGGAGAGGTCCTGGTCAGCGGCTTCAACGTCATGAGGGAGTACTTCGAAGCCCCCACCGAGACGGCCGAGGCGATCACTCCGGACGGCTGGCTGCGCACGGGCGACGTCGGCGTCCTGGACTCCGCGGGCAACCTCCGTATCACCGACCGGATCAAGGACATGTTCATCGTCGGCGGCTTCAACGCCTACCCGGCGGAGATAGAGCAACTACTGCTCCTGCACCCCGGGGTGGCCGACGCGGCGGTGATCGGGGTGCCCGATCCGCGGCTGGGCGAGGTCGGGAAGGCGTTCGTGGTGCGGCGACCGGGGGCGGTGACGACCGCCGACGACCTGATCGCCTGGTCCCGCCGCGAGATGGCGAACTACAAGGTGCCGAGGACGGTGGAGTTCGTGAGCGAACTACCGCGCAACGCGAGCGGAAAGGTGGTCAAGGGAGAGCTGCGCTCCGGCTGTTCCTGAGGCGACGGACTCAACGAACGTGGCCTGTACGGAGCTTGGTGAGCGCGGTGCGGATCTCCTCGACCATCCCTTACGCGCCGTGAGTGCGACAAGCCTCGGCCGCGGCGGCTCCCCCTCCGCGCCGCCGCGGCCGATCCCCGTCGGGATGAAGGTCTTTACCTGGCGTCCTAGCCCTTCGCGGGCGGCGTGGGCATCGGGTTGTCCATCGTCTTGATGGTGTCGTCGGCGGGCGGCGTCGGCATGGGGTTGTCCAGCGTGCTGACGCCCGAGCCCTCCGCGGGCGGGGTGGGCATCGGGTTGTCCATCGTCTTGACGGTGTCCTTGGCCGACCCCTCGGGCATGGGATTGTCCTGCGGTGTGGCGTCCACGTCCGTGTTCTTGTCGCTCATACCTTCAGTTCCTCCGCTGTGGTGACGAGTCAGGAACGCCCGCCCGGAGACTCCCCCGAGGGCCGCCGGACGGGCGTCTGGAGCCGCACACTAACCCGTTGGCTCCTGGTCAGACCGTCTGCCCCCCGACGCGACGGTGTGACAGGTAAGAGAGTGTCGGACGGCGATAAACGAATGCTGAACGTCCGCAAATGCCTGCTGAGAGGCCCGAGGCCCGAGCCCGAGGCCCGAGGCCCGAGGCCCGAGGCCCGAGCCCGAGGCCCGTCGCTCACGCCGCGGCGGCAGGCGTGAGCAGAGCGCGTACCTCGTCGGCCTCCGGGGCGCCGTTCTCCTCGTACAGGTTGAGCGCCTCGCGCCAGCAGGCCCTGGCCCGGTCCACCTGTCCCAGTTCGGAGAGCGCCCGTCCCAGGAGCGTCAGGACGCTGCCCCGCATCCGGTCACCGCCGATGCACCCCAGCGCGAGAGCCTGTTCGGCGTGCTGGGCCGCTTGTGCGGGGCGGCGGGCGGCCAGGTGGACTTCGGCGATCCGGAAGTGGGTGGTCCCCTCCCAGAGCCGCTGCCGGTGGTCACTGAGGATGCACAGGGCGTCGGAGAACTGACTGAGAGCTTCGGAGTGACGGCCGGCCCTGGTCAGGGCGACCCCCAAGGCGTAGTGGCTGTTTGCGAGGCGCACCGTCCTGCCGAACTCGGCGTGTGCCGCGACGCCGCGCCGCGCGATCTCGACTGCCTTGGTGACGTTGCCCATGCCCAGGTGGGCACGGGAGAGGTTGCACAGGCTGGTCGCTTCGAAGGGCCGGTTGCCGGCCGCCCGCAAACCCTCTATGGCCTGGTCGAAGAAGACCTTGCCGTCCGCGTACCGGCCCTGGTGCAGGCAGATGAGGCCCCGGTTGTTGGCCACCCAGCTGATGGCGGTCGCATCCTGCGCGGAGCCCGCGAGTTCCATGGCCGACCGCGCCTGCTCCTCGGCCTGTTGAATCGGGCCGGAGACCAGGAGGACATCGGTGAGGATCGTCCGCGCCCTGCCTTCCGCCCGGACGTCTCCCGCGGCCCGCGTGGCCTCGCACATCGCCCTGGCCGTCGTCTCGTACTGGTACGAGTTGGCCCCCGACTCGGTCAGGTCCTTGGACGCCCAGAGCAGGTCCACCGCCCGCCGCAGCCGGTCCGTGCCGGCGGACTGCCGTACGCAGGCCAGCAGCGGAGCCGCCTCGGTGTACAGCCAGTCCAGGGCGGCGGCTCCCTCGGTGAATCGCAGACCCGCGTGCTCCGTCGGCTCCAGATGATCCACCAGCCGGTCTCCCGGCCGCTCCATCGCGTAGACCCTGGCGGCCGTGGCCAGGTAGAAGTCCAGCAACCGGGACATCGCCGCGTCCCGCTCGCCGGGCGGCCGCTCATCTCTCTCCGCACACGCACGCGCGTAGAGTCGGACCAAGTCGTGGTAGCGATAGCGGCCCGGAGCCGCGGACTCCAGCAGCGAGGTGTCGACCAGCGACTCCAGCAAGTCCTCGGTGTCGTCCGGCGGAAGGTCCAGTACGGCCGCGGCCGCGGCGAGCGAGATGTCCGGTCCGTCGGCCAGCCCCAGCAACCGGAAGGCCCGGGCCTGCGCGGGCTCCAACTGCCCGTAGCCGAGCTCGAACGTCGCCTTGACCGCCAGATCGCCCGCCTGCAGCTCGTCGAGCCGACGCCGCTCGTCCGCCAGCTTGGCCGCGAGCACCGAGACGGTCCACGTCCGCCGGGACGCGAGGCGGGACGCCGCGATGCGGATGGCGAGCGGCAGGAAACCGCACGCCGCGACCACGTCCAGCGCGGCCTTCCGTTCGGAGGCCACCCGTTCCTCGCCCACGATCTTCGTGAAGAGCTGGAGCGCCTCCTCGGGGGACATCACGTCCAGGTCGACCAGTTGAGCCCCCTCCAGGTCCACCATCCGTACGCGCGACGTCACCAGTGCCGCGCACCCCTCCATCCCGGGCAGCAGCGGCCGTACCTGGGCCGCGTCGCGCGCGTTGTCCAGCAGCACCAGCACCCGCCGCCCGTCCAGGGTCGAGCGGTACAGCGCCGCCCGCTCCTCAAGCGAGTCGGGAATCGCCGAGTCCGCCGTGCCCAGGGCTCGGAGGAAAGAGCCCAGTACCGTCTCCGGCTCGGCCGCGCGCGCTCCCGCCCCCTGGAGGTCCACGTACAGCTGACCGTCGGGGAACGAGCCCCGCGCCTGGTGCGCCACGTGCACCGCCAGCGTCGTCTTTCCCACGCCTCCTATGCCGGCCAGCGCCGACACCGCCATCACCCGGCCCCCGGCCGCGGAGGTCGCCGACAGCACCTCGATCAGCTCGGCCACGAAAGACGCCCGCCCGGTGAAGTCCGGGACGGTCGCGGGAAGTTGCGCCGGCTTCACGGGGGCGGCCGCGGGCTCCGCGACCGGCGCCGACGGTTCCGCGAGCCCCGGGTCCGCCTGCAGGATCCGCTGCTGGAGCTCCGTCAGGCCGGGCCGCGGGTCGACCCCCAGCTCGTCCGCCAGCAGGCGCCGCGTGTCCGCGTACACGGCCAGCGCCTCCGCCTGCCGCCCGCTGCGGTACAGCGCGAGCATCAGCAGCTCCCGCAACCGCTCGCGCAGCGGATGAGCCGCCGTCAGAGCGGTGAGTTCCGAGATCGCCTCCGCGTGGCAGCCCTGTTCCAGATCCATGTCGAGCCGGGACTCGACGAGTTGAAGCCGCCACTCGTCCAGCCGGGTCCGCTGGGTGTCCGCGTACGGCCCGGGGACGTTCGCCAGCACCTCCCCGTCCCACAGGCTCAGCACCTTGTTGATGAGCGCTCGCGCATGACAGAGATCCCCGGCGTTGCGCGCCTTCTCGGCGTCCGCCGCCAGTTCCTGGGCCAGGGCGAGATCGAGGGCCCCGTCAGCGAGCGACCGGATCGCGTAGCCGCCCGATTCGCTGACCAGAACACCGGAGCCGAGGACCTTCCGCAGGCGCGAGGCGTACGTACGGACGGCGGCCAGTGCCTGCGACGGGGGCTCGTCGCCCCAGAGCGCGTCGATCAGTTCCGAGGCCGTGGCCGTACGGCCCTCGCGCAGGAGCAGGGCCGCGAGCAGAGCACGCTGCTGGGGGGAACCGGTGGGCAGGCTCTCCGCCCCGCGCCAGGCACGCACCGGTCCGAGCACGCTGAAGCGGAGCGGTGCCGATTTCTCGGAACCCCACTGCTCCGGTTCCCCCGGGTCCGGTACGCGCGGGTCTGGTACGCGCGGTACGCCGTCCATCGCTGCCCCCCTGCCCGACTGTCATGACAACCAGGCCAGTTTGCCTTGTTCACGGCGGATGCGTCAGCCGTGGGTAATGGTGATCACAGGCCGCCACGCCATGTTCCGGAACGCCTCACAAGGTCCACACACAGTCGGCGCAACCCGGAGACCGTCATCCAGAGAGCTGACGGACCGTCAGATCAGCGCTACCGTAAGCCGCATGGAGACCATGGAGACCTTCCCGAAGATCATCTCGGTGGACGACCACACGGTGGAGCCCCCCCACGTCTGGCGGGACCGGCTCCCGTCGAAGTACCAGGACCGAGGACCGAGGATCGTCCGCGCACCGCTCAGGGAAATGTCCTTCCTGGGAGGCAAGTTCGCTCCCGTGATGGGCAACCCCGGAGAGGACGGCCCCATCGGCGACTGGTGGGTCTACGAGGACCTGCACCGTCCCCTCACCCGCCTCGACACCGCCGTCGGCTACGACAGGGACGAGATCAAGCTCGAAGTGATCACGTACGAGCAGATGCGGCCGGGTTCGTACGACGTCCCGCAGCGCCTCGCCGACATGGACGTCAACCACGTCCAGTCCGCCGTCTGCTTCCCCACCTTCCCCCGCTTCTGCGGCCAGACCTTCACCGAGGCGAAGGACCGCGAACTGGCGCTGCTGTCCGTACGCGCCTACAACGACTGGATGGTGGAGGAGTGGTGCGGCCCGCAGGCCCGAGGCCGCCTCATCCCCCTGACCCTCATCCCGCTGTGGGACGCCGAACTGGCGGCGGCCGAGGTGCGGCGCAACGCCGCCCGCGGAGTACGGGCGGTCGCCTTCTCCGAGATACCTCCGCACCTCGGACTGCCCTCCGTCCACACGGACGACTGGGATCCGTTCCTCGCCGCCTGCGACGAGACCGGAACGGTCATCGCCATGCACATCGGGTCGAGCAGCCGGATGCCCTCCACCTCCGCGGACGCACCGCCCGCCGTCGGCTCCACCATCACCTTCGCCAACTGCTGTTTCTCGATGGTGGACTGGCTGATGAGCGGCAAGTTCGAGCGCTTCCCGAACCTGAAGGTCATGTACGCGGAAGGGCAGATCGGCTGGATCCCCTACATCCTCGAGCGGGCGGACGTGGTGTGGGAGGAGAACCGCGGGTGGGGCGGCGTCGCCGACAAGGTGCACCGCCCCCCGTCCGAACTCTTCGCCGACCATGTGTACGGCTGCTTCTTCGACGACGCGTTCGGCCTGCGCAACCTCGACTCCATCGGCGTCGGGAACGTGTTGTACGAGACCGACTACCCCCACTCCGACTCCACCTGGCCGAAGTCCCGCGAGGTCGGCGAGGCCCAGATGGGGCACCTGGACGCCGACGTGGTCGACCGGATCGTACGGCGCAACGCCATCGAGCTGCTGGGGCTGACGAAGGACGGCCGGTGGGCCGGACCGGGCGGTGCCCGGTGAGCCCGGGCGACAGGTCACTGCTGTACGGGATGCAGCTCCCGGTCCAGTCGCAGAGCACCCTCTACGCCGAGGGGTGGGAGGCGGCCGCCGGTCCGGACGACCTCGTCGAGATCGCGCGCACCGCCGACCGCTCCGGCTTCGCGTACCTCGCGAGCTGCGACCACGTCGCCATCCCGCGCCGCCTCGCTGCCGCCATGAGCACCGTCTGGTACGACCCCGTGGCCACGCTCGCCTTCCTCGCCGCGGCCACCGAGCGCGTCCGGCTGCTCAGTCACGTCGCCGTCGTCGGGCTCCGCCACCCCCTCGTCACCGCCAAGCAGTACGCGACCCTCGACCACCTGTCGAGCGGCCGCCTGATCCTCGGGGTCGGCGCCGGACACGTACCGGAGGAGTTCGAGGCGCTCGGAGCCGACTTCGAGCGGCGGGGGTTCGTGCTCGACGAGACCATCGACGCGCTGCGTTCCGCCCTCGGACGCGATGAATTCCCGGAGCACCACGGGAAGTTGTACGACTTCGAAGGGCTCGGGCAGCGGCCCCGGCCCGCGCAGGTCAGGGTCCCCGTCTGGGTCGGCGGCTCCTCGCCCGCCGCGGTGCGCCGGGCCGCGGTGAAGGGGGACGGGTGGCTGCCGCAGGGGGACCCGCGCGATCGGCTGCCGGAGCAGATCGCCCGGCTGAAGCGGCTGCGGGAGGAGGCGGGCATCGCCGAGCCCGCCGTCGTCGGCGCCGTCACCGAGCCGCTGTACGTGGGGGAGCCGGGGTGGCACGTCGGCCGCCGCACCCTCGCCGGCCACCCCGAAGCGCTCGCCGAGTCGCTGCGCGCGTACCGGGCGATGGGGGTCCATCAGATCCAGGTCCGGTTCCGGTCCCGGAGCCTGAGCGAACTCACGGACCAGATGGCCGCGTTCGGCGCCGAAGTGGCCCCGCACCTTTAGGGTCGGACCGGCTCCGACTGGGCCTTTGGGAAACCTGTCTGACAGGGCTGACGAGATCTCGTTGAAACTTTGAACAGGGTGCGAGGTGGGTCACGTATGTACTGGCGTCATGGTCTCTGAGGAAGGACACGCGGCATGCGATCCTCCAGGCGCGCCGGCACAGCGAATCGCTCTCCCGTTCTCACCGCTCCGGATGACGCGTCCCGCAGACTGACCGTCGCCCTCGCGTGTGCCGAGGGCGACTGGCCGCACCGCGACTGGCCGAGCGCGGACGATCCGTACGTGGGCCGTGCGTTGTTCACGCCCCCTCCTCACCAGGCGCTGCGTGACCTTGCCGGTGCCGCGGACGAGGGGGCCGAAGCCGCCGCCGCGGACGTCGTGGTGCTGCGCTGCGAGGACCCCGCTGATGCCTTCCCCAAGTTACTCACCGCTATGGGTGACATGAACGCTTCAGTCA
The DNA here is from genome assembly GCF_005786655.1 of Streptomyces montanus. Lineage (NCBI taxonomy): Bacteria > Bacillati > Actinomycetota > Actinomycetes > Kitasatosporales > Streptomycetaceae > Streptomyces > Streptomyces montanus. The sequence continues at coordinate 12,755 of NZ_VBZC01000009.1, forward strand.
TCGTGATCAGCCCCCGACGGGACACCGACAGCATCCTCGAGGTCTTCCGTGGCGGAGCCGGCTATCTGGTCGAGGGCGATTACTGCACCTGCATGCTCTCCGCGGCGGTCACGGGCGCAGTGATCGGCCACACCTATCTCTCGCCGGCGGCGTGTGCGGCCCTCAGAGAGGGGGCCCAGCGCATGGCCGAACCGCCAGCCGACGCCCTGGAACGGCTGCGGTCCACGCTCTCGCCGCGCGAGCGGCAGATCATGGAGTTACTGTCGACCGGCCTGGGCGCCCAGGAGATCGGGATGCGGTTGCGGCTGTCCGAGAAGACGGTCCGCAACAACCTCAGCAACATCTACGCCAAGCTGGACGCCAGGGGCAGCACGGACGCGGTGCTGCGGTGGCTGGGAGCCGCGCACGACGACTCCCTGGGATCGACCGCAGGCTGACGTGGCGTTGACGTGGCGTGCACGGAAGAAGCCCCCGCGTGCGGCGCGGGGGCCGGTCCCGCTACGGTGCCGGGATCTCGGACAGCGGGATCTCGACGTCCGTGACGTTCTCGCCGCCCTCGTCGAAGCCGGGTTCCGTCCTGAGGCTCTGCGTCGAGTTCTGGATACCGCGGGCCTCGGGAGTCCCGCACTTCACGTTGCGCAGCCAGAGCCGGCCGTCAGGGGTGCCGTTCTGCAGGAGCTGCGGATAGAAGACATGCACGCTCGTGCCGCCTTCCTTGGGGGAGAAGAACACCTTCTGGCCGTTCTGCTCCTCCTTGTACGTGGCCCTGAGGAATCCGCTCACGTCCGTGCGCTTCTCCGACCACATGAAGAACCCGAGGTGGTCGGCCTTAACGGTGTCGGTCCTTGAGAAATCGAATCCGGTCCCCGTGTCATCACGCTCGAGGTTGAATTCCGACGTGTTGAACTTGGCGCCGACTTCGAAGAACGAGTTCCCCAGCTTTGAATCGGCGGCGGCGACGAATCCGTCTTCGAGCGTGACGGACCTCACCACCGACGCGGACACGCTGAAGTTCTTCGTGGCGGCGGTCGTGGAACCGCAGTTGTCGGTCACGGTGGAAACGCGCTTGTTGGGCCCCAGGCTGTTCCTCTTGTTCTGGACGTCGACGAATTCACAGTTGTCCAGCTTGGCGGAGTTCTCGGCGCAGTCCTTGGTCACCTCGGAGGGGGTGGCGGCACCCGCTTGGTTCATCAGCGGAACGGCCACCGCGGCGGCCACCACCGGGGCCAGCACGAGGGTGATGCGCTTCTTCCTGCTCCGGTGATTTCCCTTGCGGCCGGTGCGTGTCATGGTGCGTCTCCTTGAGGGGGGAGTGTGGGGAGTTGGGTGGTGGAGAGATGCGGGGGAGTGGGGTGACCGGGGGCCGTCAGCAGTCGGTCAGTACGGGCTTGGCCGTCCCGTCCGCGATTCCGGGTGCGCCGGCGGCTCCTGGCAGAACGGCGGGTCCCTCGACGACTTCCGACGCCACGAAGTTCTTCTCGGGGCTGGGGTTGGTGGCGAAGCCGCCCGGGTCGGCATCGATCCTCACTCGCCATTCGCCCGTCATGCGCTGCATCTTCGGCGTGAACTCCATGTGGAGGATCTTGCCGGCCGGGACTTCCCTCGTTTCCGTGTCGCCGGCGGTCACCGTCCTGAGGGTCAGGTCGGTCGTTCCCTTGTGCTTGAGCCAGGACCCGCTCAGAGCGCCGAAGAGGCCTCCACCGGCCCCCTGTTGTGTCGCGGTGTACTTGCCCTGGCCCTGACCCACGGTCGCCTTCCAGGTGATCTCGACCTTGGACGGCTCGGTGGCGTTCGGCTCGCAGTTCGGGAAGTCGATCGAGGCCTTCTCCTTGGGGCCGTCGAAGGTCTCGAACTTCGTCTCTACGTAATCGCAGTTGTCGGCCGCGAAACCGTCCGCGAAGGCGCCCCCGAAATCACTCACCGACTGCTTCTTACCGTTGAGCACTGCGGACCTTTCGCACATCGAGATGATCTGCTCGGGCGTCTTCTTCTCCTCGGCGGCGTTCGCCGACGGCAGCAGGGTGATGACCGCTGCACCGGTGGCGAGGGCGGACCCGATGGCGACGAGTCGGACCTTCTTGTTCTTCAGGGCCCTCTTGGCCATGTCTTGCTCCGTCCTTGGCGGCTTCTTTGCCTTGCGGGGAATGGATTATTGGTCGGGGCGGGAAGCGGCAACAGAGTCAAATGTCCCTACTGGCCAGTTGGTTGACGTGTGCAGTGCGACACACACCGAACCCGTCACCCCTTGTCTGACGGTCCGTCAGCTACGACCATGGGTGTCCTCGTCAGATGCGTGACGATGCCTCAGAAAGGGCGTCCACCACGCGTCCACACCTCTGAAGGAGAGACCCATGGGCAAGCTCGACGGGCGTGTCGTCCTCGTCACCGGCGCCGCGCGTGGCCAGGGCGAGCAGGAGGCGCGGCTCTTCGTCGCGGAGGGCGCGCAGGTCGTCGTCGCGGACGTACTCGACGATCAGGGGGAGAAGCTGGCCAAGGAGTTGGGGGCGCTCTACGTCCACCTGGACGTGAGCCGTGAGGAGGACTGGGCGGCCGCGGTGGCCGCCGCCAAGGATGCGTACGGCCGGGTCGACGGACTCGTCAACAACGCCGGCGTCCTGCGCTTCAACTCCCTCGTCGACACCCCCCTCGACGAGTTCATGCAGGTCGTACACGTCAATCAGGTCGGCGTCTTCCTCGGTGTCAAGACCCTGGCTCCCGAGATCGAGGCGGCCGGCGGCGGGACCATCGTCAACACCGCCTCGTACACGGGGATGACGGGCATGGCGTACGTCGGCGCGTACGCCGCCACCAAGCACGCGATCGTCGGCCTCACCCGCGTGGCCGCACTGGAGCTGGCCCGCAAGGGCATCCGTGTCAACGCGGTCTGCCCCGGCGCCATCGACACCGCGATGACCGATCCGGGCGACGACGCGTCCGCCGAGGCCGTCGACAAGCTCTACCGCAAGCGCGTCCCGCTCGGCCGCATCGGCCGGCCCGAGGAGGTCGCCCGGCTCGCGCTCTTCCTGTCCAGCGAGGACTCCTCGTACATCACCGGGCAGCCGTTCGTGATCGACGGAGGCTGGCTGGCCGGAGTGAGCCTCATCTGACGGCACGTCAGCTATTGACGCTCCACGGGGTCGGTGGAACAGTCGGCCGTATCGAAGATCTGACGCTCTGTCAGAAATACTTGTGCGGACCTGACCGTGGGACGGTGAACCTCCTTGGAATTCGGGCTCTTTGTACAGGGATACGTGGGCAAGCGAGCCGAGAGCGACCCGCTCGCCGAGCACAAGGCGCTGATGGAGGAGACCGAGTACGTCATCCAGGCGGACAAGTCCGGCTTCAAGTACGCCTGGGCGTCCGAGCACCACTTCCTGGAGGAGTACTCGCACCTCTCCGCCAACGACGTCTTCCTGGGCTATCTGGCCCACGCGACCGACCGCATCCACCTCGGCTCGGGCATCTTCAACCCGCTGGCCCAGGTCAACCACCCCGTGAAGGTCGCCGAGAAGGTCGCCATGCTCGACCACCTCAGTGAGGGACGCTTCGAGTTCGGGTCCGGGCGCGGCGCCGGCTCGCACGAGATCCTCGGCTTCCTGCCCGGCATCACCGACATGAACCACACCAAGGAGATCTGGGAAGAGACCATCGCCGAGTTCCCGAAGATGTGGCTCCAGGAGGAGTACACCGGGTTCCAGGGCAAGCACTGGTCGCTGCCGCCGCGCAAGGTCCTGCCCAAGCCGTACGGGAAGTCGCACCCGGCCATGTGGTACGCCGCCGGCTCGCCGCCCTCGTACGCGATGGCGGCCCGCAAGGGCCTCGGGGTGCTCGGCTTCAGCGTGCAGAAGGTGTCCGACATGGAGTGGGTGCTGGAGCAGTACAAGACGGCGATCGTCGAGGCCCAGCCGGTCGGGGACTTCGTCAACGACAACGTGATGGTGACGTCGACGGCGATCTGCGCGCCGACGCACCAGGAGGCGGTCCGGATCGCGGCCGGCGGAGGTCTGCACTACCTCCAGTCCCTCCTCTTCCGCTACCACGACACCTTCCCGCGCCCCGAGGGCGTCCCGGTGTGGCCGGAGACGCTGCCCGAGTTCACCGAGGAGATCATCGAAGTCCTCATCGCCGAGGAGCTGTTGATCTGCGGGGACCCGGACGAGGTGCTGACGCAGTGCAAGCGGTGGGAGCAGGCGGGCGCCGATCAGTTGTCCTTCGGCATGCCGATCGGGATCTCGCGCGAGGACACGCTGCAGACGATCAGGCTGGTCGGTGAGCATGTGATTCCGAAGATCGACACGGATCCGGTACACCGTACCTCGCGGTTCCGAGGGGCTGCCTGAGGTTCGGTTGGCGGCTACGCGTCGGTTGTGGCTGGTCGCGCCCGCGCGGCGGAGCCGCAGATTCACACGGCCCCGCGCCCCTGAGGGGCGCGTCCAACGCACCGGAAGTCAAGGAGGCACGCTCCATGCTCGATCACGTCATCAAAGGCGCGACCGTCGTCGACGGGACGGGCGCGCCCCGCTGCACCGCCGATGTGGGGATACGCAACGGGCGGATCGCGGCCATCGGTACCGTCACCGAGGAGTCCCGTACCACCGAGGACGCGACCGGGCTCGTGCTCGCCCCCGGCTTCGTCGACCCTCACACGCACTACGACGCCCAGCTCTTCTGGGATCCGTACGCGACGCCGTCACTGAACCACGGCGTGACGACGGTCGCGGGTGGCAACTGTGGTTTCACGCTGGCCCCGTTGAACCCCTCCCGCCCCGAAGACGCCGACTACACACGGCGGATGATGTCCAAGGTCGAGGGCATGTCGCTGGTCGCGCTGGAGGAGGGCGCGCCCTGGAGCTGGCGCACCTTCGGGGAGTACCTCGACGCCCTGGAGGGGCGGATCGCCGTCAACGCCGGCTTCATGGTGGGGCACTGCGCGCTGCGGCGGTATGTGATGGGTCCGGACGCGGTGGGCGGGCAGCCGTCGCCGGAGCAACTCGACGCGATGGTGGGGTTGTTGAGGGAGGCGATGGACGCGGGTGCCTGGGGACTGTCCACCACCCAGTCGACCTCGCACTCCGACGGCGACGGAAAGCCGGTCGCGTCCCGCCATGCGAAACCCGCCGAACTGCTGGCGCTCTCGCGGGCCGTCGGCGAGCACGAGGGCACCCAGATCGAGGCCATCGTGGCGGGCTGCCTGGACCAGTTCAGCGACGACGAGATCGACCTCTTCGTGGAGATGACCGCGTCCGCGGGCCGCCCTCTGAACTGGAATGTGCTCACGATCGACGCGTCGGTGCCCGAACGCGTACCGAGGCAACTGGAGGCGAGCGAGCGCGCCCGCAAGTCCGGCGGCCGGATCGTCGCGCTGACGATGCCGATCCTCACACCGATGAACATGTCGCTGGGCACGTTCTGCGCGCTGAACCTGATCCCCGGGTGGGGACCGATCCTGGGCCTGCCCGTTCCGGAGAGGATCGCGAAGTTGCGCGACCCGGACGTCCGGGCCGAGATGCTCCGGCACGCGAGCTCCAAGGAGGCGGGCGTCTTCCGGCGCCTGACCAACTTCGGCCGGTACGTCATCGGCGACACCTACAGCGCCGCGAACGAGGGCCTGACCGGCCGGGTCGTACAGGACATCGCGGCCGAGCGAGGGCAGGAGCCCTTCGAGTGCCTGGTCGAGATCTGTGCGGCGGACGACCTCCGTACGGTTCTGTGGCCGATGCCCACCGACAACGACCCCGACTCCTGGGCGCTGCGCGCCGAGACCTGGCGGCACGAGGACGTCCTGCTGGGCGGCTCGGACGCGGGCGCGCACCTGGACCGTATGTGCGGTGCCCCGTACACCACCCGCTTCCTCGGGGACTGTCTGCGCGGCCGGAAGCTGGTGTCGCTGGAGCAGGCGGTGAGGATGCTGACGGACGACCCGGCACAGCTCTTCGGCCTCCGTGACCGGGGACGCGTCCAGGAGGGCTTCCATGCGGATCTGGTCCTCTTCGACCCGGAACGGATCGACGCCGGCAAGGCCACCCTGGTGCACGACCTGCCGGGAGACAGCCCGCGGCTGGACTCCAGGGCGATCGGGGTGCGGGCGGTCTGGGTCAACGGGGTGGAGGCGATCCGGGACGACGTGGTGACGGGCGCCGTACCGGGCAGGGTGCTCCGCTCCGGGCGGGACACGAGGACGGTGAGCACGAGGTGACACCGAAGGTGCCCGATCGTCAGGGGCTGTTCATCGGCGGCTCGTGGGTCGAGCCGGACGGCGGGCACTACGAGGTGATCGACCCGGCGAGCGAGGGTGTCGTCGGGTGGGCGCCGGAGGCCTCGCGGGACCAGGTGCACGCGGCCGCCGCCGCGGCCCGCGAGGCCTTCGGCCCGTGGTCGCGCACACCCGCTGAGGAACGGGCGGCGATCCTGGCCCGCACGGCGGAGCACATCCAGCGCCACATGGTCCCGTACGCCGACCTCGCCCAGGCCGAGAGTGGGGCCACGACCGGTACGGCGCGCGGGATGCAGGTGGCGGTCGCGGCGTCCCGCTTCAAGCGGTACGCGAAGGGCGCGCTGGAACCCGTCGAACAGCCCCTGCCCCCGCAGATCAACGAGGCGGGCCCGTTCGGCGCGGCGACGGTGATGGGCGCCCTGGCCGTACGTCAGCCCGTGGGCGTCGTCACCTGCGTCACCTCGTACAACAACCCCTGGGCGAATCCGGCCGGCAAGATCGCCCCGGCCCTGGCGATGGGCAACACGGTGGTGGTCAAACCCGCCCCCCAGGACCCGCTGTCGGTCTACCGGATGGCGGAGGCCCTGGAGGCGGCGGGCGCCCCGCCGGGCGTGGTGAACGTCGTGTCCGGCTCGCGTCCGGAGGCCGGCGAGGCCGCGGTCGACTCGCCCGATGTGGACATGGTGAGCTTCACCGGTTCGACGGCCGTCGGGCAGCGCATCGCCGAGGTGTGCGGGCGCGGCATGAAACGCCAGCTGATGGAGCTGGGCGGCAAGGGCGCGGCGGTCGTCTTCGACGACGCGGACCTGGAGTCCGCGGTGCGGGGGATCGGGACGACGTTCTCGTTCTACAGCGGCCAGATCTGCACGGCGCCGACGAGGGTCCTGGCGCAGCGGGGCGTGTACGACCGGCTGGTCGACCAACTCGCCGCCTGTACCGGCTACTTGAAGGTGGGCGACCCGCGCGCCGAGGGCACGGTCGTCGGCCCGGTGATCTCGGCGGCGCACCGGGAGCGGATCGAGTCCTACGTGGAGCTGGGGCGGAAGGAAGGGGCACGCGTGGTCGTGGGCGGCGAGCGACCGCCGCACGGCACGGGCTTCTACGTCGCCCCCACCCTCCTCGCGGACTGCACGAACGACATGCGGGTCGCCCGTGAGGAGATCTTCGGCCCGGTCGTGGTCGTCATCCCCTTCGACGAGGAGGACGAGGGCGTCACCCTCGCCAACGACTCCGACTACGGCCTGATCGACTACGTCTGGTCGGGGGACGTGGCGAGGGCGTTCCGCGTGGCACGCCGACTCAGGGCCGGCGGCGTGGGCGTCAACACCGTCGGACGCAACATGGAGGCACCGTTCGGCGGCTTCAAGAGGAGCGGGGTGGGCCGGGACGTCGGCTCCTACGCGCTGCACGCGTACAGCGAGGTGCAGGCGATCGTCTGGCCGGGGTGAGGGCGGCCGTGCGGTCGGGGTGAGAGCGGCAACGCGGCTGGTGCGGGGCGTGCTCTGTCATGATGCGCCGCGGTACGTGCGGCGGTACGCGGCCGGAGTGGTGCCCAGGATGCGGCGGAAGTGCAGGCGCAGACCGTCACCCGTGCCCAGGCCACTGCGTTCGGCGATGGTGTCGACCAACAGGTCGGTGGTTTCGAGGAGTTCGCGTGCCCGGGCGACGCGCTGCTGGTTGAGCCACTTCAGCGGGGTGGTGCCCACCTCGCGGGCGAAGTGCCGTTCGAAGGTGCGCACGCTCATTTCGGCCCGGTCCGCCAACTCGGCGATGGTGAGCGGCAGATCCAGCCGGGCTATCGCCCAGTCCAGTACGGGAGCGAGCCCCTTGGCGGGCGGCGTGGCGGCGGTTTTCGGCCGGGAGTACTGGGCCTGGTCGCCCTCGCGGTGCGGGGCCACGACCATGCGGCGGCCGACCTCGGCAGCAGCCGCCGTGCCGTAGTCGCGGCGGACGATGTGCAGGCACAGGTCGATGGCCGCCGCGGTGCCGGCGCTGGTGAGGATGTCGCCGTCGTCGACGTACAGGGCACGTTCGTTGACGCGGACGCGCGGGTGACGACGGCGCAGCTCGTCCGCGTACATCCAGTGTGTGGCTGCCTCGCGGCCGTCCAGCAGCCCGGCGGCCGCCAGGACGAACGCGCCGGAGCACAGGGAGGCGACGCGGGCGCCGCGGGCATGGGCCGCGCGCAGCGCGTCGAGGAGGGCGGCCGGGGGCTCGTAGCCGTTCATGAGGCAGGCCGGGACGATGACGAGGTCCGCGGCGGCGAGCGTGTCGAGGCCGTGCTCACTCTCCAGCCGCAGGCCGCCCGGAGCGTGCTGGACCCCCGGTGCGGTCCCGCAGAGCGCGAGGTCGTACCACGGGGGCGCGTCACTGCCGTTCGGCTGCCCGAACACCGCGCAGGGCACGGCCAGTTCGAAGAGCGAGGACTCTTCGAGGAGCGCGACGGCCACCCGGATCGGAGCCGTGGGGACGGGATCCTTCGGCCGCTGTGTTTCCCGGTTGCGAGGCATGGCGTAAATCTAGGGGACCCTGACGTTTCCGTCACTGGTTGGCCGTCTTCTCGGGCCGGATGCTGAGGCAGACCGAGATCGGATCGCTCACGCACACCGACACCCAGGGACGAGCTCCGGAAGACGGAAGGCGCAGCCATGACACACGGACAGACGCACGAACAGACACGCGAGCCGACCCATGAGCCGACACACGAACACGGGAGGCGGGAGGGGGCGGCGCTGCCACCGCAGTGGCGGATGGGCCTCGCGGGGGTGGCGGCGATCGGCGTCACCTTCGGCTTCGCACGCTACGGATACGGACTCTTCCTGCCGGAGTTCCGGCGCGAGTTCGGGCTGTCGGTATCGCTGATGGGGTTGATCGGCAGCGCCACGTACCTGGGATATGTGGCGGCACTCGTGCTGGTCGGCGCGCTGGTCTCACGGGTCGGCCCGCGCCCGCTGGTGGTCGTCGGCGGGCTGTCCGCGACCACCGGGATGGGGCTCGTGGCCTTCGCCCGCACACCGGCGACACTGACCGCCGGACTGATCCTTGCCGGTACGAGCTCCGGGTGGGCCTGGGCGCCGTACTCGGACGCGGTGGACCGGATGGTGCCGCCGGGCCGGCGCGAGCGCGTCATGGGCGTGATCGCGAGTGGCACGGCCTTCGCGGTCGTCGTCGCCGGCCCTCTGGCGCTGGTCGCTCAGGGCGCGCGCTGGCGGTATGCGTGGCTGGCCTTCGCGGCGGCCGCCCTGGTCACGACGCTCTACAACGCGCGCGTCCTGCCCGGCGGAGCGCATCGTTCGGCCGCCGCCGGCACGGGAGGCGTACGGTTCGAAGCCCGGTGGTTCGCCCGCCGCCCGGCCGTCCCGCTCTTCCTGACCGCGCTGTCGTACGGGCTGGTCGGTGCCGTCTACTGGGCCTTCGCGGTCGAGGTGATCTCCAGCGAGGCCGGCACGAACGCCGCCACGGCTCCGCTGTTCTGGACCTTGATGGGCCTGACGGGCACGGCGGGGGCGCTGACGGGGAGCGCGATCGCGCGGTACGGCCTGCGACGCGTCCACGCTCTGATCTTCGCGGGCATCGCCACCGCGGTCGCCCTGCTCGGCGCCGCGCCGGGCGCACTCGCGGCCGTCACGCTCTCGGCGGTGCTCTACGGACCGTGCTTCATGGCGGGCTCGGGCCTGCTCGCGGTATGGAGCTACCGGGTCTTCCCCGACCAGCCGTCGACCGGCTTCAGCGTCACGGTCCTCTGCCTCGGCGTGGGCACGGTCACCGGTCCGGCCGTGCTGGGCCTCTTCAGCGACGCGTACGGCCTGCGCGCGGCGTTCCTCGCCACCGCGGCCGCCGCGGCCCTGACCCTCCTGGTCCGGCCGGCCGCTCCTGGCAGGACGGTGAGCCGGAGCCGGGCGCGGACGCGAGAACCTGTGGGTGGCGGTGATGCTAGTCCTTCCGCCCGGTCGCGGCGACGGTGACGCCGAGGCCCACCATGGTGGGTCCGCCGACTCCGCCGACCAGGGAGAGGCGCCGCGGTGACCGGGCGAACCAGCCTCGTGCGGTGGCCGCGACCAGTCCCCAGACGCTGTCGGACGCCAGCGCGGCCTGCAGCGCACCCCGTTGTCGCCACGCCTTGACCCCCAGGTACATCAGGTAGGCGGCACCGGCCAGTTTCAGTGCCGTGAAGACGACGACCGAGCGCTCCACGACGGAACCGATGCCCAGCGCCACGGCAACGACGAGCACGTACGCGCCGATCGTGTTCCCCACGACGGTGGTCAGCGCGGCGCGGCGTCCCTGCGCCAGGGCCCGCCCGATCACGAACAGCACGCTGGGGCCGGGGACCACGATCAGCAGGAATGACATGGCCGCGAAGGCGAGCAGTCGGTCGGTGGACACCATGAAGCCCATGCAACACGGGGAGTTCCCGCCACCGCACCCGCTTTTTTGGAGCGCGTCAATCCTCGAGATCCACCCGCACCGTCAGCAGATTCGTCCCCACCAGCCGGACCGCCGTGCTGTTCAGGCGGGGCAGCTTGCGCATGCGGGCGATCGGGTCGTCGTCGGGGAGGACGTAGGCGGTCCCGGTGTGCCAGCGCCTGCCGATGCGCACGCGCACTCTCGGATTCGCCCGGATGTTGCGGATGTACTGGGACTTCTCGCCGTACTCGGAGACCAGCCAGAAGGAGTCGCCGACGCGGCGGCCGCCCACCGGGGTGCGGCGGGGGAGGCCGGATGTGCGGCCGGTGGTCTCCAGGAGCGTGTGGAGCGGTACGTGGCGCGTGATCGGGTTGACGATGTGGCGTTGGAGCGTGGTGACGGCTCGGTACTTGAGGTCGTGGTAACGCGACATCGGCTGTTCGCTCCCTCTGGGTGCGTCGACTGCGGTCGTGGCGTCGTGCCCGGCTCATCAGGGTGTAGCACACGATCGAGGGACGACGCTGTTGGCCCATCCCCCTCTTCGCGGAGTGCATGTCCGACGCGCAGTTGAGTGACGCAGGTCACATCAGGCGCTGTCGTATGGAACGGTCCTGCCGGTCGTGTCCCAGGGGCAAGGACGCACGGAAACGACCAACGGGGAGAACCACATGAACGTACGTACCGCCCTTGCCGGAGCGGCGGCAGCCGCGGCCGTGGTGGCCGCGGGCGTCGTCACCGCAGGGCCCGCCGCGGCCGCCGACACGGGAGCGCAGGCCACGTACACGGTCTGGGCGACGGACGTGAACGTCCGCGAGAACCCGAACGACCGCGCCACCTGCGACAACAACCCCTCACCCGCCAACTGCCCGGTCATCGCCGGGAAGTTGCAGCCGAACGAGCCCTTCGAGGCGGTCTGCCAGAACCAGGGGCAGGTCGTCGGCGGCAACGAGTGGTGGGTGCTCGCGGAGCGTGGCGGCCTGCTCGGGTGGATCGCCGGCCACTACGTAGACCACCCGGCCGACAAGCTGCCGGACGTTCCCGAATGCGGGATGTGAAGCGGCGGGGGATGAGCCAGAAGGCCGCCGTTCTGGCCGGTGTCGCGACGGCCGCGGCCGTCGCGTTCACGGGGCCGTCGGCCATGGCGGCGGACCTTCAGCCCGCCGGCTCCGTGTCCGCCCAGGCCAAGGATGGCGCCGGGCAGCTGGTGGACGCAGGTCGAGAAGCCGGGCGGCAGCGACAGCCTGTTCATCAGCAACGTCTACCTGGTCGGCGGGGAGAAGACCGAGGGGATCCCCGACTGCTGAGGGCCGCCGGCGGCCGGTGACGGGTACTGGCTGATGCGCGAGAGCGGGGTCCGTTGGTACGGGCCCCGCTTCGCGCGCCGTGACCCCTAACGCCCCAGGAAGATCGGGTTCGTGAACGCCGCCAACGGGCCCGGCAGGGACGTGATCGCCGCCTCGTGGCGGAGTTCCGCACGTACGTACGCCGCGTACTGGGCCGTCGTCCGCCATTCGACCGTGCCCGAGCCGGAGACCGGGAGGACGGGGCTCGTGTGCAGGACGCCCTGGTCCGTGACGAAACGGGCGGTGCAGCGGGGCGCGCCCGTCACTTCCAGGCGGACCGTGACGGGGTCGTCGCGGTCCACCCTCAACCGGCCGCCGATACCCGCGTGTTCGCCCTTCGGGCCGGACGCGGTGAAGGTGAGCGAGACCGACTTGGACTCGGCGATGTACGAGCGGCCGGCGCGCAGGCCCTCCTGGATGGCCTCGCGGGTCAGGTCGTCGGCGAGGACGACCGTCTGCGGGGATCCGACGGGGTCGGGATCGCGGTGGGCGTCGCTGTTGCCCATCGCCGGAATCCAGTCGCGGCCGCCTTGGACCGACGCCACGAGCATGCTGTCCCAGTCCGCCAGTGACACCTCGTCGTCGGGCGTGTACGGACCGTTCCACACCTCCACCACGTCCGCCTCGCCGAAGCCGAACTTCCAGTTGCAGCCGACGCAGGTGGCGTGCGGGTGGGCCGGGACGACCAGACCTCCCGCCTGGCGGATCTGCCGCGCGTACTTGCCGAAACGGTTGTCGCGGGCCCGGTAGCGCCAGTCCACGAACGTGCCGGGCTCCGTGCCCAGCGCGACGACATGACCGTTCCTCGTCGTCACCTCCTCGCCCAGCATGATCAGCAGTTCGCCGTCGGGATGAGGGCCCGCCTGGTCCGCCCAATGGGCGTGCGCCGAATGGGTGTTGTGCTCGGAGGAGTTGATGAAGTCCAGGCCCGCGGCGCGCGCGAGGGCCGCGATCTCGGCCGGGGTGCGACGGCCGTCCGAGTACCAGGAGTGCAGGTGGCAGTCGCCGCGGTACCAGGCGCGGCCGCGCCCCTTGGCGCGCGAGGGCGGGTACGTCGGCTTCACGACCGTGCCCTGCTCGCCGTACGTGAGCGTGATGGTGATCTCGTACGAGAGTCCCTGCGGGGCCACCGTGTAGGGGCCCAGCGCGATGTACCAGGTGCCCTCGCGGACGGGCCCGGGGATATAGCCCGGCGTGGCGTCGTCGGCGCGGATGAAGAACTCCGTGCGCGCCCCGCCGGACCAGCCCCTGAAGCCCTTGCCGCCCAGTTCCGTACCGCGCTGGTCGAACATGCCGATGTCCAGCGCGTTGCCCGCGGTGCCGGCCGGGACGGAGGGCTTGTCGTAGGTGTACGCGACCTTGATCTCCCGTACGCCGTCCGGGACTTCGACCGGCAGATAGACGAAGTCCGGCGAGCCGGTCGGCAGCGTGCCGCGCACCGTTCTCGTCTCCTGGTTGCCCGCCGCACCGGCGGCTGCGTCGGCGTCGGCGTCTTTCGAGAAGCTCACGCTTCCCAACGTAAGCGCGGCGGCGGCTCCCGTCACGAACAGGGCGCGTCTGCCCACTGCGTATCCGTGGTCGTCCTCGCACATGCTGCTGCTCCCGGGGTGTCGGGTGACATGGGTGGTGCAGGGTCGTGCAGGGTGATGCAGGGGTGGCACGGTCAACCCTGGTATTCAGCCGTGAACTGCGGTGCAAGAAAAGGGAATCGACAGCTTTCGTTCAGTCGGAGCCGCGCGGAGCCCCCGGCGGCGTACGAGGTCGTCCCCGGCGGCCGCGACCACCAGTACGGTCAGTCCAAGCCGTCCAAGCCGTCCAAGCAGTCCAAGCCGTTCACAGAGAGGTCGCCGATGCGGATCTCGACCACGATCTTCCTCACCGACGAGACGATCAGCCCCACCCGGCTGGCCCGCGAGTTGGAGCAGCGCGGCTTCGCCGGGCTGTATCTGCCCGAGCACACGCACATCCCGGTCGAGCGGACGACGCCGTATCCCGCGGGAGGCGAGCTGCCGCCCGAGTACGGCCGCACGCTCGACCCCTTCGTCGCGCTCGGTCAGGCGGCGGCGGTCACCACGGCCCTCGGTCTCGGCACCGGCATCACCCTCGTCGCCCAGCACGACCCCATCGACCTCGCCAAGCAGATCGCGACGCTCGACCACCTCTCCGGCGGCCGCTTCACACTCGGTGTCGGATTCGGCTGGAACGTGGAGGAGGCCGCCGACCACGGCGTCGACTGGCGTACGCGGCGGGAGCTGACCCGGGACCGGATGGCGCTGATGCGGGCGCTGTGGTCGGCGCAGCCGACGGCGTACGAGGGGGAGTTCGGGTCCGTACGAGCCAGTCACGCGTACCCCAAACCCGTACAGGAGCCGCGCGGGCCGGTCGTCGGGCCGCGGACCCTCATCGGGGGCGCGGCCGGGCCGAAGCTCTTCTCCCACATCAGTGAGTACGCGGACGGCTGGCTGCCGATCGGCGGTCGCGGACTGACCGAGTCGGTGCCGGCCCTGCGCTCCGCCTGGGCCGAGGCGGGCCGCGACCCCGAGGCGCTCCAGGTCGTGCCGTACGCCGTGCTGCCCAGCCCCGGCAAGCTCGCGCACTACGCGGACCTGGGCATCGAGGAGGTCGTGCTGCAGCTGCCGCCCGCGGAGGAGGCGGACGTACTGCGCGTGCTGGACGACTACGCGAAATACGTGTGACGCGGCACCCACAGGACCTGATCAATACGATCGTATGCTCGAAGAATGACGACTTCCGCGAGCTCCGGAACCGGGCCCACCGCGAACGCCATGCGGCGGGCCCTCAAACGCGCCCGCGACGGCGTCGCGCTCGATGCCGCCGAGGCGGCCGTGCTGCTCCAGGCGCGCGGGGAGGACCTGGACGACCTCGCCGCGTCCGCCGGGCGGGTGCGGGACGCGGGCCTGGCGGCGGCGGGCCGGCCGGGGATCATCACGTACTCGAAGAGCGTCTTCATCCCGCTCACCCGGCTGTGCCGCGACAAGTGTCACTACTGCACCTTCGTCACCGTGCCCGGCAAGCTGCGCCGGGCCGGGCACGGGATGTTCATGTCCCCGGACGAGGTGCTCGACATCGCCCGGCGCGGTGCCGAACTCGGCTGCAAGGAAGCCCTGATCACCCTCGGCGACAAGCCCGAGGACCGCTGGCCGGAGGCGCGCGAGTGGCTGGACGCGGAGGGGTACGACGACACCATCGCGTACGTACGGGCGATTTCGATCCGCATCCTGGAGGAGACGGGGCTGCTGCCCCACCTGAACCCGGGTGTCATGTCGTGGACCGACTTCCAGCGGCTCAAGCCCGTCGCGCCCAGCATGGGGATGATGCTGGAGACGACCGCGACGCGGCTGTGGTCCGAGCCGGGAGGCCCGCACCACGGGTCGCCCGACAAGGAGCCGGCGGTGCGGCTGCGCGTGCTGGAGGACGCGGGGCGGTCCTCCGTCCCCTTCACCAGCGGGCTGCTGATCGGGATCGGGGAGACGTACGAGGAGCGGGCGGAGTCGCTGTTCGCGCTGCGCCGCGTCGCGCGTGCGTACCACGGCATCCAGGAGCTGATCATCCAGAACTTCCGCGCCAAGCCGGACACGGCGATGCGCGGGATGCCGGACGCGGAGCTGGACGACCTGGTCGCGACGGTCGCCGTCGCCCGGCACATCATGGGGCCGAGCGCCTGCCTCCAGGCTCCGCCGAATCTCGTCGACAGCGAGTACGGGCGGCTCATCGGCGCCGGGATCGACGACTGGGGCGGGGTCTCGCCGCTGACCATCGACCATGTGAACCCCGAGCGGCCCTGGCCGCAGATCGAGCAGCTCGCCGAACAGTCGGCGGCCGCGGGCTTCGAGCTGCGTGAACGGCTGTGCGTGTACCCGGAGTTCGTACAGCGGGGCGAGCCGTGGCTGGATCCGCGGCTGCTGCCGCACGTACGGGCGCTGGCGGATTCCGGGACCGGCCTGGCGAACCCCGATTCCGTCGTCCGGGGCCGTCCCTGGCAGGAGCCGGACGAGGTGTTCACGGCGTCGGGTCGTACCGATCTGCACCACACCATCGACACCGACGGCCGTACGTCCGACCGCCGTGACGACTTCGACGCCGTCTACGGCGACTGGGAGGCGCTGCGGGAGGCCGCGGCGCCCGGCATGGTGCCGCAGCGGATCGACACGGACGTGCGCGCGGCGCTCGCGACGGCGGCCGACGACCCGACCCGGCTGACCGACGACGAGGCCCTGGCGCTGCTGCACGCGGACGGCCCGGCGCTGGACGCGCTGTGCTCGGTGGCGGACGACGTCCGCAAGTCGATGGTCGGCGACGACGTCACGTACATCGTCACCCGGAACATCAACTTCACCAACGTCTGCTACACCGGCTGCCGTTTCTGCGCCTTCGCGCAGCGCCGTACCGACGCCGACGCGTACACGCTCTCCCTGGACCAGGTCGCCGACCGTGCCCAACAGGCTTGGGACGTGGGCGCGGTGGAGGTCTGCATGCAGGGCGGGATCCACCCCGACCTGCCCGGCACCGCCTACTTCGACATCGCGCGCGCGGTGAAGGAGCGGGTGCCGGGAATGCATGTGCACGCCTTCTCACCGATGGAGGTCGTGAACGGCGCGACGCGCACGGGGATGTCGATCCGCGAGTGGCTGACCGCCGCGAAGGAGGCGGGCCTCGGCTCCATACCCGGCACGGCGGCCGAGATCCTCGACGACGAGGTCCGCTGGGTGCTGACGAAGGGCAAGCTGCCCACGGCGACCTGGATCGAGGTGGTGTCCACCGCGCACGAGCTGGGCATCCGCTCGTCCTCGACGATGATGTACGGGCACGTGGACCAGCCCCGTCACTGGCTGGGCCACTTCCGCACACTCGCCCGCATCCAGCAACAGACGGGCGGCTTCACGGAGTTCGTGACCCTCCCGTTCATCCACACCAACGCGCCGGTGTACCTGGCGGGCATCGCACGCCCCGGCCCGACGACACGTGACAACCGCGCGGTCACGGCCATGGCCCGCCTCCTCCTCCACCCCCACATCCCCAACATCCAGACCAGCTGGGTGAAGCTGGGCGCGGAGGGCGCGGCCGACATGCTCCGCTCGGGAGCCAACGACCTCGGCGGCACCCTGATGGAGGAGACCATCTCCCGTATGGCGGGCTCCAGTTACGGCTCCTACAAGTCCGTCAAGGACCTGATCGCGGTCGCGGAGGCGGCAGGACGTCCGGCGAAGCCGCGGACGACGCTGTACGGGGAGGTGACGGAGGAGCGCCGGCGAGCGGCCGCCGTGTCCGACGGACACCTGCCGGAGCTGTTGCCCGTGCTGGAGTGACAGGAGCCGCGATCATTGCCGCTGGGTGGAGAATGTGACCCAGATCACATTCACTGTGCTGTCACATCTCTCCGGGCCGTTCCGTCGGTGCTGTGTAACCGTCGAAACGGCAAGGAGATCACCATGGACGCTCGTCTCAACTACTACGGCAACCCCGTCGCGGCCAAGTTCGCGAGGTACATCAACTCGGCGGGCAAGGTCGTGTCGGACTCGACCCTGCCGGCCACGACGCAGGAGCTGGTGAAGATCCGCGCCAGCCAGATCAACGGCTGCGGCTTCTGCACCGACATGCACACCAAAGACGCCGCGCACGCCGGGGAAACGTCGGTGCGCCTGAATCTGATCGCGGCCTGGCGGGAGGCGAAGGTCTTCACCGAAGCCGAGCGGGCCGCCCTGGAACTGACGGAACAGGGCACCCGTATCGCCGACGCCGCCGGCGGTGTCACGGACGAGGTCTGGGCGAATGCCGCCAAGCACCATGACGAGGACCAGCTCGCCGCGCTGGTGTCCCTCATCGCCCTCATCAACGCCTACAACCGCATGAACGTCATCGTCCAGCAGCCCGCCGGCGACTACCAGCCCGGCCAGTTCGGGTAACCAGCATCGGGCGGGCTGCGCACGAAACGTATCGAGGGCCCTGGCGCAACCGCGCCAGGGCCCTCGATACTCCTTCAACGCTTGATGGAGGTGGAATGTCCAGCGGGACAGGTACGAGGACTTACTTCTCGGGATACGGCGAACGCGTCATCCCCTTGCCGAAGGAACTCCGCCGACGTCCGGTGGTGATCGAGACATGGGGCTGGATCGCGAGCCTGGGATTCGAGGTCATCGGCGTCACGGAACCGCGCGGGCGGTATACGGAACGAGGCCTCGGTTCCTCGGGGATCGGGCGGGAGAGAGGGCACATCCTGCTCGCGCCCGGCGAGTGCGAGTCCGTGCGGATCCAGCGCGGCTGGAACATGCGCGGACGGTGGAAGATCAGGTTTCTGGATGCGATGTCCGTCGGGGAGCTGCCCAGGGAGGCCAAAGGCGGCGTCTCACGGGTGTTCCAGCGCCCCGAGCCGGGGACCCGGCTTGCCGTGGAGTTCGGCGACCTGGGCGGGCGGCTCGCGATCTACAACGAGCAGGGCCGGTGCGTGCGGGTGCTCTGCGGGCGCAGCAATCGATTCAGGGATGTCGTCGTGGTGCCGGACGCGGCCGGGGTGCTGGCGGTCGAGGGAGAGAACCTGAAGTGGGGGTCGATGCACCGCTGGTCGCTGAAGGTGCAGCCGTAGGGGTCATGACCCCGCGCCGCCCAAGCGGGAAAGCACATCGGCTTGGACGACATCGTTCCCCCTACGGGTGGGCGGAGGCTTCGGCGTACGCGGTCTCCGCGCGCCGCTCGGGGCGAGTCTCGACGGGGGCGAGGTTCAGGAACTCTTCGGTGGATCCCGTGAAGGTGACGCGGCCGTCGTTGACGACAGTGACTTGATCGGCCTCCTCGGCGAGGTCGGCGATGTCATGGGTGGACATCAGCACCCGGACGTCGCTGGTGGCGAGGCTGAGAATCAGGTCGCGGAACACACGTCGCTGGGTGGGGTCCATGCCTGCGGTCGGCTCGTCCAGAAGCAGGATGTGCGCACCATGGACGAGAGCTGAGGCGACACCGACACGGCGGAGCTGGCCTCCGGAGAGTTTCTTCGTCCTGACGTCAGCGTGTTCTTTCATCTTCACTCGGTCCAGGGCCGTGACGGCAGCGTCCCACGCGTCACCACGGTTCATGCCTTTGAGCCAGCCGGTGTAGGCGACCTGTTCACGGGCAGTGAGCCCGGCCATGGCGGTGATGGTCTGTGGCATCCATGCGACCTGAGAGAGGAAGCGCCGGTCGCGGGAGGTGTGGGAGCCGAGGCGGACGGCGCCACTGGTGGGCTGGTTCAGGCCACAAGCGAGCTTGAGCATGGTCGACTTGCCTGCGCCGTTGGGGCCGAGGAGCAGCGTGAACCCGTCGGGCACGGAGTAGGAGAAGTGGCTCAGG
The DNA here is from genome assembly GCF_005786655.1 of Streptomyces montanus. Lineage (NCBI taxonomy): Bacteria > Bacillati > Actinomycetota > Actinomycetes > Kitasatosporales > Streptomycetaceae > Streptomyces > Streptomyces montanus. Next base: position 32,060 of record NZ_VBZC01000009.1, read on the forward strand.
ACGCGGCGCGCGTTACGTCCGTAGGAGAACGACACCTTGTCCAACTGGAGTGTCATGGAAGGGCCTTTCACGTCGTGCGGGGGCGCATGAGGAGATGAGCCGCCAAACCGGCGGCGAAGCACACGAATGCCTCGACGAGCGCGGGGATGCTGGCGGCGGGGTGCTCGAGGACGGACCAGAAACGGGGGCGGCGATAGGCATCACTTCCGGCGAACACCGAGAGGAACACCCATCCCACGGCGACACCGGCCGCCGCCTGTGGGACAAACCTGAGCGCGAGGAGCATCAGGCCGGCCAGGAATGCGACGTTGCGGCCGACGCCGCGTGCCGCATCGTCACCGGTCAGTACTCCGACGGTGAGGCCGGCGAGCATGGCGAAACAGACGGTGGCCAGGACGAGAACCGCGTCATAGCGGCGCACCGGTCGCTGCGACAGGTTCTCCGCCTCGTGCAGGCGCTGGGTGAGGCAGTAGTGCAGCGGGGCGACGACGATGAGTGGCACGAACGTGAGGAAGCGCACGACGTTGGTGCCGCTGGCCAGGGACGGCAGCATCGCGGTCCATTGATAGGCGAGGGCGAGGACGATCGCGAACGCGAGGGACATGGGGAGGAGGACGGTGGGGATGCGCCGCGCGTGGAGCCACCAGATCATGACTCCTCCTTCCCTGTGGCGAGGCGGCATGCCTTCGTACGTTCGGCGTCGTACCAGGCACCCTGACTGTCCAACGGCAGGCGCAGGGCTTTGCGTTGGCGCTCACCGGCCTTCTCCAGCACCTCGTCGAGGTTCTCTATGTCTTGGTTGCCCTTGAGATGCGCCCGCAGGACACGTTCACCGCCGGCGTGATGGGAGACCCACAGCCTGACGGCGTAGGCGTTGACGATGTAGGCCGACTCCTTGGCCGCCCCGATCCTCGTCCGGGACGCCGTACTGCTCGAAGGAAAGGCCCCACTTGGCGTTGTCGAGCGCGGAGAGGTGGAGCGTGCGGGTGCGCGGGAGCTTCTGCGGGCGGGGGATCGGGGAGATGCCGCCGAGTTCCGGGAAGTAGCCGGCCGCGCTGAGGCCGCCCTCCTTGCCCGCGGCCGAAGCACCCATGCCGACCTTCACCGTGGCGAGGTCGGCGGCCTTGAGGTGCTTGCGGTAACCCGTCGCGAGCTTCTTCGTCTTGCCGCCGAGCAGCACGTCGTACTCGGTGTCGGCGCCCTTGGCCCAGACGCCGATCCACTGCTGGTTCAGCGCGCCGGTGGTGACCTCGGGGCCGAGATGCGCGGTACGGAGACCGTCGAACGTGTTGACGTCCACGCCCGTTTCGATGTTGTAGCCCTCACCCGCGTACCAGTACCGCGGCGCCACGAACCGCGGCTCGGCCGCGCTGTCCGGCACGGTGATGTCGACCGGCTTCGCGGCGCGCGTGTCGACCGTCACGGTCATGTCCTCGGTGACGTCCAGCTTCGGCTGGACCAGCCAGTCGGTGCCCTTCCCGGAGTCCTCGGGGTCCACGGAGACCGTCGTGTCGAAGAGGTAAGTGCCCTTCGGCAGGCGGATCTTGGACGTGCCCGAGGGGTCGTACAGCTCGCGGAAACGGGCCTCGTCACGGACCGTGACGCCGGACAGGAACGACGAGTAGTGCGGTGTGGGCTTCCCGTCCCGGCCGAGGAACCTCAGCGTCACGTCGTACGCCTCGGCCTCGCGCAGCACCGTGGCCGCCGTACGGACGGACTGGTCGCCGCCGGTCGCCACCACATACGCCGAGTAAGCGCCGTCGAGCGTGCCGCCCAGCTTCGTGTTCGCGGTCAGGTCCACGGAGGCCTCGCCGCCCGCCGGGACGGTAAGCGTCTTCGCGCCGAGGACGAAGAAAGCGACCGGTGCGGGCCGGCCCGCCGGATCGGTCGCCGTCACCGCGAGGCTCAGCGTGGCGTCCCTGGTGCCGAGGTTCCGGTACGTGACCTTCTTGGTGACCGGGGTGTCGTCGGTGTGCGGCCACTGCTGGGTGCCGAAATTCAGGGAGGCCGGGTCGGCGACCACGGTCTGTGCGATGGCCGCGTCGACGACGATGCGGCCCGAACCCTGTTGGTATGGCGTGTACTTGCCGTCCCTGGTGGAGCCGGTCAGCGCGCCCTTGAGCTCGGTGTACGTCCACTGCGGGTGCTGCTGCTTCAGGATCGCCGCCGCGCCCGCGACGTGCGGGGTCGCCATCGACGTACCGGAGATGGTCAGGTAGCCGTCCGGCTTCTGGCCGACCTCCTGCTCGATGACGCTGCCCGGGGCCGCGGCGGCGGTGATGTCCACGCCGGGCGCGGTGACGTCCGGCTTGACGGCGCCGTCACCGACGCGCGGACCGCGGCCGGACGAGTCGGCGAGTTGGTCGTCGCCGTCGACGGAGCCGACGGTGAGCGCGGCCTCCGCGCTGCCGGGCGAGTCGACGGTCGCCTCCCCGGACTCGCCGGAGTTGCCCGCGGCGATGGTGAAGAGAACGCCCTTCTCGTCGGAGAGGCGGTTGACCGTGGCTTCGAGCGGGTCGAGCCCGGGGGTGTCTTCGCCGCCCAGGCTGAGGTTGACGACATCGGCGCCCTGCTCGGCGGCCCATTCGATTCCGCCGATGATGCCCGAGTCGTCGCCGTAGCCGGTGTCGTCGAGCACCTTGCCGTTGAGTACCTTCGCGCCCGGCGCTACGCCCCTGTACTTGCCCGCGGACTTGGCGCCCGTACCGGCCGCGATGGACGCGACATGCGTGCCGTGGCCGAACTTGTCGGTCGTGTCGGCGGCCTGGGTGAAATTCTTGGCAGCGATCACCTGGTCCTCGAGATCGGGATGGGATGTGTCGATTCCCGTGTCCAGTACGGCGATCTTGATGCCTTTGCCGTCGTAGCCCGTCGCCCAGGCCTTGTCCGCGCCGATCTGCGGAACGGACTTGTCGAGGTCGGCCTTGCGGACCCCGTCGGGCGATGCCGTTCCCTGTCAAGTTCAGCGTGTTGAGGACCAAGCGCCGAACTTGCCGTTCTGTTACTCCTGCAGGAAGACACCCAACCCGACCGACGGCTAAGCGAGTCGGTGACGCGAGGGTGGCGGGCGCACTGCGTCCGTGCTGAAGCGCCCGCGGACTCGAGGCTCGCCATGGGCCTCGGGGGCAACGCCCCGGTCATCGTCATGGACGACGCCGACCTGGACGAGGCCGTGGCCTCATGTGTCTCCGGCGCGTTCTGGGCCGCGGGCCAGAACTGCATCGGCACCCAGCGGATCCTCATCGCCCACCAGGTCTACGAGCGCTTCCGCGACGCCTTCGTCGCCCGCACCAAGCTGCTGCGCGTCGGCGACCCCCTCGACGAGAGCACCGACGTCGGCCCCATGATCACCCATGAGGCCGCGGCCGCCACCCGGGCCAAGGTCGACACGGCGGTGGCCGAGGGCGCGGTACTGCTGCCCAGGCGTTCGATGCGCTGGCGCACCGCATTGCGGGACAGCAGCACCTTGCCGGCCAAGTCCGAGTGCGAGATGCGGGCGTTGCGGGTCAGCTCGGCGATGATCTTCTCGTCGATGGTGTCCACAGTGGACCGTCTCCTTCGCGAATCGGTCAAGGTCGCAAACCCCCGCGGCAAGAGTCTCCGGCGCGACCGGGTGCCGGAGGCGAGGCCGTGGCGGCGGGCCTTCAGCAGGCCACCGCTCCGGTCGAAGCGGACCAGGCTGGTCGCGGAGCTTCTTGCGCTGTGCCTGTCGCGGTGGCCGGCTTGACGCCGGTCACCTTGACGGACGGTGTGGCGACACCGAGTTGAGCCGCGAGTCCACTCCTACCAGCGCTTGGTGACGGCCGCTTCGTTCTTCAGCCACCAGTCGATGTCCGTGTCGAAGCCCTTGTCGTAGTGGTTGGGCGCACCGGCGAGTGCGTTGCGCTCGTCCTCCGTGAGCTGGCGTAGGCCACTATGGAGGACGGGTTCGACGGGAAGGCAGGCTCACTGGGATGGAGACGGTTCAGTGGGCGGGCATGAGGCCCGTCAGTCGTGGGGGGCGGCGATGGCGGCGAGGTGCGTGCCGGGGCGCACGGTCAGCCCGTTCATGTTGTAGATGATCTTTCCGGTGGAGACGGCGGCGACCTTGTGCTCGGCGCCGTCGACCGGGTCGATGATGCGGCCGATGGTCTGCCCCTCGGTCACCTCGTCGCCGGTGACGGCGTCGGGGTACCAGAGGCCTGCGGCCGGAGATTCGACCTCGCCCGTCCAGATCCAGTCGCGCGGCTGCACGGTCACCGGTGCGAGGTGCTGCGGCGCCTCGATGACGCCGAGGTGGTGCAGGATCCGGTACAGGGCGTCGAGCAGCCTGTTGACGGTGGCGGGGTCGCGGTCGCCGAGTTGGCCGGTCTCGACGAGGATCGCGGGGATGCCCTGCCGGTTCGCGGCGGCGTGGCTGTTGCCGTCGGCCGCGCTGGTGCCGAAGATGACCCGCTCGTATCCGACCGCGTGGGCCATCCCCCTGTTCTTAGCGTTGAGCTCGTCGTCGGAGGTCAGGCGGTAGCCGACGAAGTCGAGCAGGTGTTGGTCGATGCCGCCGCTGTGCAGGTCGATGTAGGCGTCGGCGCCGTCGATCAGGTGCTCGAACAGCCAGGCCGCCATGCGGTCGGTGGGGCCGCCGTCCTTGTCGCCGGGGAAGACGCGGTTGATGTTGACGCCGTCCAGCGGGGAGATGTTGAGCCGGCCCCCGTAGACGGCCGGGGGATTGGCCACCGGGCAGATCACCACCTGGCCGGCGACATCGTCCGGTTCCAGCAGCCCGGCCAGGCGGGTGGTGGCGTCGACGGGGATGAACTCGCCGCCGTGGACACCCCCGGTGATCACCACCCTGGGGCCCGGGCGGGAGCCGTTGACGAGGATCAGGGGCACCTCCACGGTCGTGGTGCCGAGGTCGGCGGGCAGGCTCCCGCGGGTCTTCCGGCCGGGCTCGGCCCTCAGCGCGCCGATGGTCAGGGTCATGGGTTTCCTCATTTCTGACTCAGGCCGCGGAGCGGCCGCTTGTGGTGATGAAGTCGATCGGCTGGGAGGTGCGGCCCTCCAGGGCGAGGTCCGCGGCGATGTCGCCCATGGCGGGCGATATCTTGAAGCCCTGACCGGAGAAGCCGGCCAGCAGGACGATGTCGTCGCAGCCCGGCAGGGGGCCGACCAGCGGGCGGGTGCTGTCGGTGTAGCCCTCCATGAAGACGGACAGGCGCACCGGGTCGGGGTTCAGGCCGGGCAGGTGGCGTCGCACCGCCGTGGTGAAGGCCTCCAGTTCTTCCGGTGCGACGGTCCGGTTCAGGCGGTTCGGATCGTCCACGGGCTTGTGGTGGGGCTGGGGCAGGCCCAGCTTGACCGTCAGGCCGTCCGGGGACGGGATGCCGTAGAAGGGGATGTCGCCGCAGCGGATGAAGGCGGGACGCTCGGCGTCTGCCGGGTGGTCCTCGTGGGGCAGGAACCAGGCGCTGATCGCGCGGTAGACGCTCACTTCCCACGGCAGGTCGGGCAGCAGGTCGCCGACCCACGGGCCGGGGGTGACGACCGCGGCGTCGAAGCGCTCGGTGTCGGTGTCGGTGCGGATCTCCACGCCTCCCCCGGCGACGGGAGTGACTTCCCGCACCGGGGTGTAGCGGCGGATCCGGGCGCCCAGTTCCTCGGCGCGCCGGGCCGTGGTCTGGACCGTCAGCTCGGGGCGGATGAAGCCCGCGTGGGAGTCGAGGACCACCAGGTCGCCGTCGTCGACGCGGAACTGCGGGAAGCGCTTGGCCATCGCCTCGGTGTCGATCACCTCGTGGTCGAGGCCGTGCTCGGCGATGCCGTCCATGACGGTACGTATCTCGGGGTCGTCGGCCGGTCCCATGACCAGGGCTCCGGTCAGGCGGCGCAGTTCCCGCCCGGTCTCCGCCTGCAGCTGTTTCCAGAGGGCGTCGGCGTGCCGGACGAGCGGCACATAGCGGCCGTCGTGGGTCTGCACGCTGCGAAAGACCCGGGTCTCGCCGCCTGCGGCGCTGCGGTCGTGGCCGGGTGCGTAGCGGTCGTAGCCGACGACCTCGGCGCCGCGGGCCGCCAGCCGCCAGGCGGCCTGGCTGCCCATCGTTCCGACGCCGACGACGGCGACGCGCTTCCTCGCGGCTGACACAGGACTTTCCTTTCGTATCGCCGAGCCGCAAGCTGGGCCCGAGCGTGAGGACGCTTGGGGGCGACGTGGAGGGGGCGCACCGTTGGGGCCCCCAACCCACCCATGTGCCACATTGTGGCATGACGTGCTATTATCCGGCACAGAGAATGGCAGCGGCTTACGGGGCAGTCAATAGGTCCGAAACGGTGACCGCTCCGCTCCGCCATCCTTCAAAGTTCCTGGGGACGGCTCTGGCTACAGACCCACCACGGGGGCCAGTTGGGATCGGAGGGTGCCGGCGTGGGGCTGCAGGGTGCCGTCGAAGGCGGCGGATCCGATGGTGAAGGCGTCGGCTCCGGCTGAGGCGAGCGCCTGTATCTGGTCGGTGCTGGTGATGGAGCCGGCGACGACCAGGCGGCCGGTGGTGGCGGCGCGGGCGGCGCGGACCAGGTCGAGAGGGTCGGCGTCGGTGGCGCGGTACGCGAGGAGGTCGACGCCGGCGCAGCCGGCGGCCTCCGCTCGTCGGCAGTCATCGGCGATGCGGTCCGGGGTGCCGCCGAGGCGGGTGGGGTGCCCCAGGGGTTCTCCGGCGAAGGGCAGGTAACCGATGGATGTGCCGTGCAGGAGGTGGAGGGTCTCCTCGATCCAGGTGCCGCCCATCAGCCAGTCGACGCCGAGTTCGGTGGCCGTCCGTACGGAGGCAAGAGCCTGGTCCCGGTGGGTACTGACGACTTCCAGGTAGGTGGTGGCGCCCATATTTTTGATGCGGGTGTGGAGCTTGGCGAGGGTGTCGGGGTCCACACCGATGTCTTTGAATCCGATGTGGGTGATGCCGAGATCCTCGATGGTGTCGAGGACCTCGAGGCAGTCGGTGACGGTGCGGTCGTCGCGGGTCAGCATGAAGATGAAGTCCATGGTGTCCTTCTGTTTCCTGTTCCGGGGCTGACGGGGGTCGGTGGGTCAGGGACGGTCCGGTACCCCTGAGGACAGGCGGTCTGCCTGGGTCAGGGCGGCGAGCAGGCTGGTGTGGTCGGCCGTGCCGGAGCCGGCGATGTCGAAGGCGGTGCCGTGGTCGACGCTGGTGCGGACGAAGGGCAGGCCGATGGTGATGTTGACGCCGTGCTCGATGCCGAGGTACTTGACGGGGATGAGGCCCTGGTCGTGGTACTGGGCGACCACGGCGTCGAAGGCTCCGGCGCGGGCGCGCATGAAGACGGTGTCGGCGGGCCAGGGCCCGCTCGCCTCGATGCCTTCGCTCTGCGCGGCTTCGATGGCGGGGGCGATGATGTCCAGGTCCTCGCGGCCGAAGAGGCCGTTCTCCCCCGCGTGGGGGTTGAGGCCGGCGACGGCGATACGGGGCGCGGACAGGCCGCCGCGCTGGAGTGTGCGGTGGGTGAGGCGGATGATGTCGAGTACGCGGGGAGTGGTGATCGCGTCGATCGCGGTGCGCAGTGACTGGTGCACGGTGACCAGGACGGTCCGCAGTTCGTCGGTGGCCATCATCATCGCGTAGTCCGTGGTGCCGGACAGGGCGGCGAGGATCTCGGTGTGTCCGGGGTAGGGGACGCCGGACAGGCGCAGTGCTTCCTTGTTGATCGGCGCGGTCACCAGGGCCCGTATCTCGTGGGCCATCGCGAGCTCGATACCGCGGCGCACGTACTCGAAGGACGCCGCTCCGGCGCGGGCGTCGAGGGTGCCCCAGGGCAGGTCGGCCGGAAGGCTGTCCTCGGCAAGGACGTCCACCGTGCCGGCTGCGAACTTCGCCTCGTCGACCGATGAGATGGGGCGGAGTGCGAGGTCAGTGTCGGCGATCTTGTTGGCGCGGTCGAGGACATCCATGTCGCCGATGACGACGACGGGCACGGTACGCCGGGGGTCGGCGCACGCTTTGAGGGTGATCTCGGGGCCGATTCCGCAGGGGTCGCCCATGGTGATGGCGATCGGGGTCATACGTGCTCTCCTGGGTCGAGGGGATGTCGGATGAGGTGGCACAGGCGCAGGAGCATGGCGTCGTCGCCGAAGCCGCCTGCCTTGATCAGTACGGGAAGGGGGAGCCGGCCGGTCAGGGATCCGCGGACGACGCCGGGTTCGGGTTCGTCGAGTAGGTCGATGCCGGTGGCGCCGAGGGGCTGGAGCACGGTGGTGGCCGTTTCTCCCCCGGTGATGACGAGTGCGTCGACCGTGTGGTCCTCGGCCAGCGCCTGGACGACGGCGGCCTGGGAGCGGGCGAGTGCCTGGGCGGTCTGTGGTGTGTGGCGTTCATCAGGTGTCCGCAGGGTGAGGACGGGGGTCGTCAGGCCTCGCAGCGTCTGAACGGCCGGGGCCGGATCGACGCCGACGGTGACACCCTGGACGTCCCCGCTGCCGTGCAGCTCGGCCAACTGCCGTCGGGTCGCCGGGTTGGTGCTGCCGACCACGACCAGTGGACGTCTGGCCGGGGCGGGCTGTGACGCAGCGGTGCCCGTGGCGCGTGCGCACCTTCGGGCCAGGGCGGCCGCCAGACCCGGGGAGCCGACCCACAGCACCTCGTCGAGCTGCGGCACCGCTGCCACCAGACGGTCGAGGTCGCTGTCCTCGGCGGCGGAGCAGACGATCAGATCGCCGTTCCCGATACGTTCGGGCAACTCATCTGCCCGGTCCGGCCGCCCGAGAACGGCCTCCGGGAACAGCGTGGCAAGGTCCGAGCACCGCACGGGGTGCGCCGGGTCGCGGGCATAGTCGCTCTCGTGGACCGGTACGCCCCGCACGTACTGGACGCCCTCCACCGTGACCCTGCCCTCCGCGGGGAAGGCCGGAGCCATGACGACGGCCCGCCGTCGCGACCCCGCCCAGGCGGCCCGGACCTCCGCCGCGACATGACCGCGCAGGGTGGAATCCACCGTCTTGAACAGCAGCTCGGAGCCGGCGAACAGGCCGGCCGCCCGCCGGGTGGACGAAGCGGCGGCCTCCTCGTCCAGCATCCGGCTCCCGAGGTCGACCGCGGTCACACCCACGGCGTGCCGTGGAAGGCTCGCTGGGGGCGTGAGCAGGATCCGGGCGTCGTGACCAGTCCGGCGGAACGGCGCTGCACCGTCCCCGGCACTGGTGAGGTCGTCCGCCAGGATGGCGATCCCCCGCCGCACGTCATCGCGGAACGTCATGCTCCACCCCTCCGTCAGCCGCTCGTTTCTGTGACGGGGTCAATAGTCGTTGAGGTGAAGAAGCAGGACAAACGATTCATTCTCACAGGACCTGTGAGTAAAGTTCACTCATGCGATGGCCGTCCCTTCCTCCTCTGAACACGCTGCTGCCCTTCGAAGCGACAGTCCGGCACGCGAGCATGACCGCGGCGGCCCGGGAACTGCACGTCACGCACGGCGCGGTGAGCCGACAGATCCAGAATCTGGAACGGTCCCTTGGAATATCACTGTTCGAGCGGCAGACACGCGCCCTGCGTCCGACCCCTCAGGCTCGCCAGCTGGCGGCCGTCGTACGGGACGCGCTCGATCAGATCGATGCGGCAGCCCGGCAGATCTCACCCCGCACACCCACAGGACCGCTCACCCTCTCGTGTGAGCCCACACTCCTGATGCGATGGCTCATTCCCCAGCTGCCCGATCTGGCCGTGAACGTGCCGGACGTCGCCGTACACCTGTCCGCAGGCGGCGGCCCCGTCTTTTTCGAGAGGGACAACATCGACCTCGCGATCCGCCGGGACGACTTCCCCTTCCCCGAAGAGGCAAGCCGGACCCGCCTGTTCGCCGAACGGATCGGCCCCGTGTGCCGACCCGATCTCGCGACCCGTCTGACCGGCGCCGCCGGCGTGTCGCAGGTGACTCTTCTGCACACCGGCACACGACCGCAGGCGTGGGACGACTGGCGGCGAATCACCGGCATGAGAGCAGAGTCCGCCTCCCAGCAGACCCTGGAGCACTTCTATCTGACCCTCCAGGCCGCCGCGGCCGGCGTCGGGGTCGCCATCGCCCCGTATGCCGTCGCCCGCGACGACCTGGAGCGAGGACAACTCGTCGCACCCTTCGGTTTCGTCCCCGACGGCACCAGCTACCACCTCCTCAGCCGTCAATCACCCGAGCAGGACGGACGTGTCCGCCGCCTGACGGCATGGCTGCGGGCCAAGACGAGCCAGCTCGAAAACGACCCCGATCCAGTGTGACCACTGGACTGACAGCACCTTCGTTGCTTGGGGTCCCGTCAGGTTGCTGCCCGCAGCAAATACCGGATCTGCTGCGGCAGATCCCCTATCGCCATCATCGCGACCTGCGGCGGAAGATTCCGGCCGCCGGGGGGTGAGGCACACGCATTCCCTGCGCCGGTAGTACGGCATGGTGCGGCCAGTCGACAGGAGCGGCGTGGACACCGAGGCCCCCTTCCCGCGCGGCTCTCGTACCGTCAGCCGAGAACCGGACACGCGGGCGAGTGCACGCTCCGCACACATCGGCTGCCAGCGTGAGCCCGTAACTCGGAACGGTGGGAGGGCACATGGCGAAACTGCTCCTGTGAGACATAAATCTGACGGACCCACTTGTGCAGCGTGGCTGTGCACTGACTCGGCCGCGGCCGCCTCTGCCGAGGATCGCACTACGCCGTCTTGCGGCCTCAGGTGAGCCTGCCTGCTCATGATGTCAGCTGGGCTGGGGCGGGATGTACTGGACGGGAAGGACATGGACGGCCGGGTCGGGGGCCCACAGCAGCCCGCGCAGCTGCTGGTTTTCCAAGGTCAGTTGGTTGACCACCCGCACCAGCCCTTCAACATCGGCCCGGAGTTGTTCGAGCTCGGCTTTGTCCTTCTCGCGGAGTTCCTTGAGCCGTACGACCTGTTTGCGGAGCCGGGTCTCGGCGTCCGTGGATTGTCCGCGTTCTTTGACCTTGGCGTAGAACTCGTTCTTCAGATCGAGGTGGCGCTGGGTGAGGGCGTTGCGAGGGACGCCGGCCTCGATGGCGAGAGCCACGATGGTCAGGGCCCCGTTGGAGCGCTCGGGCTGGCCGGTCAGGATGCGGTCCATGGCGGCGCGGATGCGGTCGCGCTCGTCTGCTGCTCCGCTCACGGTGTGGGGTCCTTCAGGGTGATCCGGGTGCGGTCGTGGGCGTCGGCGATGCCGCGTAGGCGGTCGGCGTGGTCGCGTAGCCGTTCGCTGATCGGCTGGGGCACGTGTGTGGCCTGTTTGTCGAGGGTGTCGGCGCGGTCGCGCAGCGCTGTGGCGTGGTGGTCAGTGCGGACGATGTTGCCGCAGCGGGGCACGCAGTGATCGAGCCGTGGGGTATCGCGTATGGCGGTGCGGTGGCACAGGGCCTGTTCCCGCTTGTAGTGGCACAGCAGGAGCGCCTGCGGGTTGTCGTACAGCATGGCGTCGTCGTTGGCGAGGAGGCGGCGGGCGGTGGTGGCGTTGACGGCGGTGCCCTCGAAGCGCGGGGCGCGGGCGGCTGTCTTGATGGCGCGCCGGGCGGCCGGGCCGGAGAGGCCGCCGCCGGACTGGAGGTCGTCGTTGAGGTCGGCGACGGTGTCGGCGACGGCGCGGACGGTTTCGATGTCGATCAGTTCGTGGATGCCGTCGCGGCTGCGTGCGGCGTAGCCCTCGGAGACCAGTGCGGTGCGTAGGTGGCCGTACTGGATGGCGAGAGCGACGAGCCCGCCCGGGCGGCGGGCGATGTGCCAGGCCAGGGTGCGGCGGAAGCGCCTGGTGCCGACCGCTCCGTGTGGGTCGGGCGGGATGACCTCGCTGGGCAGGTGGTGGCGGGCGGCTTCGGCGTTGGCCCAGGTGACGAAGTCCTCGATCCGCACGCGCAGGGCGGGTGAGCGCAGGGAGCCGGTGCTGGGTCCGGCCATGGCGCCGTGCACGGCGTGGCTGAACAGCAGCTCGCCGGGTTCGACCATGTGCTCCAGTACGCGGATGGCGTTGACGACGGGGGTGATGGCCACCCAGGGGACGGCGCGCTCGCGTCCGGCGGAGTGGTGGTTGCCGTGCTCGTCGGTGGCGTTCTTGTACTCGTGGCCGTAGATCAGGTGTCGGCCGATGCGGCCGGAGGCGTCGGGCTCGGGATCCGGGCAGCAGCCGTGGCGCAGCCCGAGCACCTCGCCCGGGCGCATCCCGGTGAGGTAGGCGATGACGATGAAGCACGCGGTGACCAGCAGCCGGATCAGTCGCGGCGTCTCGGCGAAGTCGAGGGCCTCGCGCCACGGGCGCCCGGCGATCCGGCCGGTGATGGGAGTAGGTAGCGTGCAGGGGCCGGGCCGCTGCGCGGCCGCGGTCACCAGGCCGTGGCGCTCGACGTACAGGGCGACTTGGTGGCGGGAGGCGCCGGTCAGGCCGCCGACGTAGTAGCGGGCGAAGCCGTACCCCTCGCGGCCCTTGAGCCGGACGGCGGGCAGCGGTGCCCGGGCGGCAACGAGCGGATCCAGGTACGCCTTGAGGGCGGCCTGGCCGGCAGGAGTGCTGGGGATCGTCCGGCCGGTCTCCGCCAGCCGCTTTGTGTCGGTGTGCCCGGCGAGGATGTCGTCGGCGAGGTCGTCGACCATGCGCAGGGCCCAGACCAGCAGCGGCCCCATGGTCTCTTCGGCCAGTGGCTCGCTGGCGTTCTCCCCGCTGCCGGCGGAGGAGACGGCCGGGAGGTAGTCGTCGGCACCGAGTTCGTCCCACGGCGGCCGGGCGACGCCGACGGGGCGGGCGGAGAGCTGGTCGAACGCCCACAGGCGGGTGAGGGTGCCGAGGATCTCCAGCACACGCTCCCGGCTGGAGTCGGCGGCGAGCAGGTGCTGGTCGTAGGCGGTCCAGACGGCGGTGGTGCACTGGGCGAGCGAGGTCAGCCCGCGTTCCTCGAGCCAGGCCGCCAGGTACATCCACTGCCGTACCGCCTCGGTCAGGTCACCCAGGCTGACGCGAGCCCGCAGCCGGGTGGCGCGTTCGGCCAGGAAGGTGGGCCGCAACTCACCGTTGATCATGGTCCAGGCAACCAGCCGGAGTTCGTCCCGGAAGGCCACGGGGCATTGACGCCAGCGGATGCTGGCCTTGTGGCGGCTGGGGTTCTCCGTCAGCGCCGCCAACGGCCAGATCCAGTCCGCGTAGCGGCCGTTGATGTGCGCGTGCATGGGCAGGACACGGTGCGGCAGCACGATGGGTGTGTCCGGTGTGGGCATCGGCAGGATGTAGGGATCGTGGTGGGCTGCGGTGGTCACGCGTCGAGCACTCCGGTCAGCAGGCAGTCGATGAGATCACGGTCGGCGTCGGTGACGCAGGCCAGGGCCTGCGCCCAGACCGGCTCCCCGAGGCGGCGCTTGAGGTCCTCAAGCCGGGCGTGGGCCTCGCCCCAGTCGGCCTCCCACACCGTCGGCGGCTGGGCCGAGCGCAGGTGGTTCAGCGCCCGGTGCAGATGGGCCAGGCGCGCATGGTGGCCGGGGTGGATGCGGGCGTTGGGGCAGCCCAGGCACAGCAGGAACGAGGCACGGCAGCCCTTGCCCGGCCTGGTGAAGGGGCTGTGCTCGTAGTCATGGCAGTCCGCCGTCGCGGTCTCCCGGTCGTCGGTGTCCGGTTCGGCGCGGACTTCGGCGACCAGGACTGCCTGGCGAGCGCGCGCGGCGGCGTCCTCGGCGCCGGCCGCGATGATGTCCGCGGCCTCCTGCTGCACCCGTTGGTCGACCAGCACGTAGTCACGGTCATGGGTGGCCTGGCTGTTCTGCCCGGGCTCGCGCCGCACCAGCGCATTGACCGTGCGCCGCCCGCGGCGGAAGGGCGAACCATTCAGTCCTTCGGCCCGGGCCCAGGCGCTGCCAGCGCTATCGATCACGCCGAACCGGAAGAGTCCGACCGGTGGGTGGTGATCTGAGGTGGTGATGGCGTGCCCACCCTGCGCCCAGCGCCACACAATCAGCAGGTCGGTGCCGGGCGCGAGGTCCTCGACGACGGCACGCGCGAAGCGGGTGGCCTGCAGGGCTTCGGTGATCAGCCGTCCCGGGGAGCCGGCTCCGTCGTCGGTGACGTTGCGGCTCTCGAAGTAGCGGCCGCCGCCGCGCCGGTACTTCACCACAGGGATGCGGTACGTCGGCTGCCCGTCCTCCCCGGGGTCGGGGCTGGCCTTGGGGACCTTGGCCTGGTGGATCACGGACAGGTTCCAGCCGAACTCGGCCATCAGCAGCACCCCCAGGGCCGCGGCCTCCAGCCGGGACAGGAACAGCCGCTGCCAGGTCGCGGCCGGGCTGGTGTTGCCCAGAACGCGATGGAACCGCCAGACCGGATTCCGTGCCCCCTTCGCGCTGACCCGGCGCGGGATGTCGCCCGTGCGGGCCAGAGAGTCGAGAGCCTCGCCGAGAATGAAGACGTGGCTGCCCGGCGCGAAGGCGCCCGCCCGCCACCGCTCCAGGTGCGCCGCGTTGTCATTGATACGCAGCAACGCGGCGCGGAAGGTACGCCTCGCCGCCCGCTTGATGCGGTCGAACTCATCCTCGCTGTAGGACTGCGTCTTACTCTTCGGCCGTTGGGTGCGCACGGCCAGCTCGTCCGCAACGGGCCCGCTCGCCAGCCGGGCGTCTTGACGCAGCAGGCTGCCGACCCGGGTTATGGCGTTGTGGCCGCCCGCCGTGCCCGCCTGGCTCAGCCGCCACTGCTTGACCTGCGCTGTGGTCAGCTCCTCCACGTCCCTAGGCGGCCGCTCGAGCCCGGACAGCAACGCGGTGAACTTCTCCAGAAGCTGGAACATCAGTCTCGACGAGCGGTGACTACCCCACCGGTTCGGGGTACACCGCGCGGCAAACAGCACGGCGAGGGAGCGCTGCATCGGCTCGGCGACCAGCAGCCTCGCGAAGTCGTACGCCCGCACCCGGCCATTGCGGTCGACGTGCCGTACGACGAGCCCGCCCGGATCCAGGGGTTCGGGGCGTGAGTGGTCGCCTGGGGGCAGGGACGCCCGGCGTCCGCGTCGGCTCACGCCACACCCCCGAAGGGGTCGAGGCGGTCGTCGAGGTCCTGGATGCCCTCCGACTCCCGGGCTATCCGTGCAAAGACCTTATCCAGCTCCGGCATCGGCGCCTGATCCGGATCGCCGTCGGCCGTGGCCAGCATCGCCCGCAACTGCAGATCGGCCACCGGCGCGAGGTAGATGTCAACGGTGGTCTGCCGCGAGGCGTGCCCAGCAGGTTCTGCACCATGAACCACGGATCCCCGTACAGCAGACGGAAGTCCCGCCGCTCGGCCGGACTCAGCCCGAACCGCCGGTCCATCAGGTAGTTGAGCACCACGAGCATGTAGAGGGCGAACGAGTGCCGTGCCGAGTGCGGCGTCGCGTACGGCGCGAAGACCTGATGCGGATCCATCCCCAAGTACTTTGGCGGCGTCAGCACCTTCGCGCACCGCTGGTTCGCCGTACGGAACACGCCGTCCCAGGAATGCGGCCGAAACGGCATCCCCTGCTCGTTCAGCCACAGCCACAACGGCTCCAGACCATGCGGCCCCTCAGAGAACAGCATCATCCGCTCGCGCACGGACAGCAGATTCAACTCCCGCTCCCCAGCAACGCCACGCTGATCGCGCCACCGCACCTTCGGCTTCAATCCGCGCGTCACCTCGGTCACCAGCCGCAGCTGAGCAAGCCGCTCGTACCGGCCGGCCTGCTGGGCCTTGCGAACCACCCAGGCTCGCGAGGAATCGACGTACGCCTCGACGTCGCCGAGCGCATCGGCGGCGACATAGAACGTCCGGGGCCTCTTCGACCGGGTCACGGCCGCGGCCACCTTCCCCCGGTAGTACCGGCCCCGCCGATCCGCCGCACGGGCAGCTCGAACGTCAGCAGCGACCCGCCTTCGCCTCGCCGAAGCCCGGACGACGTCAGCAGCCGCACGAAGGCCACGTTCCGGTCCTCCAGCCGACCCACCCAGCCCGGCTGCGGAATACCCCCGCGTGTGTGGCCGCGCAGGCCGACGTTGACCCACTTCCGCCACGTCCGCGGCGTCAACCAGTGCACGTTGCTCGGCCGGACGTCCTTCGGCGCCGCCTCCGGCACCGAGATCACCTCGCCGTTGCGCCCCACGATCTGCCGCACGAGCAACGGACTGCGCACCAGGTGTCCATCACGGACAGCCCACCGGAACAGGCTGGCGAACGCGGCCAGTTCACGCCCCCACTTCGACCCGCCAACCCGGCTCGGATTCCCCTCCGCCCTCCGCCGCCAATGCTCATAGTCCTCCAGATCCCTCGACGTCGCCTCCAGCCAGCCCCGCCCGCGCTTCCACAAGAACGTCAGCAGCAGGGCGATGTCCGCGGTGTAGTTGCGGCGGGTCTCCTCCTCGTAGCGGCGGAAGGTACCGGACTGGCCGTACAGGCTAAGGAGGGGATCTACCCGATGATCTGGCGACAGGAAGATAGGGTCGCCGGCCATCACGCCCACCGCGTCCTCGCGAGACGGCAGGTCCTCCCATCCCTCGACGACACTGCCCCGAACTCCACCCCGCACCGCGTCCGACGGTACCCAGAACACGCGCCAACTCACCGCTAGTGCACCCTTCTTGATTGGCTTCAACACGCCAATTCAATAGGGAAGTGCAAGAGGCCGCTTTCGCGGTGGCGCCCCCGTCGTCGGTGACCGCCGCCCACAGCTCGGCGGCGTCCTGCTTGGGTGTCGTGACCGCTTGGGCGTTGAGGGACTTCAGAGTCCGGCGGACCGTGGTGTCACCGGCCTCGCGTACGTCCGCTTTCGCCGCCCTGGCGGGGCCCCGGTAGCCGACGATGACCTTCAGGCCCTGCTGCTGGGACTTCCGGGTCGCCGCCGTGCTCAACTCCGTGACGTCGAACAGCCGTTGGTCGAGCTTGCCGGTGGCGATCAGGCGCGCGGCGTCGGCGGGAACGACGAGCGTCCGGCCGCCCACCGTCTGCGTACGAACGGCTATTTTCTCGCGGCCCTCGGCCCGCTCGATGCCGACGACGCGCCCCTTGGCGTCGACGGCCACGCGGTCGCCGGTGATCAGGGTGATGCGGCGTTTGGACGTGGACGGGGACGCGGACACGGCGGTGGCTGTGTGGAAGCCTCCACCGTCTGCGTCTGCGTCTGCGTCTGCGTCTGCGTCTGCGTCTCCGCCGACGCCGGGCCGGCCATTCCGGCCGCCAGTGCCGCGGTCGCCGCCATGGCGACCGCGGCCACGCACGTTCTCTTCGTTCGACTGCTCGTTCGGCCGCTCACTTGACTGTGCAAGTCTCCCCCTGGAGATGAGGGTCCCTGCCGAACGCGCTGGACAGGGACGGCAGTTGATACGACTCCGGTGACGCGAGTGACCAACTGAAGAGTTGAGACCAGGGGGAGAGATCCGTCAGGAGCGCTAGTCCGTAGTCCCTGAGGCGGAGTCGGGCGTCGGGCGGCCGAAGGGGAGATGGATGATCAGCAGGACGATCCCGCTCAGCGTGAACACCCGCATCGCCGCGTCGAGTCCGTTCCAGTCGTCCGACTGCCACATGGAGAACCACTCGCCGCCTATGCCGATGAAGCCGGCGCCGAAGAGGAGCATGAGCATCAACAGGCCGAGGGTGGAGAGCCGCCGGGCGCGGGTGTGCCTGCGGCGGACCCACGACCAGGTGCCCGCGATCAGGACGAGCGCGGCGATCGTCTCCCACGCGATGATCGCGATGTACGCCGCGTCCTGGATGCCCTTGGACTCGATGGCCCGCCACATCAGGTCGTCGTCCTTGAAGGTCGTGTCCATGGCCAGTACATGCCGTACGAACTGCTGGTTGGTGCCGAAATCCGTGATGTTCCCGAAGGCGACAAGGGTGATGTAGAGGGCGACCGTGGCCGTGAGGAGGGTCGCGGTGAGAGTGAGACCTGTGGAATGTGTGGTGCGTGTGGCTGCCATGGTTTGACTATTGCCCCGACTGACCGGTGAACCCCAGGCGTTTTTACGCGAGTTCGGCGAGACTTGGCCTCGGTGTGGCCGAGAAGTGACGGAGGGGGCGGACGGATGGGGCGCGCGCGGCCGTCGATGCAGCGGCTGATCAGGGAGCGCAGGCGGCAAGGTTTCGTCGGCCGGGTTGCCGAGCGCGCGGCGTTCCGGGCGAACTTCGATCTGCCGCCGGAGGACGAACGGCACCGGTTCCTGTTCCACGTGCACGGCAACACCGGGGTCGGAAAGACCTTTCTCGTACGGCAGTTGGAACAGATCGCCCAGGAGCGCGGGGCGCTCACCGCGTACGTCGACGAGGCGGTCGGGAGCGTGCCGGAGGCGATGGCGGCGCTGAGCACCCAGTTCGCCCGCCAAGGCCACCGCTTCAAGGAACTCGACCGGATGCTGGCCGCGCATCGCGAGCGACGGCACGCTGCGGAGTCGGCGGCCGTGGCGATGCTGGACCCCGAGCCGGGGCCCGAGGCGTCGTCCGCGTCGTCCCCGTCGCCCGCGCCGTCCGCCGGAAGCATGGCCGTGGCGCGGGCGGGCCTGGTGGGTCTCGGGCTGGTGCCCGGCGTCGGAGCGTTCGCCGGAGCGATCGACCCGGCACAACTCGCCCAGGGCGCCGACCGGGTGCGGGCGGCGATCAGCGCGCGCCTGGGCAACGCGGAGGACGTGCAGCTCGTCCTGGCGCCCGAGCGGGTGCTGACGCCCGTGCTGCTCAAAGAGCTGACCGAGGTCTGTGGCGAGGCACCCTGGACCGTCCTGTTCTTCGACACGTACGAGCGGACCGGCCCCTTCCTCGACGGCTGGCTGCACGACGTGATGACCACGGACCGGCACGGTGACCTCCCGGCGAACGTCGTGGTCGTCACGGCCGGCCAGCGCCCCTTCGACACGGCCCGCTGGGGCGGCCTCGCCGACTTCGTGACGGACCTACCGCTGTCGCCCTTCACGGAGTCCGAGGCGCGGGGCCTGCTCGCGGACAAGGGGGTGGTCGCGGAGCCGGTCGTCGAGGAGGTGCTGCGACTGACCGGCGGGCTGCCGGTGCTGGTGTCGACCCTGGCGCAGGCGCGCCCGGCCGATCCCGATGACGTCGGCGATCCGAGCGCCACCGCCGTCGAACGCTTTCTGAAGTGGGAGCAGGATCCGGTACGCCGTGCCGTGGCCCTCGCCTGTGCGTTGCCCCGGCGGCTGGACGCCGATGTGTTCCGGGCGGCCGTTGAGTGCGCGGAGGAGGAGGCCGAGGAACTGTTCGCGTGGCTGCGGGAGTTGCCGTTCGTCAGCGATCGTGGGGATCGGCTGCAGTACCACGATGTCGTACGGGCGCCGATGCTGCGCCTGCAGCGGCTGCGGTCGCCCCGAGGGTGGGAGGAGCGGCACCAGCGGTTGGCCGAGGTGTTCGCACAGTGGCGGGCGGAGGCCGAGGACGGCCGGGACGCCGAGGAGCTGTGGGCGGACGAAAGGTGGCGGGAGCTGCGGCTGGCGGAGTCGTACCACCTGCTGTGTGCGGGGTCGCGGACCGCGCTGCCCTCTGTGTTGCGGGACTTCGTCGACGCCTGCGACGTGGGTGATGTCACCGCTCAGCGGTGGGCACAGGCCCTGGTGGAGGCGGGGGACGACGCGGCTCTGCAGGCCGTCGGCCAGTGGGGACGCGACCTGTCGGAGGCGCTCGTGGAGGGGGAGCGTGGGATGTTCGCCGCGCTCGGGATGTTGCTGAACCGGGCCGGGCTCGACGAGCAGGCCCAGGCGTGGGCCCGGACGGTGCGGGGCGAAGTCCTGCTGGACAGCGGAGCGTACGAGCAGGCGCTCGTGGAGTTCGAGTGGGCCACGGCGCTCGATCCGGAACTGGTGCGGGCGTATCGCGGCAGAGCCTTCACCCACAGTGGGCTGGACGACTTCGACGCGGCGATCGCAGAGCTGGACCGGATGCTCGTGCTTCAGCCCTACGACGGGTGGACGTTCTCTCTACGCGGCGAGTACCTGCGGATCGTGGGACGGGATGCCGAGGCGATCGCGGACCTGGACCGAGGCATCGAACTCGAGCCATCACGGGAGTTCGCCTGGGCCTCCAGGGGTGCCACCCGGCTCCGTATGGGCCACCTCGACGAAGCCCTCACGGACTTGAACCGGGCCTTGGACCTCAAATCGGACTACGTCTGGGCCCTGGCGCGACGGGCTCGTGTCTGGCGCGCCCGCGGCGACACCGTGCGCCAGTTCGCAGACCTCGACCATGCGCTGGCCACGCAGCCCGACTGGGCCTGGGGGCTCTGCGAGCGAGGAGACGCCCACCGCGCCGTGGGCCGCCACGGCGAAGCCCTCGCCGACTACGACCGCGCACTCGAACTGGACACCGCGTACGCGTCGGCGTACGCGAGCCGCGGGGCCCTGCTGCGCGAGCTGGAGCGCCCCGAGGAGGCGCTCGCGGATCTGGACAAGGCCGTGGAACTGAGGCCGGAGTACGCGTGGGCCCTGGGGCACCGCGCGGCCGTACACCTCCGACTGGGCGCATTCGAACAGGCGTTGGCCGATGCCGGACGCGCCCTCGCCCTGAGCCCCGGCGACACCTGGATCCGGGATGTCCACGGCCGGGTCACCGAAGCCGCACAGGCGCAGCACACGGAGTAGCGCATCCGGTGGTATGAGTAAAAGTGTTCATTTGGGCCACCGCTCGCAAACCGTTCCGGCCGTCAACCGCCTGTTCCCGTTCGATTACAGTGCTCGACTGACGGCGGTGTGGGACGTGAGCCGTACGGGACGGGATCGGGATCCGGAGCGGGATCGGAGGAGGCCTCAGTGGGTGCGACGTCCGGTGCCGTCTGGGGCCGTGTCGAGCAACAGGACTTCCGTAGCCGGGTGCGGGGCACACTGCTCGGTGCGGCCGTCGGGGACGCGCTGGGCTCGCCGGTCGGCGGCCTCTCGATGGACGAGATCCGCGAGGCGCACGGCGCCGAGGGGCTCGTCGACATGACCTTCGGGCACGGCAGACGCGGCGCCATCTCGCATCTGACCCAGCTCACGCTGTTCACGCTCGACGGGCTCATACGCGCCCAGGTGCGCCGGGACACGGGCGCCTGGCATCCGCCGACCGATCTGCACCGCGCGTATCGGCGGTGGTCCGCCACACAGCACGACTGGGGGCCGGACGAGCGCCGCAAGGAAGACGGGTGGCTGGCCCTCGAGGAGTGGATGTACGCGCGCCGCGACCCCGCCCGCGCCTGCCTGATCGGCCTCGCCGACGAGACGATGGGCACGCTGGACGCCCCCAAGAACCCGGACGAGCGGGGCGTCGAGGCCGCCGCCCGCTCCGCGCCCTTCGGGCTGCTCGTCGGCTGGGAGCCACAGCTGGTGATGCAGCTCGCCGTCGAGTGCGCGGCGCAGACCCACGGCCACCCCACGGCCTACCTGGCGGCGGGCGCGTACGCCGTGATCGTGCACGGGCTCGCCCGCGGCGAGAGCCTCGACGCCGCCGTGCAGCGCTCGCTTCAACTGCTTGCCGCGCGGCCGGGGCAGCAGCCCGTGGCGGACGCGCTGCAGTACGCACTGGGGGCCGTACGACGCGGGATGCCGACGCCGTCCCGGGTCGAGGAGCTGGCCGGGGCCGGTACGGCGGACGGGCTGCTGTCGGTCGCCGTGTACTGCGCGCTGGTCGGCGAGGACGTCCGTCAGGGGCTGTGCCTCGCGGTGAACCACGGCGGTCCGTCGGGCGCCGCCGGCGCCCTCACCGGCGCCCTGCTGGGTGCCCTGCACGGCGAGACGGCCCTCCCGCCGGCCTGGCTGGCCGAACTGGAGGGCCGTCCCACGATGCTTGTCCTCGCCGACGACTTCGCGATGGAGATGACCCAGGGCCCCGCACTGCACGGCCCGGGCGGCTCCTCACCCGGGTGGCTGGCTCGGTACCCGCGGGCTTGAGGAGCAGCAGGCCGACGCAGCGAACCCTGCGGGCTTGAGGAGCCGGTCAGTCCTTGGCCCGCGAGCTCACCGCGTCCTCCACCGGACCCGCCGGAGTCGGAATCGCCGCCGCGGCCGCTCCGTCCCCGTCCGTGTTGATCTGTTCGATGATCGCGAGCCGCTCCGGGGTGTCCTCCGGCTTCAGGAAGCCGATGAGGATGTACAGGACCAGGGAGACGGCCAGCGGGATCGACACCTGGTACTCGAGCGGGACGCCGCCGTCGACGTTCCAGTTGATCGGATAGTTGACCAGCCAGAAGGCGAACAGACCCGAGGCCCAGCTGGTGAGCGCGGCGGTCGGTCCGGACCGGCGGAACGGGCGCAGCAGGCCGAGCATCATCGGGATGGCCATCGGACCCATGAGACCGGCGACCCACTTGATCACGACCGTGATGATGTCCTTGAACGCGGGGGAGTTGACCTGCGTGGCCGCCGCCATGGACAGGCCGAGGAACACGACGGTCGTTACGCGGGCGACGCGCAGACCCTGCCCCTCGCTCCACGCCCGCGCCCTGCGCCAGATCACGGGCGCGCAGTCCCGGGTGAACACGGCCGCGATCGCGTTGGCGTCGGAGGAGCACATGGCCATGGTGTGCGAGAAGAAGCCGACGATGACCAGGCCCAGCAGACCGTGCGGCAACAGCTGTTCGGTCATCAGGCCGTAGGAGTCCGAGCCGTCGGTCTTCTGCGACTCCACCAGCAGCGGTGACATCCACATGGGGAAGAACAGGACCACCGGCCACACCAGCCAGAGGATCGCCGAGAGTCGCGCCGAGCGCTCCGCCTCGTAGGGGGTGGCGGTGGCCATGTAGCGCTGGGCCTGGTTGAGCATGCCGCCGTTGTACTCGAAGAGCTTGATGAACAGGAAGGCGAGCAGGAAGATCGTTCCGTACGGACCGACCAACGGCTCGCCGTGCCCCTTGAGTTCCGGCCGGTCCCATACGCCGAAGAAGCCGCCGTAGTCGCCGAGCTTCGTCACGACGGCGATGAACATCGCGACACCGGCCAGCAACTGGATGACGAACTGGCCCAGTTCGGTCAGCGCGTCCGCCCACAGACCGCCGATGGTGCAGTAGACGGCCGTGATGCCACCGGTGATGAGGATGCCCTGGTTGAGCGAGACGCCGGTGAAGACGGAGAGCAGCGTGGCGATCGCGGCCCACTTCGCTCCCACGTCCACGATCTTCAGCAGCATGCCGGACCAGGCGAGGGCCTGTTGGGTCTGCAGGTTGTAACGGCTCTTCAGATACTCGAGCGGGGACGCCACATGCAGCCGTGAGCGCAGCCGGTTGATGCGCGGCGCGAACAGCTTCGACCCGATGGCGATGCCCAGCGCGATCGGGAAGGACCAGGTCACGAAGGACGTCACGCCGTAGGTGTAGGCGATGCCCGCGTATCCGGTGAACATCACCGCGCTGTAGCCGGACATGTGGTGCGAGATGCCGGAGAGCCACCACGGCATCTTTCCGCCGGCCGTGAAGAAGTCGGAAACGTTGTCCACACGTTTGTGGGACCAGATACCGATCGCGACCATCACGCCGAAGTAGCCGATGAGCACGGCCCAGTCCAGACCGTTCATATGCGCCCTCCCGGAGTCCGCCTTGTGAACTGCGCTGACGTGCATGACACTTCGCCAGCGCAGGCAAGAGCGCCCCAGAGCAGGCCTATGCAGCCGCGAAGTGCCCGCTCATCGTGGGTTCGAGGGGGTGGCGGCGACAACAGCTGGTACGGTCAAGGGGAAGTAAAAATGTTCGCCTTGGTGACCTCTGTTCACATCCATGACCGGTCGGCGTGGTTGCCCGAGACGGTTCGAGGCGGCTCAAGATGACTTCATGCGTGCCCTAGCGCATCAATTCACCCGCGTTCACCAGCAATGACTGCCCGGTGATCGCCCGCGCCCGATCGGACGCCAGGAACACGGCGGCGTCCGCCACGTCCCCGTCGGTGGCCAGTTCGGGCAGAGCCATCCGGCTGGTGAGCCTCTCCAGAATCTCTGCCTCCGGTACGCCCTCTGTATGCGCCGAGAATTGGACAAAGGCCTCCACGGGAGGGCCCCACATCCAGCCAGGCAGAACGGAGTTGACCCGTATTCGATACGGTCCCAACTCCCTTGCCAGCGAGTACATCGCGCTCGTCAGCGCGCCCTTCGAGGCCGCGTACGCCGCCTGCCGCACCTGCGTGGGAGCGGCCACCGACGACTGCGTACCGATGATGACGACCGATCCGCCGCGCACCTTCAGCGCGGGCAGGCAGGCACGCGTCATCCGCAGCGTGCCGAGCAGGTTGACCTCGATGACGGATTGCCAGGTGGCGAAATCCGCATCCTCCAGGCCGCCGAAGTAGCTGTCCCATGCGGCGACATGGACGACGGCGTCGATCCGCCCGAACCGCTCCCGGGCCAGCGCCGCGAGGGCCTCGCACTGCCCCTCGTCGGTGATGTCCGTGGCCCGGTACGCCGTGTGCGCGCCGTCGGGGTCGAGTTCGGCCGCGGCCTTGGCGAGATTCGCCTCCGTGCGCGCCCCGAGCACGGCGTGGCCCCCGTCGCGCACGACCGCCGCCGCGACCTGGTGACCGAGCCCGGCGCCAACCCCGGAGACGACGACGGTCTTGTCCACGAGCAGTGACATACGCGGCCTCCCCGGTATGGCGCATTGTCTGACGGAGCGTCAGAGTATGGGCGTCCGCCGGAGGAAGGAAGGGGAGCGACGTGAGTGAGGAGACCCGCAGCGAGGTGTACGCGGAGCTGGCCGCCGTGGGCCCGTACGGTGTTCACCCGGGCCACGCCCTGATCACCATGGTCGAACCGCACCCGGGTCATGAGTACGCGTACAACCGCTGGTACGAGGACGACCACTACTACGCCGGTGCGATGGCGATGCCCTGGATGTACGCCGGCCGCCGCTGGGTCGCCACCCGCGATCTCCAACTCCTGCGCTATCCCGAGAAGTCGGCGGTCGCCCAGCCGGTCACCACCGGCTGCTACATCACGACTTACTGGGTCACCGACGGCCGTTACGACGACCACATGAAGTGGACGGTGGGGATCAACAAGCGGCTCAACCGCGACGGCAGGGTCTATCAGGACCGTACGCACGTCTTCACGGCCTTCCAGGACCACGAGGCGACGGTGTACCGCGACGGGGCGGCGGGCCCTCGCGACTTCCACGCCCTCGACCACCCCTACGCGGGCCTGGTGGTCGAGGTCATCGACGCGGAAGGGCCGGAGCAGCGGGGCGAGTTGCTGGAGTGGCTGCGCGCCAGGCATCTGCCGAAGCTGCTCGTGGGCTCCCCTTCCGCGATGGTCACGATCTTCCGGCCGACACCGCTTCCCGGCGACCGCATGTCGTACGTGAAGCAGGTCGAAGGGGTCGATACGCGGCTGACGTTGCTGTGGTTCCTGGAGGCGGATCCGCGGGAGTGCTGGGAGGAGTACTTCTCGGGGCTGGACGAGCCGGTGGCGGAAGGAGGCTGGGGGAGGGTCGAGTTGGTGGCCCCGTTCATCCCGACGATGCCGGGAACGGACCGATACGTCGACCGTCTCCGCTGACGGACGCGATACCGGGCCCGGGGGGAGGGGCTTCAAGGCCGAGCCCCCTCGGCCGGGACGGCGGGCCAGTCGAGAGGGCTCATTCCAAGGTGCTGCCAAGGTACTGCCAGGTGCCTGTGAAGTTGTTGATCGAGGCATGGGCCAGGATCAGACGGCCTCTTGGCGCACCTCTGCCACGAAGGCGTTCCAGGCGTCCGCGGGGAATGCCAGGGTGGGACCCTCAGGATCCTTGGAGTCCCGGACAGCCAGTGCGGACAGAAGGGGGGACTTGACCTCGACACATGCGCCGTTTCCTTGGGAGTACGAGGACTTCGTCCACGCAGTCGTAGCGCCCTGCTTGATTGCCATGTTCGCTCCGGTAGCCAGTTGCTGTGCTGAGTTGCTGGTGCGGTTTCCGCCAAGGTTGTTGCTGCTTGGCGTGATCGACGCTACTCGCCAACATCGCTGAACGAAGCGACTATTCACTCGACCGGGTGGCATATACCGGAAGAGTCTTCCGCTGTGACGCGCTGAAGGTGTACCGTGCGCCACCTTCTCGCGCCGACTACTTCACCGCGCATAGTCCTTCGCGACGTTTGCGATGAATTCGCGGGATTGGTCGGCATTCAGTGCCTGCGCCCGGAGATGTTCGTACATGACGCTGTATTTCTGAACGTCGTTTGCCTTCTCCAGATACAGATCGCTGGTGACGCCTTCGATGTAGACCACGCTCGAATCGGCGGCATCCGGGAACTCGAGGATCGCGTACTGCCCGCTCACCCCCGGATGGGCCCCCATCGTGAAGGGGATCACCTGCACCGTCACATGCGGCACCTGGGACATCTCGGTGAGGTGCTCCAACTGCTCGATCATCACCTGCTCGTTGCCGACGGCCCGACGCAGCGCGGCCTCGTCCAGGACGGCCCACAGGCGCAGAGGAGTCTCCTGGTCGGAGATACGTTCCTGTCGGCGCAGTCGTACCTGGACGCGCTTGTCGATGTCGCCGGGGGCCGCCTCGGGCAGTGCGCCCGTGATCAGAGCCTCCGCGTACGAACGGGTCTGCAGCAGTCCCGGGACGACGAGCGGGTCGTACACGCGCAAGCTCGCCGCGTCCGTCTCCAGGCCGATGTAGACGCTGTACGGGATGTCGCCGAAGGAGTGCCACCAGCCCTGCTGGCGGGAGTCCTTCGCCATCTGCATCAGGGACTCGACGATGCGGTGGTCCTCGACCTCGTAGACGCCGCACAGATCGCGTACGTCGCGCTGGCTGATGCTGCGACGGCCGTTCTCGAGGCGGCTGATCTTCGACTGCGAGACCAGCAGGCGCTCGGCGACCTCTTCGGCCGTCATGCCCTTGAGCTCTCGGAGCCGGCGCAGCTCCTGGCCCAGCCGGCGTCGCCTGACGGTGGGATTGACATTGGACGCCACGAGACGTGCACCTCCGGCTGCGCGCTGCCTGTACTTTGCGTATCTGCTGTTGAGCAGATTGCCACCAAGATGCTTGCTACCGCTGGGAAACGGCGGATATGCGCGGGTGCACGCGCCGAGTTCGGGATGCAGAGGGTATACGCGGCCGCGCGGGGCGGCGGGCCGTGTCGTCGTCCGGACGTACGGCCCGCTGCCCCGCGCGGTCCAGCGGCTCCCGAACCGGGTCTTGGGGACTTACGGTGCGGCGCTGACGGATGTGCGTGGTGCGTGGTGGTGCTGGTACCTGGTGCCTGGTCGTGTGCCTGGTGCCGAGCGGTGGTGTTGCGAGTTTCGTTCTGCGTGTGGTCGTTCTGCGTGTGGTCGTGCCGTGCCCGTGTGGTCCGAGGATCAGCGGCTCAGTGGGCCACGGCACGCGCCATGGAACCGTGGCGCTGGTGCAGCGGAACACCCCGAGCGGGTTCCGGTGCGGGCCTGGCTCCGGGGGCGGCCTGGCGGCCGGCCGGTGCCGGGCTGCGGCGCGGCTGGGCAGCCACACCGTTCTGGACGTCCATCACGGCGTGCGCCACGAGGCCGCCCATGGGGTCGTGCCGGATCAGATCCCGGAGGCGGGAGCGCGAGGAGCGCCCCTCGTTCCCCGGGTAGAGGTGCTTGCCCAGGCCCACGGCGTGCGCCAGTGCGGCGAGAGCGGCCGTCCGCGGGTCCGGTGGCACACCGGTCCTGATCGCGGAGTCCAGCCGGGACCTGATTTCCCGGCTGATGGCCGTTTCCGTCGCCTGATAGCGAGTCGTCGGCAGCACCCCGCACATCTGGCCCGCGACGGCATGGACCATGCCGCAGCGCTCCAAATGCGAGAGATACGTCTGGCGCAGCCCCAATCGGGGCCCGCCGATCCAGTGAACAGCACGCACGGGAGCGCCACGCCTTCGCAGCAACTCCAACGCGCAGTCCAATGTCGGATCTCCAGTCGGCCGTGGTACAACCACGGCGATACGATCCCCGTCTGGGGCTATCCGTCCGGCCAGCGCCAGCTCCACTAGCTGTGCTCCGGCCAGACCGAGGTCGAGCGACTGCGGCTGTGCGGTGGTACCCGTGGTCGGGTCCAGCGCCAGCAGCAGAAGCTCCTCCGGAATTGTTCTGCGGCTCCTGCCCATCCATGCCTCCCCGCGTGGATGAATGACAGGGTGACCCCTCTCACAATGGTCTGTCGAGAGTGCGTGACCGGTTCGTAGTGGAACCAGTAGGTATGTCGTTCTCGTCTACGCCAGGGGTTAAGCCCGCACACAGGACACTGGTACATGGTTCGGACAGTGCGTCCCGGCGCTGCTGGCGGCTCTTCAAGGGTTCATGGTTCGGTTGGGCGCACGGTGAGTGGCGCATGGAGGAGGCATCGGTGGCGGGCGAGTCCCCCGACAGGTCGAAGCAGCACGAGTCGTCGGTAGAACCGACGTCGGGGAGCCCGGCTCCGGTTCCGGGTGCCGGTTCCCGTTCCGTGACGGGTGCCGATCCGCGCCTCGCGGTCGCCCAGGAGGCCGTGGCGGCGGTCGCGCGGGTGGACACGGCTACGGCGGTGTTCTCCACGCGAGGAGTCGCGGAGCGGGCCGGGGTCGCGGATGCGGATGCGGATGCGGATGCTTCGGATACGACCCCTTCGGCGGGCGAGGGCAAGGGTGCTCCGGAGTCCGGGGCGGCCGAGGCTCAGGCCGGTGATGCACGGCTGAGGGACGCTGTGGCGGCTTGGGTCGCGGTGGCGGACACCGAGGAGTCCGAGTCCGAGGACGCGGACTCGGACGCGGTGGCTGACGGCTCGTCGGGTGACGCCGGCTCGGGCGGTGACGACGACCTCGACGGTGACGGTGAGTCGCGGGACGAGGTCGATGCCGATGCCGAGGTCGATGCCGAGAGCGACGCTGACGCTGAGGGCGAGGAAGACGCGGAGACGTCCGACGTATCGTCGTCGGCCGACGACGACGCCGATGCCGACGATGAGGATGACGTTCCCGCCGACGGCTCGGCGGAGGACATCACGGCGGAGGACATCGCAGACGACGCCTCCGGTGACGCCGGTGTCGCTGACGAGGACGACCAGGCGCCGGCCGCTGTCGATGCCGAGCCCAGCGACGAATCCTCGGGTGAAAGTCCCGCGTCCGATGGTCGTGGCGCCGACACGGATGCGGACGAGTCGGATGCGGACGAGCCGAAGGCGGACGCCGACTCTGACGGCGAAGCCGAGCTCGACTCCGACGGCGGAGATGCCTCGGACACCGAAACCGAAACCGAACCCGAGTCTGAGCCCGAGTCCGAGACCGAACCCGAGTCCAAGACCGAACCCGAGTCCGAGTCCGGACCCGAGTCCGAGAGCGAGCCCGAGCAGGAGGACTCCGAGGAGGACGCTGAGGAGGACTCCAAGGACCCGGTGGATCAGCCCACCACCACCTTCCGGGCTCGTCCGCCCGCCGTGGACCAGCCGACGACCATGCTCAAGGTGGGCGGCGACGCCAAGCAGGACGCGAAGGCGGACGAGAAGGCCGACAAAAAGGCCGACGAGAAGGCGGGCGACAAGCCCGAGGACAAGCCCGAGGACAAGCCCGAGGACAAGCCCGAGAGCAAGCCCGAGGACAAGCCCGAGAAGCCGGCGTCCGAGCGGGACGCCGAGCGCACGAGCAAATTCGTAGCCCTCAAGCCGCTCGACGAACCGGCGTCGCCGAAGCCGAAGCCGGCCGCTCTGCCCCCCGAGCGGCCCGCCGACCCGCCGTCCGCCGAGAAGACCACCGCCATCCCCCAGATCGGCCCCGAGCGGACGGCCCAGCAGCCGTTGCCGCCCAAGCCGCCGCTGGACCTGCTGGCGGAGCTGACGAACACGCCGCCGCCTCCGGAGACCCCGGTGCGGACGATCGTGCGCCGGGTCAAGATCTGGACGCCGTTGGTGCTGCTGCTGGCCGTGGTGTTTGCAGTCGCACAGGCCGTCCGCCCGTTGCCGGCCCCCGCCCTCACCCTGACGGCCGACGAGACGTACGCCTTCGAGGGCGACAAGGTCTCCCTGCCGTGGCCCGGCGAGGGCCAGGGCTGGATGGACGTCAACGGCATCGGCACGGTCGACGACTTCGGCGAGCAGAAGCCCGTCGCCATCGGCTCGGTCGCCAAGGCCATGACCGCGTACGTGATCCTCAAGGAGCACCCGCTGAAGTCCGGCGATGAGGGCAAGGACATCCCCGTCGACGCGAAGGCCGAGACGGAGGGCGGTTACGACAAGGACGGCGAGTCCACGCTGAACACCCTCAAGGAGGGTGACAGCCTCACCGAGAAGCAGGCCCTGGCGGCCATCATGATTCCGTCCGCGAACAACGTCGCGCGACTGCTGGCCCGTTGGGACGCCGGTTCCGAGGAGGCGTTCGTCAAGAAGATGAACGACGCCGCCAAGGACCTCGGGATGAAGAACACGACGTACACCGATCCGTCCGGTCTGAAGGAGACGACCGTCTCCAGTGCCGAGGACCAGGTGAAGCTCGGCAACGAGCTCGTCCGGATGAAGGCGCTGGTGGACATCACCAAGATGCCCACCTGGAAGGACCCCTCGGGCAAGACCTGGCAGAACTACAACCGCCTCGTCCCGTACAACAACGCCATCGGCATCAAGACCGGCTCCACCACGAAGGCGGGCGGAAACCTGCTGTTCGCCGCCACCCAGGATGTCGACGGCGAGGTCGTCACCGTCGTCGGTGCGATCCTCGGCCAGCACCAGCCGCCGATCATCGACACCGTCAACGCGGTCAGCAAGACCGCGATGGTCGCCGCCCAGGAGGCGCTGACCTCGCGGAAGATCCTGAAGAAGGGCGATGTCGTCGGGTACGTGGACGACGGGCTCGGCGGCCACACCCCGGTCGTCGCCACGAAGGACGTCTCCGCGGTGGGCTGGGCCGGACAGTCGGTCAAGCTGAAGCTGAGCGAGGACGGTACGACCATCCCGCACGAGGCGAAGGCGGGTACGAAGGTCGGCTCGCTCAGTGTCGGTGACGGCACGGGCGGCGCCGTCGAGGTTCCCGTCGCGCTCAAGTCGGACCTCACGGAACCGGACTACGGCTCCAAGCTGACCCGGGTGACCTGACCCGGGTGACCTGATCCGGGTGACCGGACCCGGGTCAACGGACCCGGGTCAACCGACCTGATCCCGGGTGAACCGACCGGGACGAGCTGAGACCGCACCCGGCGAGGGGCAGCCTTATCCGGGCGACCCTCGGCCGGGTGCGTGCTAGCGTCGCGAGGATCGAGGCAGGTCGTCGGCAGCGACCCGGCCGAGCGTGGAACAACGGGACATCGGGAGTGCCTTCACGTGGCGACAGCGGAGCCGACGCACGCCGACGACGCCGAGCCGAGCCGAGGAGCCGGCTCGCGAATAGGGGCGCATGCGCGTCAACAGGTCGACGACCGCGAGACGTACGAGACTCGTGGTCGGAGCCGCGAAACGACCACGCCCGAGACTTCCGAGACCTCCGAGAACCGCGAGACCCCCGAGAGCTCCGAGACCTCGGGCACCCCCGCCACCCCAGGCACCCGTTTCGCCCGTTTGGCCCGCTTCCTCCGTCACCCCATCACCCTCGCCACCGCGTTCTCCGGTGCCCTGCACGTCATCTGGTTCTTCACGTTCGCCAGCAGTGGCGGAGACCTCGCGGCGCAGGACGCGTGGGCGGAGTTCGTCGGACGGCACCCGGACTCGGCGTACAACCTCGCCTGGTACGGCGGTATGCACCCGGTGTCGTACAGCGTCGTGTCCCCGTACCTGATGTCGGTGCTCGGCGTGCGGACGACGATGATGATCTCGGGGACGGTCTCCGCGGGCCTGCTCACGATGATCCTCCTCCGCAGCCGGGCCGTACGGAATGTCCGGTGGACCGTGCTCGCCGGGGTGTTCGCGCTGTTGTGCAACGCCGTCTCCGGCCGCGTGACCTTCGGACTGGGCACGGTCTTCGCGCTGGGCGCGACCGCGGTCGTGTTCTGCTGGCCCCATCGGTGGCGTTACAAGCGCTGGGCCAAGGCCCTGTGCGCCGCCCCGCTGGCCGGGCTCGCGACCGCCGCGTCCCCGGTCGCCGGGCTCTTCGTGGGCCTGATCGCCGTGGCGTTGTTCCTGCAGAAGCGCCGGCCGGGCGCGTATGCCCTGGGCCTCGCGCCCGCCGTCGTCGTGGGCCTCTGCGCGTGGCTGTTCCCGTTCTCCGGTACGCAGCCGATGATCTTCGGTTCGACCGTGCTGCCCCTGCTGTTCTCGGGCTTCATCTACTTCCTCGTGCCCAAGGAGTGGAAGACGGTCCGCATCACGGCCGTCGTGTACGGCACCTCCGTCCTCCTCGTCTGGCTGGTCAGCTCGCAGATCGGTTCCAACATCACCCGCCTGGCGATGCTCTTCGCGGGCGTCATGCTGATCGCCGCGCTGCCGTTCACGGAGCCGCGCTCGCGCAAGTGGTACGCGGCCGTCGTCGCGTTCACCGGATTCGTCGTGTGGATCGGCTACAAGGCGGTGGACGACGTCGTGCACGGCACCCCCGCGGCGTCCTGGGCGCGCGAGCTGGCTCCGCTGGTCAACCAGCTCCAGGTGCAGGGCGCCGAGAAGGGCCGTGTGGAGGTCGTACCGGCCCGCTCCCACCGCGAGGCGTCCGCGCTCGCGCCGTACGTGAACCTCGCCCGCGGCTGGAACCGGCAGGCGGACATGGAGCGCAACCCGCTCTTCTACGACGACACCCTGAACTCCGCGAACTACCACGAGTGGCTCCAGCGCTGGGCCGTCCACTACGTCGTCCTGCCCAAGGACGATCCCGACGGGGACGGTGGCGAGCGCGAACGCGAGCTCGTGCAGCGCGGCCAGCCCTACCTCAAGCAGGTGTGGGGCGACGCCAACTGGCAGCTCTTCCAGGTCACCGACCCCACTCCGCTCGCCGACCCGCCCGCCACCGTCAAAAGCGCCGAACAGGACGAACTGACGATCAAGGTGAAGCGGGCGGGCACGGTCCTGATCCGCATCCCGTACTCGCCGTGGCTCGGCCTCGTCGACGCCGAGGGCAAGAGCGTCACCCCGCCCCAGGAGACCGAGGAGTCCAAGCGGCGGGAGAACGACGACCTGCCGAAGACGTACGACAACCTCAACGGCTGTCTGATGCAGGCGGAGAAGGACGCCAAGGGCGACCAGTGGACGGAGCTGCTGGCCCCGAAGCCCGGCACCTACCGCCTGGCGGCGCGCTACCAGCTGCCCCGGGGCACCGGGTGCCCCGAGGACCTCCGCGAGGCACACCAGGCACCCGGCTCACCGCCGGGTGACGTACGCACCACCGAGTGACGCACGCACGCACGCACCACCGAGTGAGGGCGCCTCCTACGGCCGGTACGGATTCAGCCGATCGCCTTCTCCACCGCGGCGACGACCTCGGCGGACTCCGGATCGGTCTGCGGGGAGAAGCGGGCGGCGACCTTGCCGTCCTGGCCGATCAGGAACTTCTCGAAGTTCCAGCGGATGTCGCCGCTGTGCCCCTCGGCGTCCTCGGTCGGCACGAGCCGCTCGTACAGCGCGTGCCGCCCCTCCCCGTTCACCTCGATCTTCTCGGTCATCGGGAAGGTCACGCCGTACGTCGCCGAGCAGAACTCCGCGATCTCCTCGGAGGTGCCGGGCTCCTGGCCCAGGAACTGGTTGCACGGCACTCCGAGCACGCTGAAGCCCTGCGCGGCGTACCGCTCGTGCAGCCGCTCCAGGCCCGCGTACTGCGGCGTGAGCCCGCACTTGGAGGCCACGTTCACAATGAGCACGGGCTTGCCCTGGTACTGCCCGAGGTCGGCGGAGCCGCCCTGGAGGGCATCGATGTCGATGTCGAACACGGATACAGATGATTCGTCAGTGGTCATGCCCGGATGCTAACCGCGCTGGGTAAAGTCACCCGCGTGACCACGGTGAATGGGATCTACGAGACACTCGACGACCGGTTCCGCACCGGACGCTGCACCCTCGGGGACCGGCACCTGGAGCGCCTGTACGAGGGCTGCCGCTGGGCCGAGGGCCCGCTGTACGTCCCCGCCTGGCGCCAGGTGATCTGGAGCGACATCCCCAACGACCGCCTCCTGCGCTGGGACGAGGAGACGGGCACGGTGGGCGTCTTCCGCACACCGGCCGGCAACAGCAACGGCAACACCGTGGACCACCAGGGGCGCCTGATCTCCTGCGAGCAGGGCAACCGCCGGGTGACGCGCACGGAGCACGACGGGCGGGTGACGGTGCTGGCCGACCGTTACGACGGCAAGCGGCTCAACAGCCCGAACGACGCCGTCGTACGCTCCGACGGCACGATCTGGTTCTCCGACCCCGACTTCGGGATCGTCAGCGACTACGAGGGGCACCGGGCGGAGAGCGAGATCGGGGCCTGCAACGTGTACCGGCTGGACCCGGTGACGGGGGAGGTCCGCCTCGCCGCGGGCGGCTTCGAGGGCCCGAACGGTGTCGTCCTCTCGCCCGACGAACGGCGTTTGTACGTCTCCGACTCCCGCGCCGCCCGCGTCTCCGTCCACGAGGTGCGCGACGACGGCACCCTGTCGCCCGGAGAGGTCTTCGCCGAGGGCAGGGAGGGCGTCCACTTCGACAACATCCGCTTCGACGACGAGGGCCGTCTGTGGGTGGCCGCCCTCGACGACGGCGTGCACTGTTACGCGCCCGACGGCACCCTCATCGGGCGTCTGCTGATCCCGGAGACGGTGTCCAACATCGCGTTCGGCGGCCCGAAGAACAACCGGATGTTCATCACGGCCACGACGTCGTTGTACTCGTTGGTGATGTCGGTGACGGGGGCGCCGCGGATTTGACGAGGACTTCGCCGGCGGGCGTCCGGGAGTAGAGCACCGACCGTCCCGCCCGCCGCCGCTGGACGAGCCCGGCGTCGAGCAGGACCTTCAAGTGACGGCCGACGGAACCGAGCCCCTGCCCGGTCACGGCCACCAACTGGCTCGTGCTCAAGGGGGAGCCGAGCAGCGCGAGTACGCCCGCGCGAGCGGGCCCGAGCAGCCGGTTGAGGCTCTCGGGCGCGGCGGTCGGCTCCGCCCCGGCCAGCACGCCCGAGCACGGGTACACGACCGCGTACCGGTGCGGCTCCTCCCAGGTGACCCAGCCGTGCCGCTGGGGCGTGACCGGCACGAAGAAGAGTTCGGCGCCGGAGATCTCGCGCGGCGGGTACTCGTGCAGGTTGACCTGGAGCCGGTTCTCGCCGAGCCAGCGCATGCCCGGCCGCAGGGCGTCGAGCGCGGCGGCCCAGCCGCCCTGGCTCAACTGGACGATGCGGGCGACGACATCGGCCTGGAGTACGCGTCGCCGCCGGGCCCAGTAGGGGCGTACGGCTTCGGTCCAGATGTAGTCGAGCAGGTCGGCGGCGCGGGCGGGCAGGTCCTCGCGGCCCTGGAGGATCGTCGGGAGGGGGCCGCGCAGGGCGACGGTGAGGTGGGCGCGGGCGGCTTCCGGGGACGCCTCCCGTATACGGGCGACCTCCGTCGCGAACTGGGTGCCGCTGTCCTCGGGTCCGACCGTCCGGCCGGTCGGGGTCGGGGTGAGGAAGTCGGCGATCCACTCCTTCCCGAGTCCGGCCGCCACGAGGGCGGCGGTGACCGGCTCGGCGGCCAACCGCCGTCTGTAGTCACCCAGATGGGCATCGAGCCAGGCCCGCTCGCCGGGGTGCGCGGCCGTCCCCGCGTGCAGCAGCTTGAGAGCGGCGAAGGTCTCGGCCAGCGGGGACAGCACGAAGCGGCTCCCGGCCAGGGTGTCGGCGTTGACCTGCCACCAGCCCATGTCCGCCCCCGCCCGCCGTTCCGTGGTTTCGCCTCCGTGCGAAACATTAACGGCCGGGGTGCGGACACTTCGAGACTCCGCTCATGCGCTCCTACCGATCACTGTTCCGCACACCGGAGTTCACGCCGTTGTTCCTGGCCTCCCTGGTCCAGGTGGCGGCTCAGACGATGGGCGGTCTGGCCCTGGGCACCTTGGTGTACGCGGCCACCGAATCGCCCCTGCTCTCGGCACTGAGTATGTTCGGACCGTCCCTGGCCCAGGTCCTGGGCGCGACCACGCTCCTGTCGGCGGCCGACCGGCTGCCGCCCCGGGCGACGATCACGGGCATCGCCCTGGCGTTCGCGGCGGGTACGGCGATCCTGGCGACGCCCGTGCCTCTGTGGGCGACCTTCGCCCTGATCCTGCTGCTGGGCCTGGTGGCCTCGCTGGGCGGGGGAGTCCGCTGGGGTCTGCTGAACGAGATCCTGCCCAAGAACGGCTATCTGCTCGGCCGTTCGGTCTTCAACATGGCGAACGGGCTCACGCAGATCACCGGATACGCGACGGGCGGCGTCCTCGTGACGGTCCTGTCCCCGCGCGGCACGCTGCTCACGGCCGCCGCGCTGTACCTCGCGGCGGCGATCGCGGCCCGCCTCGGCCTGACCCGCCGCGCGCCCCGCGCGTCCGGTCGCCCCTCCGTGGCCGAGACCTGGCGTACGAACGCGCGCCTGTGGTCGTACGCGCCTCGCCGGAACGTCTACCTGCTCCTCTGGATCCCGAACGGACTGATCGTCGGCTGCGAGTCGCTGTACGTCTCGTACGCCCCCGACCACGCGGGTCTGCTCTTCGCCTGCGCGGCGCTGGGGATGTTCGTCGGGGACGTGACGGTCGGCCGCGTCCTCCCGCCCGGGGTGCGGCCCCGGTTCGGCATCCCGCTGCTGCTGCTCCTGGCCGCGCCGTACCTGGTGTTCGCTCTGCGGCCGGGGGTGCCTGTGGCGGCGGTCGCCGTCGCTGTGGCCTCCGTCGGCTTCGGCGCGAGCCTGGTCCAGCAGGAGCGGTTGATCTCACTGACCCCCGCTGAACTCAGCGGCCACGCCCTGGGGTTGCACTCCGCCGGGATGCTCACGATGCAGGGGGTGAGTGCCGGGCTGGCGGGGGCGGTGGCCCAACTGACGTCGCCGGGGGTGGCGATGGTGGTGGCCGCAGCCGCGTCGATCGCGGTGACGCTGTCGCTGTCAGTCGCGGGTCAGCGTGAGAAACGACGTCCAGGTGGCGGGGGCGACGGTGAAGGTCGGGCCGTCGGGGTTCTTGGAGTCGCGGATGTGGATGGCTGAGGGGCGGGTGGCGATTTCGATGCAGTCGCCACCCTGCTCGCTGCTGTAGCTGGACTTGATCCACTGAAGTGCGGCGTTCATTGCTCTCCTAGCAAACGGTCCAACATGCGCTTCGTCTCTTCGGGGTTGAGCGCCTGAGTCCGCAGCATTGCATATTTACGCTCCAGGATGGACACCTCGTCAGGGTCGGCGATCAGCCAACCTCGACGCTGGCCCTCGACGTAGGCGATGCGCTGGTGGTCGGGCGTCTCGATGAGGATGAACGGACCAGCGAGCCCGGCATGGAAGTTGCGTCCGAGCGGCATGATCTGAAGGGTGACGCCCGGCAAGCCCGCCCACTTGCGCAGGCCGCGCAACTGCTCGACGTACACCTCGTCACTGCCGAGCCGGTCCATGAGGATCGACTCGGAGAAGATAAAGCTGGCGGTCGGTGGCTCCTTGCTATGGAGGATCTCCTGGCGAGCGATGCGTGCTGCGACACGCTGTTCGATCTCGTCCTCCGTGAGGGTTGGAACTTCGTTCTGGAAAACCGCACGGGCGTACGCGTCGGTCTGGAGGAGACCCGGCAGAACCTGATCCTGGTATGAGGACAGTGCAAGGGCTTCGCGCTCCAGATCGATGAACTCCTCAGCCCACCGAGGAAACAGATCCACCTCAGGCATGTGATCCAGTGCGGCAGACAACACCCCCTTGCTGTCGAGGACTTGATCCAGCAGCTCCGCGAAGTCCTCCTTCAGCGGGCGTCGACCCTGCTCGATGGAAGCGATGGTCTCCTCATCCACCAGCGCACGCTCGGCCAGCGTGCGCTGGGTGAAACCAGCTGCCCGTCTCAGCACACCCAACTGCGCACCGACCATCTTCATCGCTGACGCGTTCTTGCGCGAACGCTTCCTGGAGTTCATGTGCTCCAACCCCCACCACGGCACGTGTGTTCACACCGGCGAACCCGTACAAGGAATCCGTACGGGTCCACTCACTGCACCATCATGACCACAGAGCGTGACACTCGTCCTGTGAACAACGAAACCTCACCCGCTCCCCGCGAACGTTTCTACCGGCGGGAGCGCCAGTCGATCCCGGCGGCAAGGGAGTTCACGAGGGCGGCGCTGGAGGACTGGGGCGTACAGAAGGAAACGTACGACGACGTCCTGCTGTGCGTCAGCGAACTCACCACGAACGCCCTTCTTCACGGCGTACCCCCGGGCCGGGGCTTTCACCTCCGCCTGCTCCCGAACGGCGACGGAGTGCTCCGCGTGGAGGTCCACGACAGCGGCGACGGGGAGCCGCGCGTCGAATGGTCCGGGGGAGAGTCGGGGCGCGGACTGCTGCTCGTGTCGTCGGTGGCGGACAAGTGGGGCGTGGCCGAACGGGACCCGGGGAAGATCGTCTGGTGCGAGTTCGCCAGGACGCCGACCCCACGCAGGCACTCCGCGAAAGCGTGAACACTTACCCCCAAAGTGTTCACGCTTTTCGCGACTGGTGCCCCGCCAGGGGGGTGGCCTCCTACCGCGCCACGAACTGCGTGAGGATGGCCTGCACTTCGTAGATGTCGACGCCCTTGGTGAAGGTCTTCTCGATCGGCGTGGGTGTCCCCGAGATCCAGATCTTGAGCTCGGCGTCGAGATCGAAGTGGCCCGCCGTCTCGACCGAGAAGTGCGTGATGCTCCGGTACGGGACGGAGTGGTACTCCACCTTCTTGCCGGTGATCCCCTGCTTGTCGACCATGATGAGGCGACGGTCGGTGAACAGGATGGTGTCGCGTATCAGCAGGTACGCGGCATACACCTGCTCTCCCTGCCCCATCAACCGCGCGTAGTCCCGCTGCGCGTTCGCCGGGTCGACAGTGTGCGCGTTTCCGAACAGCGCCATGAGAGTCCCCTGATCCTTTGCTCCGGTATTGCGGAACCCGCCTCGGACACTCAGACGCCATGTGACCGCCCGACGTTGAACGCCAAGCTTAGAGGGTCTATGAGGGAGATCACAGGGGCGGCTTCATGGCCGGCGCAACCTGCTGTTGGGCCGGTGGGTCACTTAAGCGCCCAAGTTCAGCTCCTATGAAAGGGATCCATGAAGTTACGTCGTGCTCTGTCGGCCGCCGCTTCCGTCGCTGCCTTCGGCTCCCTGGTACTGCTCGCTTCTCCTGTCGCGCACGCGTGGGGAGAAACGCCCGCGGACAGCGGTGCTCCCTCCGTGTCGGCCACCACCGAGCCGTCCGCCACGCCGTCTCCCACATACACCCGCCCGGACTTCTGTTCCGGCATTCCCGATGAGGAACGGGGGAAGACGGGGCTGGTCGGCCTTCCGAGCGAGATCGTCGCCGGGTCCGGGTGGCACGAGTTCACCTATCGCGTGACCAACGTCTCCACGGTCACGGTGATGGAGACCGACCTCGATCTCTCCCTCGGCACCGCCGACCCGGAGATCGACGACGTCTCCGAACTCGCCGTCACGGTCGAGTGGTTCAACCCGCGGACCGGCGCATGGAAGCCCATCGAGGGCGAGGGCGCGGAGTGGGACGACAACTACGACTTCGCCACCTTGGGCACCCTCAAGCCGGGCGAGCACGCGGACGCCGCGATGCGCATCAAGATCGCCAAGAGTGCCAAGGCGGGCACGGGCTACTTCTTCACCATGGGGCACTCCTACGGTGAGGACGGCCAGTGCGGCTTCGACGAGATCAGCCAGTTCGACTTCACGGTCCTGCCGGGATAGTGCGGAGTTGCCGACCGCGGCCGCCATCGATGGCGGCCGCGGTCGGCGCGGCCACCGTTTTCCCATTTCGCCAATCCTGCGGTGACCGCCTCGAAAGGAATCGTGCGGCGCGTGGGAAGAACCGGATGGGGAACAGCAGCTGTTGCAGGTTTGCTCCTGCCGCTCACAGCTCCCTCACCGGCAACAGCCGACGACCTGAACGACCGGAAGACGGTTGATTCCGCCGGCTCTTCGGTGGCAGCACCTGATCCGGGTCCAGTGCCGGAAGAGCCTGAATACGAGTTCACGCGCCAGTGCGCGATGGACCCGGCGGCGCAGGACGAGGGGGGCAGGGTCTACAACCGCGGGGTGTGGTGTCAGAACTACGACCTCGAGGTGGAAACCAGCCGCGGGACAGGCACGATGAACATCACCGCGGTCGCCTATGCGGACTCCGCCGAGCGCCGCGTCCGGGTCTTCCTCCACGTGAACAAGTGGGAATCCGACCCGCTGGTCACCGGGCTGGACACGCTGCAGGTGGGGATCAACTGCAAGAACCAGTGCACGGTCCGTGGCGACGCGGACGGTGAGTACTCCGGGCCGGTGTTCACCTGGGTCGACGGAGGCTGGGTTTCCTGGGACCTGCTGTCGCCCAACTCAGGGGTTGGTGTGGAGAAGATGCTGCAGCATCAATGGCAGTTCACCGGAAGGCTCGCCGACGGCGACTTCGCGCTGGCCGAGCACCGTATCCGAACGCGGGCACTCCGAAGCAGATCCCCGGAAAGTACACCGGTTCCTCCAGTAGCCCCGGACTCCACAGGATCCCGGTGAGCACCGCCCGCGAGAGCGATTACATGAAGAACTTTCGCGAAAAGGAGCGCATTCGTCTGCGCCAGGAGATCTGGAAAGGCCCGGACGACCTGCCGCCGCCACCGGCTGATCCGCCGGTAGAAGGCGGGACGTGGCAAGCGGACGAGTTCCCCTTCGCCTCGACTCGGGAAGGAATGGCCGCCGCCCGGAGGAACTTGGATGCCGGCGGGACATTCAATGGCTCGGTTCAGTGGGTCAACCAAAACCAGAACAGGGACGCCGGAAACATGCTGAAGGAGTTCTACAAGAGGGACCGCATACTCTACCGTCCTGCTCGTCAGCGAAGCCGAATCGGTACTCCACTGTCCTGCCATCCGTCTTGAAGCATGGGACGGGGCAGCGCCGCCCCCACCTCCGAACGAGTGGGCTGACGTGGCACACACGCGGGTGTGGTTCGGTACAGGCGAATTGGGGGTCTTTCCCCTGACGGGCGGTCCACAACTCGGTGCCCCCCTGACCCTGGGCGGTCCAGGCGCGTACATGCTCCGCGCTCACAGGACCGGGGGTGCCGCCCTTGACCCACTTCCTGACAACTACCCGGATGAGATACCGCACGGCGTCGAGCGTTTCCTCATCCAGTTCTGGCCGGATCCCCGCCCGCCAGGCCCGTAGGCCCTGGTCAGGGGGCGTTGAATTCCGCAACCCCCACCATCAATAGCCCCCGACTCCCTGACGAGCGGGGGCGGTTGGATCTGCCTGGTTACTCCGCCTTGGATTCCTCCTGGGCGGTCGGACCGGGCGTGGCCGTCTGCTGCGCACCCGCCCTGGTGTCCCTCCGCTTCCTGCCGCGCAGGACGAAGGTGGCTCCGCCGATGGCGAGCGCGACCGGCCACTCGAGCGCACCGGCAACAGTCAGCGCCCCGAGACCGCCGTAGAAGATCACGTCCCTGCCCGGGAACGCGGGCACTCGTGAGGTCACCGCCTGGGCGCTGGCCTTGAGGTCTCCCGGAGTCATGTACGGCAGCGTCGGGTGTGCGCGGTGCATGCGCAGGACCTGGCCGCCCTGTTCCGTGGCCTGAGCCTCCTGGGGCTGGGCCTCAGTGGTCTGAGGTTCAGTGGTTTGAGGTGCTCTGGTCGTCATACGAATCACTCAAATCACATGAGTGGGTTCAAATACCTCTATGTCCATTGTTGCGGGTATCCGGTGCGAGCGGTACCGCGAACCCGCGGTAGCCCTTGATCCCTCAGGACAGTGCTGGTGGGGTGTGCACATACTTGTGGGGAGGACGTCGTCTTCTGAGGCGGCGCACGCTGCGCGGGCCGGCGATGATGGAGGCGCGGGATGATCTCCTCAGTCCTTTCCGGGACGGCCCGGACCGCAGCCGGGGCGAGGAACGCCGCTCCCGAGGTGCTTTCGATGCTGGGGCGCCTGGTGAAGCCGCGGACGCGCCGTGTCTGGCAGGTTGTCGACGGGGTGCAGATCGAGGCCCGGCACCTGGGAAGGCCCGGCACCACCGAGGCCGCACGGGCTCTGGAGAACCGGCTGGGCGACGTTCCCGGAGTGGTCCGTGCGGAGGTGAACGGGACGCTCGGCTGCGTGTTCGTCGCCTGTGCCCCTTCCCGAACCGACCTGGCCCCCGTCCTCCGCCTCATCGCGGAGGCCGAGGCGGAGACCGAGGCGGAGACCGGTGCCGCCGCCGGGCAGACGGCCCGCGAGAAGAGCCCGGGCAGGGCACGCGGCGGCGCCACCGCGGATCGTGTCCCCCGCGCCGTCGGCTACCGCGGCGGTCCCGAGGCGCAGGTCGTCGCGGCGCTGCAGGCGGCGGGGAGCGTCGCGGCCTTCGGGGTGGCCGTGGCGGGACGGATCGCCCGCGTCCGCCCTCTGTCACCGCTCGTACCGGCCCTGGTCCAGCTCACGGAGGCGACGCCGCGGCTGCGCGAGGCCGCCGCCCGTGCAGTCGGCCCCGCGGTCGCCGAGGTGGGCTGGGCGACGGCGAATCTGATCGTCTCCACGCTGACCTTCCGCCCGATCAGTCCGATCGTCTCCGGCGCCCTGGGCGCCGCCCGGTACGGGGAGGCCAAGGCGCGGCGCCAGGCCTGGCAGGACTGGTCGCGGCGGCTGGCCGGGAGCGAGGGGGCGTACCGTCATGACGCCACACCGGTGCGTGCGCGGCCGGTGCCGCTGCGACCGGGTCCGGCCGACCGGTACGCGAACGTGGCCGTCCCGGCGGCAGTGGCGGGCTACGGACTCGCCGGTGCGGTCACGCGCAGCCATGACCGGGCAGTGGCCCTGTTGATCGCGGGCATACCCCGGGGCCCGTGGGCCGGCCGCGAGGCCTTCGCCGCCACGGTGGGGAAGGCCGCTTCCCGCTGGGGAGGCCTG
Source organism: Streptomyces montanus (assembly GCF_005786655.1). NCBI lineage: Bacteria > Bacillati > Actinomycetota > Actinomycetes > Kitasatosporales > Streptomycetaceae > Streptomyces > Streptomyces montanus. Next base: position 74,913 of record NZ_VBZC01000009.1, read on the forward strand.
GTGCTGAGGCCGGAGGCGCTGCGCCGGCTCGACCGTATCGACACCGTCGTCCTCGACGGCCGCCTGCTGGCCACGGGTACGTGGACGGTCGGCACCCTGGTGCCCGTGGCACCGCCCGAGGAGCCCCCTGGAGGTCCGGCGGACGAGCGTACGCCCGAAACGACCTCCGCGGCCGGTCAGGACGTCGACCTCGACGAAATCCACGCGGTCGTCCACGAGTTGACCGACCTCATCGGCCGCGGCGACCCGTCGCTCCCCCGTGAACAGGGGGAATGGGAGCTGCGCCCGCTCGCCGACGGCCGTGACGCACAGGCGGAACTGCCCGGTCGGACCGCCGCCGTGGCCACGGAATGGGCCGAGCAGGGTGCGCGGGTCCTGCTCGTCGTCCGGCGCGGGCGGCCCGTCGCCGTAGCCGGCCTGGTCCCCCAACTGCGGCCGCTCGCCGAGCACTTGGTGCAGGCGGCCGACGCCTGCGGGAGAGTGGTGCTGGTCGGCGGCCCGCCCGGGCTGCACCGGCGCTTCGGACTGGACGAGGCAGAGCCCACCGGCGGGACCCGCACGGTGGCAGTGGTCCGCTCCCTGCAACGGGAGGGGCGCGGTGTGGCCGTCGTCGCGGCCGGTGCCCGCCGTGCCCTCGCCCAGGCCGACCTGGGCATCGGGGTGACCCACGGCGCCCGCCGGGTGCGGTGGGACGCCGATGTCACCGGCGCCCCCGACGTGGCGCATCTGCTGCTGACCGCTCTTCCCGAAGCCCGCGCGCTGGGCAGGCGGTGCGTTCGTATGGAGGCGGGCTGTGCTCTCCTGGGGGCGACGGTGGCACTGGCAGTTCGCCGACGTGGCGCCTGGGCACGCGCTCGCCTGGTGACCGACGGGGTGACCATCGCCGCGATCGGAGCGGGCCTTTGGGCGGGGCGGGCGCTGTATCAGCGTCCGCCGCCGGCCGCCGCCGACCGGACGCCCTGGCATGCCATGACGGTGCGTCAGGTCATGGCCCGGCTCAGCACGTCGCGCCGGGGACTCGACGAGACCGAGGCCGTCCGGCGCCGCCGGCTCGCGGGACACGACCGAGCGCCCGTCGCCGTCACCCTGATCGGCAGGGTCGCGGAAGAGCTGGCCAATCCGCTCACCCCCATCCTCGCCGTCGGCGGCGGCATCTCGGCGCTGCTCGGCTCCGTCCTGGACGCGGTGCTCATCGGCGGCGTGCTCGGCGTCAACGCGCTCGTCGGCGGAGCCCAGCGCGTGGGCGCCGACCGCGCCGCCGAGAACCTGGTCGAAGCGGCCTCGGCCCGCATCCGGCTGCGCAGGGCGGGCCGGCCCGGCACCGCCGAGACACCCGCCGAACGCCTGGTGACCGGAGACGTGATCGAACTGCGCGCCGGTGACACGGTCCCGGCCGACTGCCGCGTGATCGAGGCGACGGGCCTGGAAGCCGACGAAGCGAACCTCACCGGCGAGTCCCAGCTCGTGTCCAAGACCCCCGCCCCCACGGCGGCGGCAGCGGTGGCGGACCGCCACTCCATGCTCTACGAGGGCACGGCCGTGGCGGCGGGCAGCGCTCTCGCCGTGGTCGTCGCCACCGGCACCGCCACGGAGGCCGGCCGCGCCGCACAGGCGGCCCCCGCGGAAGCGGCCCCGGAGAGCGGCGTGGAGCACCGGCTCAACGCCCTGGGCCGCTGGTTCCTGCCCCTGTCCATCGCCTCGGGCGTCGTGCTGTTCCTCACCGAGGTCACCCGGCGGCGACCGCTCGGCGCGGCCCTGGGCTCCGCCGTCAGCCTGTGCGTGGCCGCCGTACCCGAAGGCCTGCCCTTCGTCGCCACCGTCGCCGAACTGGCCGCCGCCCGCAGGCTGTCCACCCGCAACACGCTCGTGCGCAGCGCCCCCACCATCGAGGCGCTCGGCCGCACCGATGTGCTGTGCTTCGACAAGACCGGCACCCTCACCGAGGGCAGGATCAGCCTCCAGCAGGTGTCCGACGGCATCGAGCGGCGCCCGCTCGACGCGCTCACCTCGCGGCTGCGCCGGGTCGTGGCCACGGCGGCCTTGGCGGGTCCGCCCGGCCCCGTGTCTACGCTCACCCACCCCACGGACCGGGCCATCGCCCTCGGGGCCGAGCAGGCCGGCGTGGTGCCGGAGGCGACGGACGGCTGGGAGCGGCTGGCGGAGCTGCCGTTCGAGCCGGGCCGCGGCTACCACGCGGTCCTCGGCCGGGCCGACGGACGCCGACGACTGGTCGTCAAGGGTGCGCCGGAGGTCGTCCTGGCCCGCTGCGTACGGGTCCGGCAGAACGACACCACCGCGCCGTTCACCGAAGGATTGCGGGAGGCGATCGACCGCGACATCGACTGGCACGCCCGGCGCGGCCTGCGTGTGCTGGCGATCGCCGAGCGCGACCGGAAGGACCGCGACGCGGGTCCCCCGTCCCTCGACGACGCCGATGTCGAGGGACTGTGCCTGCTGGGACTGATCGGCCTGGCGGACCCGATCCGGCCCACCGCCGCCGAGAGCGTCGCCCGGCTGGCCGCGGCAGGCGTACGGATCGTCATGCTCACCGGCGATCACCCGAGCACCGCCGCCGCCATCGCCGGTGAACTGCGGCCGGACCAGGAGCCGCGGCTGATGACCGGGCCGGAGCTGGACGCACTCGACGACGCCGAACTGGCCCGAAGGCTGCCGGAGATCTCGGTCTTCGCCCGGGTCACCCCCGCTCACAAGGTGCGCATCGTCACCGTGCTGCGCGCGGCCGGCCGGGTCGTCGCCGTCACCGGCGACGGCGCCAACGACGCGCCCGCCATCCGGATCGCCGACGTCGGCATCGCCATCGGCTCCAGGGCGACCCCCGCGGCCCGCACCGCAGCCGACGTGGTGGTCACCGACGACCGCATCGAGACCATCGTCGACGCCATCGTGGAAGGCCGCGCCATGTGGGCCTCGGTCCGCAAGGCGCTGGGCATCCTGCTCGGCGGCAACCTGGGGGAGATCGCCTTCGTCCTGGCGACCACGCTGCTCACCGGACGCAGCGCGCTCAATGCACGCCAGCTGCTGCTCGTCAATCTCCTCACGGACATGCTGCCTGCCATGGCCATCGCCGCCCGCCCCCCGGCCGGCCGTGCCGGGAAACTGCTCGCGGAGGGTCCGGAGGCGTCCCTCGGCACGGCCCTGACGCGGCACATGCGCCTGCGCGCCACCATCACCGCCCTCGCGGCGAGCGGCGCGTGGATCGCCGCCCGGGTCACCGGCACCCGTGCGCACGCCGACACCGTCGCCCTGGTCGCCCTTGTCGCCTCCCAGCTGCTGCAGACCCTCATGGACGCGGGCCGCGACCCGGTCGTCCTCGTCGCCGCGCTGGGTTCCCTCGCGGCCCTCGCCCTGGTCGTCGCCGTACCGTTCCTCAGCGTCTTCTTCGGCAGCCGGCCCCTCGGCCCGGCCGGGTGGGCGATCGGCCTGACAGCGGCGGCGGCATCCGTCCTGCTCTCGGCCGTATGGCAGAGCCTGACGGCTCACAGCGGCCCCGCGCAGCCGGGGCGGGCCCCGGAATGACACCCAACGTTCGACCGGGCTTCACCCGCACTCCGTCCGCGCGCGGCCGGAGCCCCCCAGAAAGGAGCGGTACGTCAGGCAAGCACAAGAAAGGCGGCTCACCGTGCCGCACCTGCTCTCCTCCCTCCTCGCCAAGATCGCCGTCGCCCTGCTCGAGGCGCTCGTCATGCGGCTGCTCGTCCAGCTCTGGAATTCCTTCCTCCGCAGCGGCCGCCCGGTCGCAGCCGCGGCCTGAGGCACCGGCCCCGCCGTCTCGCCGACGGAACGCGAGGACGCGCCGGCCCGTGATCATCGGTCTCCGGGAGGGACAGCCGACCCCTCGAGGAGCGCGGCCCGTGCTCGACTTCACCGTCCTGGCGATCACACTCGGTGTTGTCCTGCCCGCCGAGCTCCCTGACAAGACCGCCCTCGCGGTCCTGGTGCTCGGCGCCCGCTACCGCCCCTCGTACGTCTTCGCCGGGGCTGCCGCCGCCTTCGCTGTCCATGTCGCTCTCGCCCTCGTGGCGGGCGGCGTGCTGACCCTCCTGCCGCACCGGATCCTCCAAGCAGTGAGCGGCGTGCTGTTCCTCGCGGGGGCGCTTCTGCTGTTCTTCAACAGGGACAAGGGGGACGACGAGCGTGACGACGAGAGAGACGACGGGAAAGCGGACGACAAGGCAGGGGCCAAGGCCTCGGTGGGCAGGTCGTTCTGGCGGATCTCAGGGCTCGGCTTCACGCTCGTCCTGGTCGCCGAGTTCGGCGACCTCACCCAGATCCTGATCATCAACCTGGCGGCCCACTACGACAGTCCGCTCTCGGTGGGCCTCGGCTCGCTGCTCGGCCTGTGGACCGTGGCCGCGCTCGGCGTCCTGGGCGGCCACACCCTGATGAAGCACGTCCCGTTCGGCCTGCTCACGAGGATCGCCACCGCGGCGATGCTCGCGCTGGCCGCCACCAGCTGGTACGCCGCCATCGCGGGATGAGCCGCACCGGCAGCCGGAGGCGCGGCGGCCCGGTTACGGATTCCTCACCTTCTGGTGTCCGCGCGGTGAGCTGGTCATGATGAGCGCATGACGTTGGCCGCGCGTGCCCTCACTCAACTGGAGACCTGGCCCGACCTCACCGAGGTGGAGCCGAGCTGCGGCATGGGGCGGGCCCTTCGCTCGGCCCACGGCGAGATCGCCCACTTCCATTCCGACCGGAACGTCGACCTGCACCTCACAGCGCGGGCCATCCGGCGGTTCGAAGAGCACCTCACGGGAGCCGCCGCCGTCCGGCTGGTGCCGGGCTCGCATTGGGTGACGCTTCGCCTCGAAGGCAACGCGGACGTCGACCTCCTCATGACCCTGGTCAGCCTCGCCCTCCAGGCGCACCAGGCCTGGGCGGTTCCTGGCGACGGACCTCGACCGGGATGCAATGATCATCGACGTGAACCTCACAGCCCATGAGAGGGCGCTTCCCTCACGGGAAGCGCCCTCTTGCTTTTTCAGAGGCTGTGCACCCCGGGAGAGAAGGCCCAGGTCGAGGCGGGGCCAAATGTCAGGCCTGTGTGGCATGATCCGCTGCCATGTCGTCGTTACCCGCACACGCGTGGTGGTCAAAAGCCGGTCGCCGTCTGCTCGTTGTCCCGCTCGCGTTGCTCGTGGCCGCGGGCGCCGCCACCGGGGCCGATGCCGTCACGGCCCGGACATCGGCATCGATACCGGCATCGGCACCGGCATCGATACAGGCGTCGGTATCGGCATCGGCACTCAAGGCCAAGGCCAGTACGCCCGAGGCCGCGACGCCCGATCGGCTTCGCTACGACGTGTCCCTGCGCGGCGACGCCGACGGCTCCCACTGGACGGGTCGGCAGCGGGTGTCGTTCCGCAACGCCTCCGATCAACCTCTGCGTGAGGTGTACGTACGCCTGTGGGGCAACGGCGACGACAAGTGCGGCACGCCGGGCAAGCCGTCCCCCGTCAAGATGTCCAAGGTGCGCGGTGGCACTCCGGGCCACCTCACCGTGAACTGCACCGCGCTGCCCATCACCCTGCCGAAGCCGCTCGCGCGCGGCGAGCGGACGGCCGTCTCCTTCGACGTGTCCATCACCGTGCCCGAGCGCAACGACCGCTTCGGCCGCGAGGGCGCGTTCCGCTTCCTGGGCAACGCTCTGCCGGTGCTCGCCGTGCACGACGCGAAGGGATGGCACCTCGACCCGTATGTGTCGACCGGCGAGAGCTTCTACGCCCTGGCGAGCGACTTCCGGGTCCGCATCGACCACCCGTCGACCCTCAAGGTCCCGGCGACCGGCCGCACTTGGACCCGCGACGGCAAGTCCGGGCGCACGGTCACGCACAGCGTCGCGCGCCGGGTGCGGGACTTCGCGTGGGCGGCGGGCCCGTTCCGTACGGCGACCGAGACCTCGCCCGGCGGTGTGCGCGTGAAGTCGTACTGGGCGCCGAACACGCCCGCGGCGGGTGTGCGCCTCAACCGCGAGGACGGCGTCGCCGCCGTCGACCGGTTCGGCAAGGAGTTCGGCCGCTATCCGTACGGCGAGATCGACTTCGTGATGACCAAGGAGTTCGGCGGCGGTATGGAGTACCCCGGCCTGGTCGTCCTCGGCACCACCGAGGAGGGCAGCGCCGTCGTCCACGAGGTGGCCCACCAGTGGTGGTACGGCATCGTGGGCAACGACGAGTACGGCGCGCCCTGGCTGGACGAGAGCTTCGCCCAATACGCCAACGCGCGCTTCTACGGCTGGGACACACGCGACTGCTGGTCGGACGTCTACTGGCCGAGCGACCGCACCGCGCTCACCAACTCGATGGCCTACTGGGCCGAGCACCGGGACGAGTACCACCTCGTCTACACGGCCGGCTCCTGCGCCCTGGCACGCCTGGAGCGCACCATCGGGGCCGACACCATGGCGCGACTCCTCAAGCGGTACGCCCGCAACCACTGGTACGGCGTCTCCACCACCGCCGACTTCAAGAAGGCCGCACAGTCCGTGACGGACAAGGACCTGGACCCCTTCTGGAAGCAGCACCGCATCCGGTGAAACCGCCAACGGCCTCGGCCTTCCGCCCGCTCGCGGAAGGTCAGTCGGGTACCCCTCCGGCCACCCTCGCCTCCCCGATGCGAGGGTGATCCAACCACCTCACCGATCATTCCGACAGGAGCTCTCGGAGACGGGGGCGACGCTCACGTCAGGCGTCGTCCGGGACGTCCGTCTCCATCAGCCGTTCCGCGATGTCGTCCGCCCATTCCAGGGCCCACCGGCGCAGGTTCGAGACGGCCCGCTCGTCGAGGCCGTAGGCGGCGAAAGCGGCGTCGTCGATCCACTCCGCGCCGGTGAGGCGGGTCTGGAGGTCGGTGAGGTCGAAGGTCTCGGGGGCGTGGCGGCGGCCGAGCTCTTCGAGTTCCGGCGGGCTCCAGCGGTCCGCGGCGGCGCGGACGTCGACGAGGTCCCGGGCGAGGCCGCGGTCGGCCAGGGCGCGGACCTTGGTGCCGACGACGTCTTCGAGGGAGAGGACCGGCCCGTACTCGGTCAGCACGAGCGGACGCCAGAGGGCCTCCTTGTACAGGTCGACCTCGCACGCTTCGCCGCTCTCCGGGTCCGTCACGATCAGTTGGGCGGCGAGCGGTTCTGTTTCCGGCACGCGTACCCGCCAGCCCCGTTCCACCAGGCCGGCGCTCACGGTGGCGGCGATCTTCTCCATCGCCTCGGGGCTCTCGGTGGCGAACTCGAGGTCCTGGCTGAGGCGGTCGACCAGGCCGTGTGCCTGGACGGCATAGCCGCCGGTGAGCGCGAGGGGGAAGGGGGCACCCACGGCGAGTACGTCGGCGAGCAGGCGGCGGTGCAGCTCCGTCAGGTTCACGCGACGGCCTGGTGGCTCACGCCGGGCATGTGCCGGGGCGACCTGGCTCGGCGGAGCTCGGAAACGGAGGACGGTGAGGCCATGCGGCGATTATCGCCCGAGGGCTTCGGCCGGGCTCGTCGTGGCGAGTGAGCGGCGTGCCGAGCCGGTGTCCGGGCCGACGAGCTGACGGGCGGCCGGGGCGGCGGGAGTCAGGAGTCAGGGACCAGCGGTCAGGGACCGGCGGTCAGGGACCAGCAGTCAGGGATGCGAACGGTGCTTGAGTTGCTGCTCCAGGCCGTCCAGGACCGCCTGAAGGCCGAACTCGAAGCTCTTCTCGGGTGCCGCTCCGTAGTCGGTGTCGGCGTAGGCGTCGATGCGGGCCCGCAACCGCGGGAACTGCCCCGCGATCTCCATCGCCTGGGTCATGGCGTCCTGGATCAGGTTCTGCGCGTTCTTGCCCCCATGGCTGAGGCGTCTGTCCACGGAAGCCGAGGCCGCCATGCCCAGGGCGTTGCCGAGTACGAACATGAAGACCGTGGCCGTCGCCTGGTCGATCTCCGCGCCGACGAAGCCGGCCTTCTCGTAGACCGCGAGGCTGTGGTCGTCGTGGCGGGACTTGTTCACCCCGTAGAGAGGCTGGGACGCGAAGGCCATCACGACCCACGGGTGCCTGGTGATCATCGCGTAGAGGTCGTTGGCCATCGCCGTGGCCGCCGTACGCCAGTCGACGGTGTCGAGGTCGGGCAGCCGGACCTCGTTCCACACCTCGTCACTGGCCAGGATGACGAGATTGTCCTTGTTCTTGACGTGCCAGTAGACGGCAGTGGCGGCGGAGTCGAGCCGCTTGCCCAGACTGCGCATGTTCAGGCCCTCTAGACCCTCGGCGTCCAGCAGCTCGATCGCGGCCTGAACGATGTGTTCGCGGGTCAACGTCTCACGCGGCATGCGACCCAGGCTAGATCAGATTCTCGGATTGCACAAAGTTCAAGCGGGTCGGTCATGTCGACGGGACAGCGGGTGTGAAGTAGCCACTTCCTGCGGCTCGTTCGGTATCTCGGATCGCGCGCGGCGGTGTCCGGACGGAAGCCGCAGGGCTCTTGACGGTGTGAATGTTACCGGTAACATCGGACCACGTGACCGAACCTTCCACCGGACAACGGGTCGCGGACGCAGACGCGGACGCCCGGTCGGCCGGCTCCCCGGACGCCGCCCCCGTCTTCAGCGCGGCGGCGGTGGTCGCGTCCTGCGTGGGGTTCGTTCTCATCGGTGCGCTCCAGGCCCTGTACGGGCCCGCGATCCCGGCGTTCCGGGAGGAGTTCGCCCTGTCACCGTCGGCCGCCGGGCTGGGGCTGAGCGCCCACTTCATCGGCGGCGTCGCGGGCGTGCTGCTCTTCGACCGGCTCTACGGGCGGATCGGCAACCGCCGGATCCTCGGCGGCTCGTACCTGCTGATGGCGTTGGGCGCGGCGGGTTTCGCGCTCGCGCCGAACTGGCCCGTCGGCCTGGCCATGGCCCTGCTCGCCGGTCTCGGCTTCGGCGGCATCGACTACGGCCTCAACCAGCTGTTCGCCGTGGGCTTCGGCCGCCGCTCGACCGCGATGCTGAACATCCTCAACGCACACTTCGGAGTGGGCGCCATCCTCGGCCCCGCGCTGATCGCGGCGGTGGGTTCCGAGCACTACCCCGCCGTCTTCCTCGGCTTCGCGCTCGCCAACCTGCCGCTGCTGCTGTGCCTCAAGGGCGTACGAGACCGGGCACCGCAGCCGGCCGACGCACCCCAACCGGGCCACGCACCCCAACCGGGCCACGCACCCCAACCGGCCGACGCGGCGCGGTCGGCCGACGCATTGCGACCGGAGGCCGGCGGCGGGTCGGTGCTCGGCCGCAGCCTGGGCTCCGTGCTCGCCGTGTTCGTCGCGCTCTACGTCCTGCATGTGGGCGTCGAGGCGGGCGTCGGCGGCTGGGAGCCCACGCACCTGGAGACGGTCGGCTACGGCGCGGGTGTCGCCGCCACCGCCACCTCCGTCTACTGGCTGATGATGACCGTCGGCCGCTTCCTGGTCGCGCCGATCGCGCTGCGTTTCCCGGCCCAGGCCATCATCACGGTCTCTTGCGCCGGCATGACGGCCTGTCTGCTGCTGGCCGCGGTGCCGGGGCTCGCCCCGTACGCGTACGCCGGTGTCGGTCTGTTCATCGCGCCGATCTTCCCGACCGGGCTGCCCTGGCTCCACAGCGCCGCCCCCGGGGCCCGCAGGGCGGGCGCGACGGTCATCGCCGCGTCCATGGCCGGGGGCGTCGCGGCGGGACCGGCGCTGGGCAAGGCGATCGAGTGGTCCGGGATCCGTGCCGTCCCGCTCCTGCTCTGCGCCGTCTCCGCGCTGTGCCTGGCCGCCACCCTCTGGCTCCGCCGCGCCACGCGTCCCACCGCACCGCCCCGCTGACCCAGGTCGAACACGCCACTACACGCCACTACACGCAAGTGCACGCCCGTACAGGCAGTACACGCCCGCACACGCCAGTAACCGTACGAAGGGAAATCCTCCGCATGCCCGCTCTGACGACGACGTCCGACGGTTTCCTGCTCGACGGCGAGCCGTTCCGGATCATCTCCGGCGCGATGCACTACTTCCGTGTCCACCCCGACCAGTGGGCCGACAGGCTGCGCAAGGCACGCCTCATGGGCCTGAACACCGTTGAGACGTACGTGCCGTGGAACCTCCACCAGCCCGACCCCGACAGCGCCCTCGTCCTCGACGGCATCCTCGACCTGCCCCGCTATCTGAGCCTGGCCCACGCCGAGGGACTGCACGTCCTGCTGCGCCCCGGACCGTACATCTGCGCCGAGTGGGACGGCGGCGGACTGCCCTCGTGGCTCACCGCGGACTCCGGCATCCGGCTGCGCAGCAGCGACCCCCGGTTCACCGACGCCTTCGACCGCTACCTCGACCTGCTGCTGCCTCCGCTCCTGCCGCACATGGCCGCCTCGGGCGGACCCGTGATCGCCGTACAGGTGGAGAACGAGTACGGCGCCTACGGCGACGACACCGCGTACCTGAAGCACGTGGAGCAGGGTCTGCGCTCGCGCGGCGTCGAGGAACTGCTGTTCACATGCGACCAGGCCAACCCCGAGCACCTGGCCGCCGGAAGCCTGCCCGGCACGCTCGCCACCGGCACCTTCGGCAGCAAGGTCGCCCAGTCGCTGGAACGGCTGCGCGCCCACCAGTCCGAAGGGCCCCTGATGTGCATGGAGTTCTGGATCGGCTGGTTCGACCACTGGGGAGAGCCGCACCACGTGCGGGACGCGGCCGACGCCGCCGCCGACCTCGACCGGCTGCTCTCGGCCGGGGCGTCCGTCAACATCTACATGTTCCACGGCGGCACCAACTTCGCCTTCACCAACGGCGCCAACCACGACCATGCCTACTCGCCCACGGTCACGTCGTACGACTACGACGCGGCGCTCACCGAGTCCGGCGATCCCGGTCCCAAGTACCACGCCTTCCGCGAAGTCATCGCCCGCCACGCGCCGGTCCCCGAGGAGCCGGTCCCGGCGCCGGCCGCCAAACTTCCGCCCACCGCCGTCGTCCTGGACCGCAGGGCCCCGCTGCTGCCGCACGCGCACGCCCTGTCCGGTCCCGCACGAGGGACCGCACGACAGCCCGTACAACGGACCGAGGATCCGGCGACCATGGACGAACTCGGTCTGCGGTCCGGATACATGCTCTACCGCACCACCGTGCCCCGGGGCGGCGACGGCCTGCTGCACTTCACCGGAGGGGTGGGCGACCGCGCCCAGGTCTTCGTGGACGGCGCCCCCGTCGGCGTACTCGAACGCGAACGCCACGACGAGAGCCTGCCGGTCAGGGTGCCCGGCCCCGGCGCCACCCTAGAGGTGCTCGTGGAGAACATGGGCGGCGTCAACTACGGGCCGCGCATCGGCGCCCCCAAGGGCCTGCTCGGCCCGGTCACCTTCAACGGCACGGCCCTGCACGGCTGGTACTGCCACCCCCTGCCCCTCGACGGCCCGGACAGCCTGAACGCGGTCCCCTTCGCGTCGTCCGACGCCACCACCGACTCCGTGCCCGCCTTCCACCACGGCACCTTCGACGTCCGCACCCCCGCCGACACCTTCCTGTCGCTGCCCGGCTGGACCAAGGGCCAGGCCTGGGTCAACGGCTTCCACCTCGGCCGCTACTGGAACCGCGGCCCGCAACGCACCCTGTACGTCCCCGCACCCGTCCTGCGCCCCGGCACCAACGAGCTCGTCCTTCTGGAGCTGCACGCCACCACCGGCACCCGCGCGCTGCTCACCGACGTCCCCGACCTCGGACCGGTGCAGCCCTGATGACGTCCCCGATGACTCCTCGGACGACACCCTCGACTACACCTCGGACGACACCCCCGCGCGTTTCCCTGTCCGGCGCGCCGGTCGCCGACGCGCTCCCGCACCTCCTGCGCGTTCCGGCCCCCGCCGCACCCCCGCTGACCGGCCATCTGCCGTTCGCCGACGCGCCGGGCGTGCCCGACCCGATCGAGGTGACCAGCCGCTACCTCACGCGCGGCGGCCGCCCCTGGTTCCCGGTCTCCGGGGAGTTCCACTACACCCGCTACCCCGCCGGGCAGTGGGAGGAGGAGCTGCTGAAGATGAAGGCGGGCGGCGTGACCGCCGTCGCCAGCTACGTCATCTGGATCCACCACGAGGAGGTGGAGGGCCGCATCCGCTTCGACGGCGACCGCGACCTGCGGCGCTTCGCCGAACTCTGCGCCCACCACGACCTGGACTTCATCCCCCGCATCGGCCCCTGGTCCCACGCGGAGGTCCGTGGCGGCGGACTGCCCGACTGGCTGCTGGCCCGCCCCTGCACACCCCGCACCGACGATCCCGCGTACCTGGACCCCGTACGGACCTGGTACGCGGCCATCGCCGGGCAGCTGCGCGGCCTGGACCGCGCCCACGGCGGCCCCGTCGTCGCCATCCAGATCGAGAACGAGCTCTACGACCAGCCCGGCCATCTGCTCACCCTCAAGCGGATGGCCCAGGAGGCCGGGCTGAGCGCGCCGCTGTGGACGTCGACAGCCTGGGGCGGGGTCCAGCTCCCACCCGATGAACTCCTTCCGCTGTACGGCGGCTACCCGGAGGCGTTCTGGACCGAGGCGGACGGCGGCTGGCCCGACACCTGCCGCAAGCACTACTTCTTCACCCACCAGCGGGACGACGAGGGCATCGGCGCCGATCTGCGCCCGACGACCGTGCGCGGCGGCGACCCGATGCTTCTCGCCGAGCGATTCCCCTGGGCCACCTGCGAGTTGGGCGGTGGCATGGCCGTGGCCTACCACCGCCGGCCGCGCGTCGAGCCCGCCGACATCGGGGCGCTCGGCCTCACCAAGATCGGCTGCGGCTCGGTGTGGCAGGGCTACTACATGTTCCACGGCGGCACGAACCCGGCCGGGGAGCTGACGACGTTGCAGGAGTCCCACGCCACCGACTACCCCAACGACCTCCCGGTTCTGACGTACGACTTCCAGGCGCCGCTCGGTGAGTACGGCCAGTACCGGCCCTCGTACCACGAACTGCGCCTCCAGCACCTGCTGCTCGCCGACTTCGGCCACCTGATCGCGCCCATGCGGTCCGTGCTTCCGGAGCGGCAGCCCTCGGGGCAGGGCGACCGCGACACCCTGCGGTGGGCGGTGCGCAGCGACGGCACCTCGGGCTTCCTCTTCGTCAACAACCACCAACCGCACGAGCAGTTGCCGGACCACCCGCACACGTCCTTCAAGGTGGAACTGCCTCAACTGCCTCAACTGCCTCAACTGCCTCAACTGCCCGAGCCGCCTGAACTGCCCGATGCCACGGCCGCGTTGACGCTGCCGAGCACCCCCGTGACGGTCCCCGAGGGCGCGTACTTCTGCTGGCCGCTGCGCCTCGACGTCGACGGCCTGCGGCTCGACTGGGCCACCGCGCAGCCGGTGTGCCGCATCGACGACGGGGGAGGACGTACGGTCCTGGTGCTGGCTGCCACCGACGGCATCACCCCCGAACTCGCCCTGAGCGCACGAACCGTGGCGTCCGTCAGCGCTCCCTCCGGGGACATCACGCGCGTCGACGACCCGGATCCCAGGATCCTGATCACCGGGCTGCGCCCCGGCACCGACGCCCTGGTCGAAGTGGACACGGCGGACGGGGGACGGGTCGGCCTGCTGGTCCTGGACGCGGTGACGGCGCGTACCGCCTACCGGGGTGTCGCATGGGGTGCCGAGCGGCTCGTGCTCTGCCGTGACGGCGTGGTCTTCGACCACGACGAGGTACGCGTGCACAGCTCCGCGGCGGAGCCCTCGTTCGCGGTCCTGCCGGCGCCGGACCGGGCGCCGGTGGTGGCTGGGGCGTCCGTGCGGGAGGCGGCGGACGGGGTACTCACCCGCTACTCGGTTCTGCCCGACGCCGCCCCGCTCGGCAGTGAGTCCGGTGACCGGGGTTCCAGCGGCACGCCGACGGTCACCCCGGTCCGGCCCGCGGGCCCCGCACCCGAGACCGTGACGGGCCCGCTCGGCCGGGCGAGCGTCCCCGCGGACCGGCACTTCGACGCCACCGCGGCCGAGTACCGCGTGGACGTACCGGACGCACTCCTGCGCCGGCGCGAGGGAACCCTCCTGCGCGTTCACTGGACCGGCGACGTGGCGCGCGCGTACGTGGGAGACACCCTCGTCGCCGATCAGTTCTTCTCGGGGCGGGTCTGGGACATCGGCCTCGACCGGCTCCCCGCCGAAGCCCTGCGCGCCCATGGTCTGCGGCTGAGGGTGCTGCCCCTGCACGCCGACGCGCCGGTGTACGTGCCGCGAGAGGCGGGCGGCGGAACGGCCGCGGGAACGGCTACTGTCGGGCACGCCGAGTGGGTGACCAGCCGCTGCTGGGTGACCCGACCTGGATGATCAGGCCACCGAGACGATGCCGCGACGATGCCGAAGAAAGCGCGACCCATGAATGCAAGCGCCCCTGACGGCCCCGCTCCCAAGGGACGCGGCCGCAGCCGACGCAACTTCGCGGGAGCGCGCCCGGTGATGGATGACGTGGCACGCCTGGCCGGTGTCTCCAAACAGACCGTTTCACGCGTACTCAACGACAATCCTGCCGTCCGTCCCGAGACGCGTGAGACGGTGCTGGACGCCATGCGCTCGCTCGGTTACCGCCCGAGCCGCAGCGCGCGCTCCCTGGCCAGCGGCCGGACCAGGATGCTCGGCGTGATCTCGTTCGACGCGGCGCGCTACGGGCCCGCCTCCATCCTGACCGCGATCAACACCGCGGCCCAGAGGGCCGGTTACCTGGTGAGCTCCATCGCCCTCGACACGGCGGAGCGGGACACGGTGGTACGCGCCGTGAACCGTCTGTCGGCCGAGGGCGCGGACGGAGTGATCGCCATCGCTCCGCAGCACTGGGTGAGAAAAGCCCTGGCGGAAGTCCGTCTCGACACGCCCCTGGTGGTCCTGGAGAACGACCTCGGCGACGGCACGCCACTGGTCACCGCGGACTCCTGGACCGGAGCCCGCAAGGCCACCGAACATCTGCTGCGCCTCGGCCACCCCACCGTCCGGCACATCGCGGGCCCGACCGGCTGGACATCCGCCGACCTACGGGCGGAGAGCTGGCGGGCGACCCTGCGGGCGGCCGGCGCGGAGGTGCCCGAGCCCCTCATCGGTGACTGGAGCGCCGACTCCGGATACGAGCTGGGCCGCCGCCTGGCGGAGCGCCCGGACGTCACGGCGGTGTTCGCCTCCAACGACCAGATGGCGCTCGGCGTGCTGCGCGCCTGCCACGAAGCCGGACGCCATGTCCCCGGCGACGTGAGCGTCGTCGGCTACGACGACATCCCCGAGGCCGCCCATCTGCTTCCCCCGCTGACCACCGTACGCACCGACTTCGCCGAGATCGGTAGGCGCTCCCTCCAGCTTCTCCTGACCCAGATCGACGGCCCGCCCGGCCCACCGTCCGGGTCGCCGTCAGGGCCGCAGTCCGGGCCGCAGTCAGGCCCGCGGTCCGGTCCCGTCGTGCCTGTCGAACTCATCATCCGCCGCAGCACCGGCCCGGCACCGGGCTGACGGAGCCGACGGGCTCCGCCACGTTCCCCGGCTACGACGCGAGCCAGTCGGTCACGAGCCGGTTGACCTCCTCGGGGCGTTCCTGCTGAATCCAGTGGCCGCAACCGTCGAGGATGTGCGAAGAGTCCAGACCGGGCAGGGTGCGGGGGAATTCCTTGATCGCGTCGGCCAGCCAGCTGGTGGAGGCGTCCAGGGAACCGCCCACGAACAACGAGGGCTGGGTTATGGAGGCGCCGTCGTAGTCGGCCAGGTCCTCCCAGTCCCGGTCCATGTTCCGGTAGCGGGCCAGGGCTCCGCTCAGTCCGGTGCGCTCGAACTCCTCGGCGTACACGTCGAGGTCACGCTCGCCGAGCCAGGACGGCAGCCGGCCCGCGGGGAAACGGTCGCGCATCCTCGCGCCGCGACTGACGAAGTGCGGGGCGGGCGCGCCCGGCGCGGGCATGGTGTCGGCGGACAGGGCGGCGTAGAAGCCCGAGAGCCAGCCGCGTACGTCGGGCTCGATCTCCGCCTCGGCGCGGCCCGGTTGCTGGAAGTAGGAGACGTAGAACTCGTCCTCTCCAGCCATCTGCGCGAAGATCTCGCTCGGCCTGGGGCCGCCGCGCGGGGTGTAGGGCACGCTGAGCAGCCCGACCGCACGGAAGACATCGGGCCGGAGCAGCGCGGAGTTGGCGGCGATCGCCGCGCCCCAGTCGTGCCCTATGACCACCGCGTCCCGCTCGCCCAGAGCGTGGACCACGGCGACGTTGTCCTCCACCAGGTCCAGCATCCGGTACGCGTGCACCGCGTCGGGCTTGGAGGAGCGCCCGTAGCCGCGGACGTCGACGGCCACCGCGCGGTAACCGGCCGCCGCCAGCGCGGGCAGTTGATGGCGCCACGAGTACCAGGACTCCGGGAACCCGTGCACCAGCAGGACGAGCGGCCCGCTTCCCTGCTCCACCAAGTGGATGCGGCCGGCCGGTGAGGGCACCAGACGGTGGGTGAGATCGGCGGCTGACGTCTTCGGCATGGGTCCTCCCGGGCGTGTGCGGATCACCACCAGTGATCGTGCAGCAGGCGACACGGCGCCTGCGAGCCCCATTGCCGATGCGGCAAAAGTCCGGGCGCACACCGGAGTTGAGCCGACCTCCGCCAGGTGGCGCACGTCTGAGGCGTCCAAGTGGGAGGGTGGATGCCTCGATGAGGCGCGCGGCGTCGCCGGGAGTGACCGGCGCGGTGTGGACTCCGCCGGCGCCGGGAGGGGGGCGAGCATGGGCAACTGGGTCGTGATCGCGCAGTACGACTACGGTGACTCCTACGTGACCAATATCATCCGTGATGGGCTGGATACGAGGGACCAGGCGCTGGAGGAGCTCCGAGCCGCCGTCCACACCTATCTGCCGAGGAAGGGGATCGTCGAGAGCTGGCGCCGGGTGTACCGCTTCGACGACCGCGCGTCGTACCTCGTACTGATCAAGGGGATGACGTCGCGTTGGTATTGCACCCTGCGCGTCGCGGAGTTGGTGTCGGACTCGACCGACCCGGCTGACGAGCCACAGGACCGGGTGCCGCCCGGCTGACGCCCTCTCACGCAGGAGACGGCTCCCTTTGCTTGTCTTTGCTTGCCTTTGCTTCACGTTGGTTGGGCACCGAAAATTTGTGCAGGACAGTGGGCGTGGTCGCTCCGAGGCAGCTGAGCAGCTGTGGCGGCCGGATGGCAGGCGCGCACACGGGGGTCGGAGTGGCGGATCATGTCGCGGTGTCCACGACTGAACTGCGGGAGATCAGCCGGTCGGTGGCGAAGCTGAAGTCGCACTTCGAGCATGCCAAGGACCTGGTCGACTCCTACGACGCGGACATCGGATCAGGCGATGTGGCGGACGCGCTCGACGACTTCGCGGACGACTGGAAGAAGAAGCGCAAACAGCTCTGCGACGGCCTGGAGTTCCTCGGCAAGACTGCCGGCACGGCGGCCAAGGCCTACGACGGCATTGACCAGCATCTCGCCGAGACCTTGCAGAAGTCCCAGCCGAAGAAGAGCGGCGAGGGCAAGTGAGCGACGACTTTTCGGGCGTCGACTGGCAGACCGCCCGTTACGACGACAAGGAATTCACCCCGGGCGACCCCTACGAGGTGGCCCGGCTCGGCAAGCGCATCGCCGACACGGCCACCCTGATACAGGAGCAGGCCACCCGGCTGCACAACCTCGTCGACGGCAACGGCTGGGACTCCGACGCCGGCCGGGAGTTCCAGAAGAAGACCGAGGACACGGTCGGACTGCTCACCAAGTCGCACCAGCGGTACGCGGCCGCCGCCGACGCCCTCGGCTCCACAGTGGGACCCGCACCCGTCGACGACCATGTGAAGGCGGACTGGGCCACCGCCCTCGAACACGCACAGAATCTGGTCCGCGCCGCCCTGAAGAAGGCCAAGGCCGCCGACGCGGACAGCAGTCGCTACCAGAACCAGATCGACCACCATCCCGGCCACGACGACCACCCCGACAAGCAGAGGCTGCAGAAACAGAAGGAGTCCGCCGACGGGGATCTGGAGGACGCCAAGTCCGACCTCCGGCAGGCGCTGTCGTACCGGGACACCCAGGCCGCTCACGTGAAGTCGGCCATTCACGACTCGGTCGACCACGACGGGCTGAAGGACCCCGAGCACCACTGGTGGGACAGCGTGGAGGACTGGATCGCCAAGATCGGCCATTGGGCGGGCGTGGCCGCGGCCATCCTCGGTGTGCTGGCCCTCGTACTGAGCTGGGTGCCGGTCCTCGGTGAGGTTCTCGCCGCGCTGGCCCTGGTGGCCTCGGTGGTCGCGCTGGTGTGTGACACGATTTCGGCTCTGGACGGCAAGGGCACCTGGCTGGACGTCGCCATCGACGCGATCGGTGTGCTGTCCTTCGGTGCCGGCCGGGTCCTCGGCACCGCGGCCAAGGAAGCGTCCGTCGCCGCACGCGGGGCCTCCGCCGTCAAGGACGTACAGCTGGCGCGGGAGGTCGGGCTGAACCCGGAGGCGGCCCGCGGACTCGCCGAAGCTCTTTCCGGCATCAAACCCGGGCAGATCGGCAAGGCGCTGGCCGAGGGGCCGAGTGAACTCCTGCCGCAGATGCGGTCGGTGGTCAAGGAATCCCTGAACGCCAAGGCGTTCCTGGACGACATCAGGATCGCCGCGGGCACCCTGCCCGGCGAGGAAAGCCTTGTCACCGCGGGCGCCCCCAAGATGGCGCAGATCGCCGACTCCTCGTTCAAGAGCATGGCGGGTTACGGCAAGGCCCTCTTCATCGGCAGTCAGACCCTTCCGCTGGCGGCCGGCTGGTCCAACCTGGCACCGGTCGCCGACGGCGAGTCGTGGCTCACCGGGCCGGACGCCTGGGGCGGGGTCAAGGAGATTCCGGGGCTCGGGGCCGGCGGAATCCCCTTCTACAACTGGCGTTGGAGCACTCCCGGGGACGGCGGCTGACCCGGTAGGCCGTCGGACAGCGCAGATCGACAGCTCAGGGCGACACCACACAGCGACACCCCAGCCCGAGGAAAAGCACAAGGAAAAGCACAAGGAAAGCCAGGACCACGTGGCGAGCGAGGACGAGCAGTCCGTCGACGATATGTTCGCGGAGTTGCCGGAGGACGGGCGGCGGACGCTGGAACAGATCGGCATGGGGCTGCCGGAACTGCGCCGCATGGCCGCCGGTGAGGGCGGCATGCGGCAGGTACGCGGCATCCTGTCCGAGTTCACCGCCAAGGCCGATCCGCGACAGCCCGGCGGCGACGAGGGGCCGGCACAGCGAACCGCCGTGTGGCCGTGGCTGCGACTGCTCCTGGCGGCCGTCGCCGGATTCGTCGTGTGCGAGCTGTCCACCCTCGTGCTGGGCGGCGTGCTCTCCCTGTTGGTGGGGGTCCTCTGCGGAGTGGGCGTCATCTTCGCGGCGCTCGGAACCCGGGAGTCGCGCGGGGGTCTGGTCCTGCGGTGGCTCATGGTGGCGGCGTACTACGTCCTGATCTTCGTCGCTTCCTACACCACCCAGGAGTGGTACATGCAGCTGCGCGGAGTGGAGCAGACGGTCACCATCACCGCGCCGAGCCACCAGTGGGCCCACGGGACCCGCCAGACGTACTGCAGGGTCCGGTTGCCGGACGGTTCCGTCCACCAGGTCTTCCGCAACAGGGAGGACTGCGCCGACCGGGTCGGCGCCAAAAGTACTGCCGTCGTCGACTCGTCCGGCCGCTTCCGTCCCTTCCTCGGCTCGAAGTCCGACATCGGCGACACCGCCGAGACCGCCGTGTCCCTGGGCGCGGCCGCCGTACTGGTCCTGGCCCCGGCGGGCGCCGTGGCCATGGGCCGGGTGCCTCCGGTGCGGCGGAGCCGAAACGACCGAGCGAGCGGAACGGCGGCATGACGAGCGGCATGACGAACCCCTCCCACGCGGACACGGTCACCGACGGCCCCGCGAGACGGCCGGCACGGACCGCACCGCCCTCCGACTACCGGATAGCGGTACCGGACGGCTGGGAGCGCCTGGTCCTCGACCCCGACCGCTGGGGACCCCGGATCGACAAGCTGGTCAATCGAGGGCTGCGCAGGACCGGGGCGACCCCGCAGCTGAAGGTCGCGCTCGCGGACCGGATCCGGGAGCAAGCCGAGGCCGCGCACGCGGGCGGCGGGGTGGAAATGTACCTCGTCAACCAGGTCATCGGCCAGGTGCCGGTGTCCGCCGGGCTGGTCGTCACCGTCCTGCGGCCCCCGCCGGGCACCGCGGCCGGCGGACTGTCCGACATAGGTCTGTCCCTGGGGGCACGCGGCGCCGACGTCACGATGGTCGACCTGCCCGCAGGCCCGGCCGTACGCCATCTCTACCGTCAGCAGCCCGCCCCCGACGATCCGGACGGCAACAAGCTGCCGCTCACGCACCTGGACCTCTACCTCGCGGTGCCGCACAGCGAACAGCGGCTGCTGCTCTCGTTCTCCACTCCGATGGAGCCGCTGGCACAGGCGCTGGTCACTCTCTTCGATTCGATCGCCCGCACTCTGCAATGGATGGCCTGATGCCCGAGTTCTCCGCCTCCACGGTCAGCATGCGGGCGCCGGACGACGCCGTCTCCCTGCCGGTGCGTGAACTGGTCGACCTGGACGCGTGGGCCACGGACGCGGCCCGGCTGCGCGTGGGCCCCGAGGGGGACGAGCGGCTGATCGAGGCGCTCGCCACCGAACTGCGCGAGGCCGCCGAGGACTCGCGCCGCCGCGGACCGGTCACCGCGCTCTCGTACGTCCCCGAACCGCGGTTGGGGGAGCTGGCCCGCATCGAACTGTCGGCGCTGGCCGCCGACGACACGTATCCCACGATGACCGTCGAACTGCTGCACCGCTATCTGGCCGCCCCGACGGACATCTCGTTCCGGCCGCCCGAGGCCGAGCTACGGACGCTGCCCATCGGCCCGGCGGTCCGGGTACGGCATGCGTACGTCCAGGACGCCGACCGGCAGGGGACGGGCACCGTCATGGAGACCTGCGCCTACGGGATCTGCCCGGACGACAAGTGGGGCCTGGTGCTGCTCACCTCGTGGCGCGCCCTCGCGCACACCGACGCCCTGTGCGCGCTGACGGATGACCTCGCCCGCACGGTCACGGTGACTTCGCAGAGCTGAGGCCACATCGGTAGCGGACCCTCAACTCGCTTGTGGTGGTGAACGGGCGCGGGTCACAAAGGCGGTCGGACCCATTGACTTCCGCTTCTGGGCGGCCCTAATTTCAGCGCCTGCAAGTTCGGTAGGTCGATTAACGTCCGATATTTCGACAAGAGTTCGCGGTCAGGGCCGACTCTGGTGTTCCCTCGGAGGAAAAACACATGCCACTCCAGTCACTCGCAACCGGCCTGAGACGCCGGTGCAGGGACGCCGCGGTCCGCGCGCTCGTGGTAGCGACGGTGGCCGCGGCCGGGCTCGTGGGCATCCAGCGGGAAGCCCCGGTCGACGCCCCGGCCGACCTCGGCCGAGTGCAGCCCGTGGCGGTGACGTCGAATCAGATCGCGGTGCCTTCCGCGCCGATGGGCTGGGCGTCCTGGAACACGTTCGCCGCCAAGATCGACTACAACGTGATCAAGGCGCAGGTCGACGCGTTCGTCGCGGCCGGACTGCCGGCGGCGGGGTACAAGTACATCAACCTCGACGAGGGCTGGTGGCAGGGAACCCGCGACGGCCAGGGCAACATCACCATCGACGAGTCCGAGTGGCCCGGCGGCATGAGCGCGATCGCCGACTACATCCACAGCAAGGGACTCAAGGCCGGTATCTACACCGACGCCGGCAAGGACGGCTGCGGCTACTACTTCCCGACGGGCCGCCCGGCGGCGCCCGGCAGCGGCAGCGAGGGCCACTACGAGCAGGACATGCTCCAGTTCTCGAAGTGGGGCTTCGACTACGTCAAGGTCGACTGGTGCGGCGGTGACGTCGAAGGACTCGACGCGAAGACCACGTACCAGGCCATCAGCGACGCGGCCGCGAAGGCCTCGGCCACCACGGGCCGCCCGCTGACCCTCTCGGTCTGCAACTGGGGCAAGCAGAACCCCTGGAACTGGGGCGCCGGCATGGCCGCCCTGTGGCGCACCAACACCGACATCATCTTCCACGGCAACTCGCCCTCGTGGGACAGCATGCTCGCCAACTACGACGCGAACGTGCACCCCACGGGCCAGCACACCGGCTACTACAACGACCCCGACATGCTGATGGTCGGCCTGAGCGGCTTCACCGCCTCCCAGAACCGCACGCACATGAACCTCTGGGCGGTCTCGGGTGCGCCGCTGCTCGCGGGCAACGACCTGTCGCAGATGAGCGCGGAGACCGCCGCGATCCTCAAGAACCCCGAGGTCATCGCCGTCGACCAGGACCCGCGCGGCCTCCAGGGCGTCGAGGTCGCCGAGGACACCTCCGGCCTGCAGGTGTACAGCAAGGTCCTCGCCGGCACCGGCAAGCGGGCCGTCGTCCTGCTCAACCGCACCGGCAGCGCGCAGAACATCACCGTCCGCTGGTCGGACCTGGGTCTGACCGACGCCTCGGCGACCGTCCGCAACCTGTGGACACGGGCCAACGTCGGTAACTTCAGCGGCAGTTACACCACCAGCGTCCCCGCGAAGGACTCGGTGATGCTCACGGTCACCGGCGGCACCGAGGCGTCGAGCAGCACGTACGAGGCCGAGTCCGCCGACAACACCAAGGCCGGCTCGGCGGCCGACGCCGCCTGCTCAGGCTGCTCCGGCTCCACCAAGGTGGGCAGCGTCGGCAACGGCGCCGCCAACACCCTCCGGTTCAACGGCGTCGTGGCGGGCGCCACCGGCACCAAGGTCGTCGACATCGCCTACACCAACGGCAGCGGCGCGACCCGTACCGCCGTACTCAAGGTCAACGGACAGACGCCCACCACGGTCGCCTTCCCGCCGACCGGATCGTGGTCCACGCCCGGCACCGTCTCGGTCGAGGTGTCCCTGGCCAAGGGCTCCACGAACACCCTGACGTTCTCCAACGCCTCCGCCTGGACACCCGACTTCGACGCGATCCAGGTGCGCCCGCTGCCCGGCACGAACGGCACCCAGATCGTCGGCCAGCAGTCCAACCGCTGCCTCGACATCGACAACAACACCCTCGTCAACGGCACCCAGGCACAGCTGTGGGACTGCGCCGGCGGCTCCAACCAGTCCTGGACGTCCACCACGCGCAAGGAACTCGTGGTCTACGGGAACAAATGCCTGGACGCCTACCAGGCGGGGACGACCAACGGTACGAAGGTCGTCATCTGGGACTGCAACGGCGGCAACAACCAGAAGTGGAACGTGAACGCCGACGGCACCATCACCAACGTGAACGCCAACCTCTGCCTGGACGCCTACAATGCGGCAACAGCCAACGGCACCAAGATGGTTCTGTGGGCCTGCAACGGCGCGTCCAACCAGAAGTGGACACGGCAGTAGCCCGCAAGCCGCCGCACAGGTAGAGCACCCCCGGACCTGCAAGGGCCCGGGGGTGCGAGAACTGCTCGGTGGGTTGCCGCGGTTCAGGCGCCGTGACCACAGCGACACGACAGACCGCCGGAGACCGCGCCGGACCGCCTCAGAAGAGGGCCGGCAATTCCGACACAGACGCGATGGAAGGCATGTCCGAGGGGGCAGAGTCCGAGTCCCGACAGACCGCGCGCCCCTGATATCCGAGTGCGATCGCGGCGGCGACCAGGCTCGGGACGTCATCGACGAACAGGCATTGCGCGGGAGCCAGCCCCAGCGCGCTGCTGGCGTGGTGGTACATGCGCGGGTCCGGTTTGTCGCAGCCGAGTTCGGCGGAGATCGCGTATGCCTCGAAGAAGTGGCCGATGCCGAGTGCGGCATGGAGGTCAGGCAGGTCGGGCCAGGCATCCGAGACCACCGCCATGCGCACGCCCCGCCGATTCAGCTCTTCCAGGGTCTCCACGACCTCCGGGTACGTCTCCAGGATCGTGGCCGGCGGGACTTCGCGACGCAGGTCGGCGAGGAGTCGCGAGGTGGGGGCCACACCGAGGGCGCGAAGCATCACCCGGTGGTACTCGTCGTAGTCGGGCGTCGACGACGAGGTGTCGAAGAAGCGGTCGCCTTCGACGATGGCCGCCGCGAACTGTTCCGGCGTGATCGAGGGGGCGTGGGCGAGGACGGTCTGCTCGAAGTCCGCTCGTGGGTTCCACCGGCCGCCGATCGGCCGCATCAGCACGCCGCCCGAGTCGAAGAGAACAGCACGGAGACCTTCGGGGGAGCGTGGGTGTGTCGTCACCCGCTCATTCTGGTGAGCGGTTGCTGGAAAGTCTTTGCCTTGTGCTGGGATCAGGGCTGTTGACCCTGCGTTTCCCACGGCGTTGGATCTTCCCTGCCCGTGCGGATGTCCGGGCAGGGAAGGGGCTGGGACGATGGCTGAGGACTCCGGACCCGGGCTGATCAGGGTGGTGTATTTCGAGCGGATCTCCGCGCTGATGATGGTTGCGGGCGTGGTGCTGTCCGAAGGGGCACTGCTGCTCTTGACCGGTACGGCTCCCCTGCGGGAGACGCTGATGGTGGTCACGGCCGCGATCACTCTCGTGTCCCTGTTGCTGCTCCCGCTGTGGTTCCGTCTGCCGGCCCGGGTCCGCCGCGAGTACGAGGATGCCGTGCAGATCGCCCACATCGTCGAACCGTACGAGGGTGAGGATGCGGCGCGGCGGCTGTCGCTACGGCGCGCGGCCGTACTCGTCGGTGTGCCGGCCTGCTGGATGGTGCTCATCGGCCTGACGTTCCATGAGCTGATGCCGCCCGTCATGCTGGTCCCGGTGGCCGTGGCCCAGTGGGCGCGGTCCCGGGCGACCGCCGGCTGGGAGCGGGCGAACGGGGCAGCCCTGTGGCTGGGCGTTCCCAGACCACTGCGCCGCCGAGGCCCGGTGCTCCGCTCACCGGCAGCCGGCGGGATGTGAAGGCCCAACCCATCCGAACCTGCCCACGCGCCCTACCGGCGACTGGGGATGGTGGGCTGTCGCAAGGACCTGAAGCTGGGCCTGCTCTTGGACCGCTTCCCGACCGTGGCCGGTCCAGTGGTGCGGGCCGCGTCCGGTGCTCTGCTCGACGACCGTCTCCGCGAGGCTGTGGGGATGCCGGCTCCGCCGCCTGCCATCCGGCTCGTGGTCACAACTGCCCTACGAGTACGGGCGGCACGCGCGCGGAAGCGCCGGCGTGGCCGTGGAGCTCAGTAGCTCAGGTAGAGCAGAAACACCGTCACGTTGATCACCTCGAGCGCGAGCAGCCACCAGAGCGAGGCCCACGCTTCAGAACGGGTGTCGAGCTCTCGTCGGCTGCGGACCGTTCGCCACGGTGAGGCGGGGTCGTACACAAGGAGAGCTTCGTTCCCGGGCGTGCCCCACGTACGGCCGCTGAGCGGGGAGATATAGATGATCCTGTCCCCGGTATGCGTGGAGAATTCAAAGCTTGTCGAGTATCTCCCTTCGGAAGTCGAGACGTTCCGACAGAGCCCCATGACTTCTCTGCCCGACCGCCTCAATCGCCGATCGACCCACAGCGGAATCACGCCGAACCAGAGAAGAAAGGGAACGGGAAAAGCCACCAGACCGGCACAGACCCACCCCAGACCATCCATGCGGCCATGATGACACGCCGCAAACGCGACCCTCACTCGGTGTATTACTCATTCGGATGCACACCTTGTGCACGTTTCGGCCATTGCGTCCAGAATTGGCCTCGCGATGTATTCCCTCACGAAGGTGAAAGACCATGTCGACGTACGTCACGTTGCTGAACTGGACCGATCAAGGGATCCGTAACTACAAGGACACCGCCAAGCGTGCCGAGGCCTTCGCCGCAGCGGTGCAGAAGCTCGGGGCGAAGCTCGAGAACATCTACTGGACCGTCGGCTCGTACGACCTTGTGGCCGTTGTTGAGGCCCCCGACGACGAAACCGCCACCGCGGCACTCCTGCAGCTCGGCGGAGTGGGCAACGTCCGTACCACGACCCTGCGGGCGTTCGACCGGGAGGAAATGGGCCGCATCATCGCCAAGGCCGCCGGCTGAGGACAAGTGGGGGTCCGGCCATCACCGCGTACCGACATCGCGAGCGGTTCCGTCGGCGATGGCCTGGAGCTTGTCCGGGTTGGCCACGTTGTGGATGGCGGTGATGCGGCCGTCGGTGTCGAAGTCGAAGGTGACGGTGGCGATCACACGGCCCGGTCCGCTGAACAGCACGCCCGGCCCGCCGTTGATCTCGACGAGCTCGGCGTTCATGTCGGCGGGCTCGACACCCTGGTACGTGACGGTGCCGATGGCCGCGAACCAGGAGCTCACTGTCTGTGCGCCCACGACCGGCAGCAGGGCCTGGCGGACCTTGCCGCCGCCGTCGGTCCACAAGGTGACGTCCGG
Organism: Streptomyces montanus; assembly: GCF_005786655.1. Lineage (NCBI taxonomy): Bacteria > Bacillati > Actinomycetota > Actinomycetes > Kitasatosporales > Streptomycetaceae > Streptomyces > Streptomyces montanus. The sequence goes on from NZ_VBZC01000009.1 coordinate 101,250, forward strand.
GGACAGCAGTTCCATCAGGGTGTTGACGTCACCGCCGGTCGCGGCGGCGAAGAACCGCTCGGTGACCTCACGTTGCCGGGACCGGTCGGCGGTGAAACGGGGCCGCCGGGCCCGTACGTGCTCACGCGCCCGGTGCGCGGCCTGTCGTACCGCCGCCTCGGAGCGTTCCACCGCCTCCGCGATCTCGGCGTGGCTGAAGTCGAAGACCTCCTTCAGCACGAACACCGCGCGCTCAAGGGGGCTCAGCGTCTCCAGCACCACCAGCATCGCCATCGACACCGACTCGGCCTCGGTGACGGCGTCGGCGGTGTCGCCGCTGGTGAGGATGGGCTCCGGAAGCCACGGGCCCACGTAGGTCTCCCGCTTGTGCCGTGTGGAGCGCAGTCGTGCCAGCGCCAGGTTGGAAACGATCCGGGTCAGATACGCCTTGGGGTCCGCGACTTGGGAGCGGTCGGCGGCCGACCACTTGATCCAGGCGTCCTGGACGGCGTCCTCGGCGTCGGTGGCGGTGCCGAGGAGGCGGTAGGCCACGGAGAACAGCAGGTTGCGGTGCTGGTGGAACACCTGCTGGTCGGGGTTCGTGGACAGGTCGGTCACCGTGCCTCCTGGTTCCGGGTGAAGCGGCCGCCGCGGGGCCAGAACGCGCCCGAGGCGGGCATCTTCTTCATACGGCCGTAGGTCGGCCATGGCGAGGCGGTCACCGTCTCCTTGTACCGGACCGCCATGCGGCCCGTCAGGCAGATTCGCCGCGGGCTGTCGTCGGGGCGGGTGAACTGCACGACGGCGTCGTTCCGGCCCAGGCTCACCGGCGTGTGGTAGTAGCCGAAGCGGAACGGCTTGGGCTGCTTGCCCTTGAGTACCCGGTCGATCGACAGCGCGGCGTGCACACCGGTCGGCATGCCGCCCTGGCAGGTGCCGTGCATGACGCCGTAGCCCTGGCGGATCGCGGCCGCGTCGCCGACCGCGTACACCTCCGGGTGGGACACCGACCTCAGCGCGGCGTCGGTGACGATGCGGCCGCGTTCGTCGACGGTCAGCCCGGCGGCAGCCGCCAGCGGCGACACCCGCGTGCCGCTTGTCCACAGGACCGCGTCAGCGGCGACACTCTCCCCGCCCGCCAACTCGACCGCACCGGGGCGCACCTTCACCACCTCGACCCCGCCGCGCACCCGCACGCCCAGACGATCCAGCGCGGCGTGCAGATATGCCCCGGCCTTCCGGTTCAGGGCCGCACCGGGCTCCTGCCGGCCCAGCAGGACGACGTCGAGGTCCGGGTACCGCTCGGCGATCTCCGCGGCCGACTCGACACCGGTCAGCCCGCTGCCGCAGACCGCCACCGTGCCGGTGCCGCCGTCGAGCCGGGCCAGCCGGTCGCCGAGCAACTCGGCGTCCTGGACGCCGTTCAGGGTGTACGCGTGGTCCTCGACGCCCGCCACCGTCGCCGTGTCGGCCACGCCGCCCAACCCGTACACCAGGGTGTCGTAGTGCAGCACTTGGTCGTCATCGATCCGTACGGTCCTCGTGCCGGCGTCGATCGCCGTCACCCAGCCGCGCACGAACCGCGCGCCCGTGCCCTCCAACAGCTCGGGGATGCTCAGCTCGGCGAGCTGCTGCCCGGTCGCCGTCATGTGCAGCCGCATCCGCTCGGTGAACCGCTCCTGCGCGTTCACCAGGGTCACCTGCACGTCCTCGCGCCTCCTGCCCCGGGCCGCGAGCTGGATGGCCGCGGACATACCCGCGTACCCCGCTCCCAGGATCAGCACGCGGTGGGTGATCGCCGTACCGACTTCGTTCTGTGCGTTCATGGCTGCGTCGTCCTCTTCCTCGTCTCGCCGTTGACGACCACCAGATGCAAGCTGCCCCTGCGTCCGTGACATGAGGCTGACGTGACGTAGGTCACACGGTCAGTCAGGATGTTTCGCGCCACCTTCGTCGTATATCGCTGTTCTCTTACGGGCCGGTCCATATGGCCTGAAGAACAAGGCAGGCGCCTTGCGGTGCCCCAGGAGAACTTCGCCTCGTCCGGCGCTCAGGGACCAGGGTGAAGCGAGGGCAGGGCGGCGATGATGAGTCAGGCCGAAAAGGGTCGATCGGGCGCGGCCTGCACATGAGAACCCTTGTCCCGCTTTCACTGTGGTTGGACTCTCTACATCCATCTCTCGCCCTATTTTCCCAAGGAGGGGACGTGGAAAGGGACATAGAAGAACTGGACGGCAAAGTCCATGACATCGTGCGGCTCATCAAGGACATCCGGGACGAGGACATCTGGCGGACGCTTAGGGAATCCTGGCGGCGGCCAGGCTGGACGACCCCCGCGGAGTCGATCCTCGTGGCAGGGCATCTCGATTCACTCAAGGACCAACTGCAGCAGATTCGGCAACAGCAGGAGAGGCTTGTCGAAGGGTGCCGTGCCGTCGGGGAGAAGAGCTGACCAACTGGTGCTGGAGAAGGGCCTGGTGGTGGAGGGCTACGGCCGCGTCCGGGCTTCCCTCGCCCAACTCCGCCCTGCCGAGCCGGGTCAGGCTCCGCACACAGCTGAGGACCCTGCCGAGCAGCCGGGGACGTCCTCCAGGTCGGAGAAGCCGAAATGCCCCGGACCATGATCGGTCCGGGGCATTTCGACCGGTGCTCCCGGCAGGAGTCAGCCGTTGACGCAGGTGTTACCAGCCGCCGGGTTGAGCAGTCCGACGACGTTCACGCTGTTGCCGCAGGCGTTGACCGGGATACTTACCGGTGCCTGCACGACATTGCCGGACAGCAGACCGCCCGAGTTGGTCGCGGTGCCCACGGCGGCAGCACCCTTTCGCTTGACGGTCAGGGTCGCGGAGGCTGGGGGATTCAGGCCGACCGTGGCGACCCCTTCGGAGCTGTTGACGTAGGTCCCCGCCTTGGCAGCGGTGACATTCACGGTGACCGTGCAGGACTTCTCACCGGCGGCCAGGTCTCCGCCGGCCAGAGCCAGGGACGAGCCCCCCGCCGTCGCGGAGACCGTGCCGTCGCCGCAGGTCGTCGACGCGTTCGCGTCCGAGGCCACGCTCACTCCCGCGGGCAGGCTGTCGGTGAAGCCGAAATCGCTCTTCGCCGCCAGTTCGCTGGTGTTGGTCACCGTCATGGTGAGCGTCGAGGTGCCGCGCTTCTCGATGGTGGCAGGACTGAACGCCTTGTCCATCTGCGGAGTCGCGTCCAGGATCCGAATATTGTCGAAGGCGTGGTCGTTGCCGTACCAGTCGCTCTGCCCATTGAGCATCTTGATGCCCAACTGGCTGCCGGTGAACAGTACGGCTCTGTTGCCGGCGAACGACCCGGCCATGAGCCCGTTTCCTCCGGGGTAGGGCTGGGCTTTGGGGTCGGTGCAGGGATTGATGGGGTCGGTGAAGGCCGGGATGTCCGGACCATTGCCGGTCAGATAGAACTTCAGCAGCGGATCCTCGACCGCGCAATTGTCCGCGGCCACGTCCACCGCGAAGGTGATGTAGCGGTTCGGCGTCGCGATCGGGATGGGCTGCTCGGTCCGGAACTCCACCAGGTCGGCACCCGTGTCCACCGAGAGGGTGTACGCGGCAACCGCGTGATTGGTCGGCGGATTCGTCCCGCCGACCTGCCCCAACGTATGGGCCATGTTCTTCAGGCGGTCCATCGGCACCCCTTGACAGTCAGGCTGACCCGCACCGGACTGGTTGAGGATGATGCCGTTGCACTGCGCAGGATCCAGCCACGGTGGGTCGGCCGTGTACGTCTCGTTCAGCGCTGGGGCCCCGACGTAGTCCTCGAGGAGAATCGGGGTGTCGCCTGCGTTTTCGAAGTCCTCGGCGAACACGGTGATCGGGTCCTGCGGGACACCCGGAGTGCCGGGTCCACGAAGGGCGTTCACACCCGCCGGCGCAACCTGGGCCCGGTCCTGGGCCTGGTCCTGGTCCTGGGCTTGAGCGGCCAGCGGAGCACTCGCGATCGCGAGTGCCATCAGGGACACTGGTGCAATGCGTGTGCGTCGGGAAATCTTCGCTGCGGAAATTGCGACCACCTCTTTCAGGTAGACCGAATTCCAGCACACGCTCCGGAAAGCACTCGACCAACGAGCTCGACGATTGCGCTTTTCACCGTGATGGTCGACCCGGAAACAAATCCTATGAATGCATGTCGGAATTCAAAGAATCCGGTAGGCGATCCGTCTCTCCGAGGCGTGAGAGGAGTCCGACGGTGGCTGAAGACTTTTCCGCGGTGGCGAGGTTCCTGTACGAGGCAGGGACGCTGAAGCAGGCGAAGCGCACCGGCTGGTGGATGGCCGGGGTACGCGACCCCGAGTCGGTCGCCGAGCACTCCTGGCGCACCGCGGTCATCGCGACGATCATCGCGAAACTCGAAGGCGCCGACCCTGCGCAGGCCGCCTTCCTCGCGGTGTGGCACGACTCCCAGGAGACGCGGACCGGTGACGTGAACTATCTCGGGAAGAAGTACGCCACCGAGGCTGACCCGCAGGCGGTCACCGCCGACCAGGTCGCCGGCATGCCCGGGATCCTGGCCTCGGCCGTGCGCGAACTGGTCGCCGAGTACGAGGCGAAGGAGTCCGCCGAGGCGATCTGCGCCCGAGACGCCGACAAACTGGAATGCATGATCCAGGGCGTCGAGTACAAGGCCCAGGGTTACGAGAATGCCCAGCGGTGGATCGACAACAGCCGCGGCCGCCTCACCACCAAGACCGCGAACGAGCTCGCCGACGCGATCCTGGAGACCGGGTCCCTGGACTGGCTGCGTGCAGCGCTCGGCGAGAAGCGGAGTTGACTGCGGCCACGGCGGGAGCAGTGCCGGCCGAGCCGTGCCGTGCCCGGGCCCTAACGGTGAACACTGTGCCAACTACCTGTGTGCACCTGTAACTTGACCGTGACTTGACCCTCGGTCGCGAGGTAATCTCCAGGTAAAGCGGCGTTCGCGGTAGCCAAATGGACGCCGCGCGCCCCTTCGCCCCGCGTCGGGCGCTGGACGGCATACCCCGACATTCCTCTGTCGACCCATGGCAGAGCAAAGATCAAAGGAGGCAACGGTGTTCGATCTCCGGACAGAGGCTGAAATGAGGCTGCACTCGGACAAGGTCGCCAGGGAACTCGCCCTGAAAAAGCAGCGTGAAGAGAGCGGCGAGAACAACACCACCTCCGAAGCGGAGCCACGCTCGTCGACGTCCGCGAGTGCCCCACTCACGACCGAGTAGCGGTCCCGCACCCCGCTTCGCCGGCCTCCCGCAGGCGCGCGTCCATCGACTCGCTCCGGTCGTACGGGTCGACCTCGGGACCGTCTCCCGAACCCGTGGCCGTCCGCTCGGCGTTGAACTCGGGAGTGAGGTAGCCGGTGAAGGTGTCGCAGCCGCCGTTGGTGGTGTCCACCTTGTAGGAGACGAGGGAGAACGTCCCCCGCTCGATGACCACCTTCGCCGGGTCGTCCCAGCTCATCACGACCTCGCGGCGCACGATGGTGCGCGCGACCTCGTCGCTTCCCGCTGCGGCGCGTACGACCGGATAGACGTACGTGACATCGGTGGTCACTTCGACCGCGCCGCGCTCACCCTCCCGGTACGTGATCCGTCCTCGTGTCTTGACCACGTCCCCGACAAGCCGCACCTTCGCTTTCTCGAATCGGCTGAACAGCAGCAGAGGGTCGTTCTCCCGACTGGGCGCGCGGAACGCGGTCGCCAGATAGTCCTGGACGTCCTGCTGACGCGGATTGATCAACGCGATCGCCTTCGTCGGCCGCTCCCCGCGCAGTACACCGGAATCCAGACTGGACGCGGCAAGGAAGTCCCGGGTTCGATCGAGTGCCTGCGCGACCTGTTCCTTGCTCATCCAGCCGGTTGCCCGTGCCGCGGGCAGCTGGATCCCTGCCGTCCCGTCGCCCCACCGCGTCGCAGGCGACCCCCTGAACGGCTGCTCCACCGTGGGCAGTTGGGATGCCGCCTCCGTCGCCGGCGGCTTGTCCGGACGTTCCGACTCCGCGGCGAGCGGCGCGCTCTCGCCGTCTCCGCCCCCGAACCATCCGGCCACCCGCCCCGGAGCCAGTGCCACGACCAGCAATCCGACCGCGACCAGCAGACCGACCACGTACCAGCCCTTGCCCCGTCGCCGTCGGGCCGGTTGGTGAGTCCGCCACCCCTCCGGAGGGGCGGGCTCCTCGCGCAGCCGCCGCGCCACCATGCGGGCCCGCGCCGACGGCTCCTCGGGCGCGTCCTGAGTCCCGGCCTCGGCCTCCCGTAGGAAGCGCTCCCACTCCTCGTCCGGTATGGACGCCCCACCCTTGCCCACGATGCGCTCCAGTCCCATCCCACAGACCCGGCCACTCCCCAGGGCCGGTCGTCGTCGGTGCATCATCACATGGCTCAGCCGCACCATCACGCGCGTGCCGGGAGGTGTTAAGTTCGCGCCGACCGCGACCAGTTGGCCGGCCCGGGCCGCGATCTGCCGCGAAGGCGAGGAAGTGCTCGGCCTTGCCGACTCTCCCCATCCCTCTCCCATGTGAGCGCGCTCCTCACAACTGCCGCCACTTTGTTCATGAGCTGGTACCGTCCCGGTCCATGGCGCGTGGTCAGTGCCACGACATCGACACTGACGCCGACGCCGGCGCCGTGCTCGGTGAGGGGGGCCTCAGATCGCGCTCGGCGTTCTTTAGGTGCTGTGCGCGAGGGGTGGACGGTGTTCAGAAGCCCTGAATGGCCGTTGGCGGTCCTGGCCCGTGTCGCCATGCGCCGTCGCTCTCTTCGGCGAAGGCGGCGCCCCGCCGCACGTCCGAGGCTCGACCTGCTGGAGCCGTGGGAGCAGGCGGTCGACGAGCAGACCGCGCGCGCCCACACACTCCCCGGTGTCCACGGGTTCCCGTTCCGCCCGCGCGGCGCCGAGGACGTACCCGACGGCGCGCTCGGGGCACTTCGCCGGGCTGTGGGGGCCGGGGATGCCGAAGACCTGCTCGTCCTTCCCGCCCACACTCGGCCCGGCCGTCTCGGAGACAGCCGCCTTCAGATTCTGACGCCTTCCAGCGTGCTCGGATTCGGACCCGGCGGAGTGGCGTTGTGGGTCGGTGCTCCCGCCCTCCCCGGAGTGCGGGTGGTCCTCCATCCGCAGCAGGTGGCCGCGATCGAGACCGCTCACGTCCTGCTGTACGCCCGACTGACGATCTTCGCACCCGACGCGCGCCTGAACGTCCACTACAACGAGGTTGCCGGGCATGAACTGCACCCCCTGGTGCAGTCCCTGCGTCGCCGTGTCGCCCGCACCGAGCTGGACATGCCCGACGCTCCCGCACCGAACGCCGGGCTGCCGTACAAATGGCGACGACTGCTCACCTCGGACGCGGCGCGCCTGGACGACGGCGATCCGGTCGCCGCCGTCGCCGGGGCGCTGCCCGTGCCCCGGCGCTCGGAAGCCGCGTACGCGGCCGTCGTACTCACGCCCCGCGAACTCGTCGTCCTCGCCGACCCGGTGCACGCCGATACGACCGGCGGCCGCCACGGCCTGGACACACACGCCATTCCGCGCGCGAGCATCGAGCAGGTACGGGCGGACGGGCCGCTCCTGCGGGTCCGTGTGTGCGGAGCGGACCTGCAACTGCCGCTGGGCCAGGAGCTGTCCGCCCGGGTCGTCCATGAGTTCGCACGGCATCTGCCCGTCGCCTCGTAGCAGTTCGCAGCGGGCCGGACCCGGATGCTGTCACGTGATCACGGCGGCTGGCATTCGCCGACAGCGTTACGCACTTTCGAGTGACGGGGCTGGTCAGGAGCCGGGTGGCGAGTGCTGGCAGACGGTTGCCTCAGGCCGGTGTTCATGGGGCAGACGGCGCCTACGGGTATCCAGCAGGTTGTTTTGGCCTCATGAATGGATGACGCAGGCGACCGTCACGAAAATATGGGCGATTGGTAACACGCTTCGTGTATCGCTCATATCGGTGGTGTGCGGGCGCAATGTGAGGGCCCTCGGCCACCGGGCCGGGGCTCGCACAAGCAGATCAGCGGCACCTGTCGGTGCCGGGTTCGGGTCTGCCAGCACGGAAATGAGGGGCCTTCCATGTCTGCTTCCCTGTCTGCCACTGCCCGCCGTCTCACCGCGGCCGTCCTCGCGGCCGGCGCTCTGGTGGGTGCGACGGCCACGTCGGCCTCCGCCGGCCACGACCGGCTTCCGTACCTGCCGGTCGTGGAGATCAGCGCGGTGCAGTACGACTCGCCGGGCTACGACAACGGCAGCAACCGGTCCCTGAACCGGGAGTGGGTGGAGCTCACCAACACCTCGCGCCGTGAGGTGAACCTGGACGGCTGGACGCTGTCGGCCGAAGACGGCCACACCTACACCTTCCGCGGTTTCTGGCTGGAGGGACGGGCCACCGTCCGCGTCCACACCGGCATCGGCCGCGACATCGACAGCGACGTCTACCAGGACCTCCGCAACTACGTATGGGACAACCGCTCCGACACCGCCACCCTGAGCAACCACCGCGGCCGCGTCATCGACACCGAGACCTGGGGTCAGGACGTCCGCGACCGCCGCGACGGAGGCCACCACCGCCACGGAGGCCACCACCGCCACCACAACCACTGAGACAACCGGTCTTGTAGTGCCGCATGAGACCGCGAAGAGCCGGTACCGCGACGCGGTACCGGCTCTTCGCGCAACAAGACCGAGTCCGAACGGCCAGGGAACTACACTCGCCCCGCATCTCCCCGACCTGAGCCTCCTGCATCATCGCCCATCGGCACCGCCGATCAACGCGCCGGCGGTAATTCCCTACCGTGGTGGTCGCAAAGTGCGGAGACTCGTCTCATGGCTGACATGGGGGCGTTCCGGGAGGCGGTCACCGCGTGGGCGGCCGGTGGCCCAGGCGGCCCCGCCCGCGAGCTGGCCGCGCGGCTGCCCGTACGGACAGCCGTCCTGCTCGAAGGGCCGAGCGACGTCGCGGCGGTCAGCGCGCTCGCCGCGGGCCGCGGCCGGGACCTGGCGGCCGAAGGAGTCTGCGTCCTGGCGATGGGCGGTGCGATGAGCGTCGGGCGCTTCGCCCACCTCCTCGGGCCACCCGGCCTGGGCCTCCGCCTCACGGGACTGTGCGACGAGAGGGAGCGCAGCTACTACGCTCGCGGCTTGGAGCGGGCCAGTGCGGCACAGCAAGGGTTCTTCGTCTGCGCGGCGGATCTGGAGGACGAGCTCATCCGCGCGCTGGGCGTGACACGGGTGGAGGAGCTCGTCCGGGCGGAGGGCGACCTGCGCGCCCTGCAGACCTTCCTGCGCCAGCCCGCACAGCGGGGCCGCCCCTCACAGCAGCAGCTGCGGCGCTTCCTCGGCACGAAGAAAGGGCGCAAGATCCACTACGGCCGCGTCCTCGTCGAGGCCCTCGACCCCGACCGCACACCCGCCCCACTCGACAGCCTGCTCACCAGCCTCTGACCGCTGGGCGACGTTCGCCGGTGGAAGACTCAAGTGGTCTGGACGGCTACGCGCCGGGGGCCCGGTACTGGACTCGCTCGGCTTTGCGCAAGGCATCCATTGTCTCATCGACGGTCAGCAGGACAGTCGTCTCAAACGAGCTGAGCGCGCCGCCTCCACTGATCGCCAGCGAAACCGAGGCCATGGACACGTTGTCGGGGGCCTCCCACAGGTTATAGCCGTCGTGCGTGCCGAAGGCATACCAGAAGCCATGGAGCTTCCCGCCGACGGACTCGATGTACGACCGAGCGGCCTGTGCACGGTCCTCGGGTTGGCCGATCAGCCTCGCCCAAGTCTCCGGCGTGTAGCTGAACCGCGATAGATAGAGCGGCATCATGTCTCCCTTTCCGTCCATCATGTGATGCCACCGCAGGGAGAGAAATGTTCCGGAAGAGGCCCGCGTGTCCCTCGAACGGCCGCGGACGATGACGGGCCTGCCCCTGACCCGGGGCACGGGCCCGGTCCACCGCCGGCCGGTCGCCGTCAGCCGTGGTGCCGCCCCGTCAAGGAGGCGAGCCCGTCCTCCAGCCCCTGACGGAACGCGGACCGCCGTTTCTCCGGTATGTCGCGCAGCAACCGGTCCTCCAGCTCCTGCACCGCCGGCGCACACGCCGCCAGCAGTTCCTGCCCCTCCTGTGTCAGCCGGGCCTCCATGATCCGCCGGTTCCCCGGGGCATGGGCGCGCTCGATCAGCCCGCGCTCCTCCAGGGCGCGCACGATCTCGTGCATCGTCTGGGGCCTGACGAAGGAGCGGCGGGCCAACTGGGCGGAGGAGAGCCCGCGGCGGTGCTGAAGCACGGTCAGGGCCGTGTACTGGAACGTCGTGAGCCCGTACGGCCGGAGGGCCTCGTCCATGAAGGAGCGGATGGCCAGTTCGAGTTGCTTGACGAGATAGATCGTCAGCGGGCCCGTGGGGCTCTCGGGGTCCGCTTCGGGATCCGCACCCGGAGCCGATCCCGGAGCCGGATCCCGATCGGCTGCCTCCGCCATCGTGCGCACCTCTTGGTCGGTCGTCTGGGAGGTCGGGCGAGGCCGTCGGGGAGGTCAGACGACCGGCGTCCTCACCCGATAGCCGACCGGTAGGAGTTCCAGGTCACGTCGGCGTGCCACGGTACCCCACAGGCCGTGGGGCATCCACAGCGTCATCCCGATGGCCAGGGCGCCGAGCCCGATCAGGTACCAGGTGCCGCCGTTGTCGCCGAACCAGTCCTGCACCAGGAAGAACACGATCGCTCCGATGATCGGTCCCTCGAAGGTGCCGAGGCCGCCGATGACCACCATGAAGATCATGTACGCGGACCAGTGGACCCCGAAAATGGAGTCCGGCTGCGCCCGCAGCGTGTTCGCGAGGGTGAGTCCGCCGGCCGCCGCGCAGCCCACCGCCGCGAGGACGAAGACCAGTCGTTTCGCCGAGGTGACCCGCACCCCGACGGACGCCGCTCCCACCGGGTCGTCGCGGATCGCCTCCAGCGAAGACCCCAGCCTGCTGCGCAGCAGCACGAACACGGCCAGCAGCAGCACACTCATCAGCGCCAAGGCGAGCCAGTACACCTGGGCTTGCCGCACCGCCGGATCGGTGGCCGACAGATCGGTGAGCGAGCGGCCGGAACCACCGCCCAGCGAAGGCGTGTTCACGACGACCAGCCGGAAGAACTCCGCGATCGCCCACATGCCGATGGCGAACTGCCCACCGGTGAGCCGGAACGCGAGCAGCGAGGTGGGTACGGCGACGGCACCCGCGAGCAGGGCCGCCAGGACGACCGCGAGAAAGGGGCTGACGCCTCGGTCGACGAAGAGGAAGACTCCGTACGCGCCGAGGCCGATGAAGCCCTGCTGGCCGACGGAGACCAGACCGGCGTAGCCCGCCAGCGCGTTCCACATGGCCGCGACGATGACGAGGACGAACAGGGTCGTCAGCTTCGCGGTCGCCTCGGGCGTGAAGACGAAGGGCGCGAACGCCAGGGCGAGCAGCAGGGCGGCCAGGGCACCGGACGCCGTACGGGAGACGGGGGTCCATCGGTGGATGGTGGCGGTAGCGGGGGCCACCGGTGATGCGGTGGTCATGTGCGGCTCCTTCTCATGCCGAGCAGTCCCTGCGGACGGAAGGCCAGGACCGCGAGGAACACCGCGTGTCCGGCCACGATGGAGAAGCGCGGATCCACCTGCGCGCCGACCGTCTGGGCGACGCCGAGGACCATGCCCCCGGCGAGCGTCCCCCACAGCGAACCGAGCCCTCCGATCACGACGACCTCGAAGGCGAACAGCAGCTGGGTCGGCCCCATGGACGGGCTGAACGACGACCGCATCGCGAAGAACGCTCCCGCCAGACCGGCGGTGGCGACGGCGATGGCGGCGGCCCAGGCGTACACCCGGCGGCTGTCGATCCCGACCAGCTCGGCGGTGTCCGCGTCGGCGGCGGTGGCGCGGATCGCCCGGCCGATGCCCGTACGGGCGAGCAGCAGTTGCAGCCCGCCGAGCAGCGCGACCGCAACCGCCACGGTGAGCAGGCCGAGATACGGGATGCTCACCGACGACCCGAGCTGGTGAATGCCTCCGGGCACGTCGAGGGAGCGGATCTGAGGGTGGTGAACTGCTGGGGGAGCCGGAATGGGCGGCGGAAGCCGCTGGGGGGAGCCAGAGCCGCAAGCAGAAAGCGGTGGCGGGTTCCTTCGCGTCCCGGTAGGGCCGGGCAACGTGCCCGATATCAGGAACCCTGATGATGAGCATGATGATGCACACGGCGACGCCGGATGACAAGGGTGTGGCGGAGATGTATCGGGCGCACTCCTCGGGGGGGGGGGGGGGGACCCTCCGGCCCCTCGGGGAGAGAAGTTGCTGTGAGGGCCTTGACGCGGCCCGCTCGGCAGGCGTACCTCTTTCTCAGGTTTCCTGACAATCGACCAGCGTGGCCCGCGCTCGACGCACGCCTCGGCCCTTGCCGGTCGTGGTGACCCGGGGGTGTGACGTCATTCTGATCGGTTGGCGTGCAACCTTCGCCAGAACGCCCCGAACTCGGGACCACCCTCTGTGACCAGGTGCCGGAATCGCTGGAGGAACTGCAGCTCCGCCTCGGTCTGACCGAGGCGGTACTCGTGCTCGATGAGCCACAGCGGGTCGATGTCCGCCTTCGCTAGGCGGCCTCGCAGCTCCACGACCTGCTTCTCCAGGGCCCCCTGACGCTGGTCGAGCAGGGCGGTGACCTCGTCCGGCGGCAGCACCGCGATGAGCGCGAGCGCCGCCTCGAAGCGGGGGTACTCCTTTGCGGGGACGGCCACCAACTCCCGCATGCGCTCTTGGAGTTCGGTGGCACCCACATCAGTGAGGCGGTAGACGGTGCGCTCTGGACGCTGCCCCTCGCGCGCCGTCTCCTGTGCCTCGATGTACCCGTCGCGGCTGAGTTGGTCGACGACCATGTAGAGCGAGGCGTGCCGGTACTTGATGCTCTCCTGCGCGTTGCGCTGCTTGAGGACCTTGCCCAGTTCGTAGGGGTGCATGGGGCGTTCCAAGAGGTACGCGAGCACGGCGAGGGCCAGCGGGTTACTGACGTGCCTGCCCATGCGTTGCCTCCTCGAACCGCCCCTCAGGCTACGCCCGGGCCGCGGACGCTTGCCTGGTGGGGCGGGCGGCCTGCCTTCGGCCGCGTCGCGTCTTGCCGCCGGGCTTGTAGAGGGAGAGCAGCAGCGCGGCGACCAGGCTGAAGAGCGCGGTGGTGAACCCCCACAGCACGACGTCCGCGTTTGCGCCGATCTGCGCGACGGTGCCGCCGGTACGCATGAGCTGCTCCGACTGCTCGACGGCGGTCACCACGGCGTCGTGCAGGAAGCTGAACGCCGCGACGAGGATGCCGATGGAGATCCCCAGCTTGATGGCCACCCAGCGGTACCTGATCAGGCCCCACTTGGTGGTCATGCCGAGCGCGATGCCGGTGAGGGTGGTGGCGACGTTGGCCCACGGCAGCAGAGTCTGGTCGAACTTCTCCATGAGCTCGTACGTGACGTGCACGGTGTGGAGATCCGTCGCGGTGAGGGCGACGGCGGAGAGCGCGACGAAGACGACGCCGATCCCCACCCAGGCGGCCGAGCTGACGACGTGCGCGGCGACGAGCGCCTTGCGCGGGTTCTTGCGCAACTGCCCGGCAAGCAGGGCGAGCGCGGAGACCGCGAGCCAGGAGGCGAGGAGGAGCGCGGCGATGTCGCCGACAAGGAAGCCGTTGACGAGCGCCAGCAGCACCTGCAGCCAGCCGAGCCCGAGCAGGACGGCCCGCGGGGTGCGGGGACGCACGGTGACGAGCGCGGTGAGGATGCCGGTGACGAGGGCGATGGCGTACCAGAGAGGAGCGCGCCACGCGGGCAGGACGGGCGGAAAGAGGGGCGGCACCTGCGTCATGAGCAGGGCGAGCGCGGTGTGGACGCACAGGAGGGTGCGGGCGCTGGTGGGTATGGGGGGCGGAGGGTTGGCCGGCATGGGCGAATCCTTGATCGATGGTGGATAGTCGGAATCGACTAGTCGGTATCGACCGTACAGAGGTGTGTGATCGACCACGAGGTACACGCAGGGAACTGGGGGATAGGGCGGGGTAACCCCTAGGGGCCTGTTCCCGCCGCCCACGTGATCAGGTCACCGCCCATGGTGCGGAGTGCTACCGCGTCTCGATCCAGCATGCGCAGAGGGAAGCGTCGCGACCCGGTACGACCCTGGTCACCCGCCGTGGCGCTGCCGGTAGTGCTCGCGCCAGTGCGGTGTTGCCGCGCCGTCGAGGACGGTCATCACCACGTTGTGCGCCAGTCGGTCGTCGACCGGCAGATGGCCGAACAGCACTCGGTGATAGGTGGTGGCGGCCAGCAGGTCGAGCAGCAGGTTCAGGTCGGCGTCCGCACGGATGTCGCCGCGCTCGATGCCGCGGTGCAGCGCCGCCTTGGTGGTGGCCCGCCTGGGGTGGAAGATCGTGTCGGCGAAGACCCGGTCCAGTTCGGGATCGTCGGCCAGGTCCGCGATCAGCGCGGGCAGCGTCCGGCGGCCGAAGGTGCCCCCGAAGGCCTGGCCGATGGTCTCGATGCCCAGGATCAGGTCGCAGTGGGTGCAGCCCGTGTCGGGGGTGGGGGCGGTGCCCATGATCTCGCCCAGTGCCGTGATGACCAGTAGCTGCCGCGACGCCCAGCGGCGCCGGATGGCCGGCTTGGTGGTGCCGGCCCGGACGGCCACCGCCTCCAGGGTGAGGCCGGGGTAGCCGACCTCGGCGAGCAGCTCCCGGGTGGCGGTCAGGATCGCGGTGTCGAGCCGCGCGTCCCGCGGCCGCCCGGCCGCCCTGGCGACGGTGCGGGCGGAGGTGCTCCCAGGGTTTGCCATGGCGCTCAGTATAGGTAGCATTCATTTTCATTCCGTTCCGTAACGTAACGAAAATGCGGAGGTCCTCATGCCACGGCGGGAACTGGCCGACGAAGGAGCCGCCGACCCCTCGGCGCGGCGCGATCCAACGCCAGAGCCACCGGGCCAGGCCGCGGTGCAGAGCGTGTTCCAGGTCCCATACACGGCCATGACCTGGGGAATCGTCCTGTCGGTCGGCCTGGTGGCCTTCGAGTCGATGGGCGTGGCCACGGTGCTCCCGGAGATCGCCGGCAGGTTGGGCGGCCTCAACGCCTACGGCTGGGGATTCTCCGCCCTGATGCTCGCCAACCTGATCGGCACCGTCGCGGCCGGCCGCTCCGCCGACCGCCATGGCCCGGCCAGGCCGCTCGGCATCGGCCTGGCCGTCTTCGCGGCCGGCTGCGCCCTGGCCGGCGCCGCGCCGAACTGGCCCATCTTCCTCGCCGGGCGCTTCGTGCAGGGCCTCGGCGTCGGCGCCGTGATGGCCCTGGCCTACACCGTCATCGGCCTGAACTATCCGGAACACCTCAGGTCCCGGATGTTCGCGCTGGTCTCCGGCGCCTGGACCGTCCCCTCGCTCGTCGGGCCGGCCCTCGCCGGACTGGTCGCCGAGCACATCCACTGGCGCGGCGTGTTCGTACTGCTGCTGCCGCTGATCGGGCTCGCCTGGGCGATGGCGGTGCCCCCGCTGCTGCGCCGAGGACACCCGAACCCACCCGCCGCCGACGAACCGCGCGGCACCTGGTGGCGCGGCCCGGTGGCCCGCGGAATCCTGGTCAGCATCGGCACCGCGGTGCTGCTCGGCGGGCTGCAGCTCACCGACCTCGCCCTGCTGGTGCCCTTCGCGCTGCTCGGCATCGTGGCCGCGGTACTGGGCCTGCGCACCGTGCTGCCGCCCGGCACGTTGCGCGGCCGGCGCGGGGTGCCGACCGGAGTGCTGATCCGGTTCCTGCTGTGCGGCGCCTACTTCGGCAGCGAGGCCTTCCTGCCGCTCGGCCTCACCCAGTTGCGCGGACTGAGCACCACCGAGGCCGGCCTCGGCTTGTCCGCCGGGGCGATCACCTGGGTGCTCGGCGCGGCCTGGCAGGGCCGGGCGGACGATCGCTGGCGCGGGAGCTCCCGAGCGCTGCCGATCGGGGCCGGCTGCGCGGTGCTGGCCGCGGGCGTCGCGATCATCGCCGTCGGCATCCTGATCGACTCGGTGCCCGCCCTCGTCGCCGTGCTCGGCTGGGCCGTCGGCGGCGCCGGCATGGGCATCGCGTTCAACGCCGCGACGACCGACGCCATGGAGCAGGCGCCCGCCGACCGGCAGGGCGAGGTCAGCGGCGCGATGCAGCTCGCCCAGACCCTGGCCGTCGCCGTACTCAGCGGCCTCGGTGGGGCGGCGATCGCCCTGGCACACGAACACGGCGCGGCCACCGCCACCGCGCTGACGGCCACCTTCGGCCTCACCGCCGCGCTGGCCGTCACCGGCGTCGCGACCGCCCACCGCATCAGGCGAACCGCCTGACCGCATCCCGCCGGGCGGCGCATCCGCCGAGCGCCGCCCGGCCCCGCGCCGGCCGTGACCGGGGTCGTGGCCCTGCCGTGCACCGAGAGCCCGCTCCAGCGCGTGCTGCTGACCGAGGCGGATCTGGCGATCGCCGAGGCTGCCGCCCGGCACGTCACCCATTGGGTGTCTGGCCTGGGAAAACACCCCTCCGTAGTTCTCGCGTGTGCACGGGGTTTCCCGGCCGCATATGTGCTGAATCCGTTCCGCGGAGGCGCCTGCCTGGTCAACTGGGCTGGAGCTCGCGGCCGGCAAAGGCGAGGGAGGAGCCGTCGGTGGGCGGGGCTGCCGTCGCACAAATCTGTCCCGCCGTTCAGCAGGCTTGGCGTCAGCAGGCTTGGCGTCAGCAGGCTTGGCGTCAGCAGGTTTCGCGGAGGTAGCCGCTCGTGCCCTCGGGCACGACGTATTGGTCGCGGCGGACAACGCTCAGTGTGCTGCTCCAGCCGGAGCACGCGTTCGACAGGCCCTTCGCCGTGTATTCGACAACGAGCACGTTGTTGTCGAACGCTTCGGCGAACTTGCCGCACTCGTTCCACTCGCCGCACTCCTCCGCCACGGCGAAGTCCAGGCCTACGGACGCACGCTCGGACACGAGCTCCAGGGTGTTCTTCTGGGCGACGGCCAGGCCCTTCGCGTGGGCGTGCACCGCCAGCAGCTTCATGAACGCCTTGGCCTGATGGGCCGTGAGGTAGTCCGGGAAGCGGGTGAACGTGTCGTAGTTGTCGGGCTCGACGGCTTTGTACCCCTTGGTTGCGCACTCGTCGATCCAGGTGTTCACCACGGAAGCGATGCGCTGCCGCTTGGCGTCCGTGCGGATGTCCAGGACCGCCTCGCCCCAGTCCTCGTCGTAGACGACATCCCCGTTGGCATCGCGCAGCAGCAGGTCGGAGTCCCAGTCCTTCTCCGCGTTCTCCTGCGCCTGGAAGGCGTTGAAATTGCAGATGTTGTACGCACCCGGCGCGGGCGTGTCTTCGTGGCTGCGACTGACCACCTGCACATCGGCCGGCAGGGCGTACGCACCGCCGATCTGGTAGTCCCACCGCACGTGCTTCGGCGGTGGCGTCACCGTTGCGGTGGAGGTGGAGGTGGAGGTGGATGCGGGCGCGGGCGCGGAGGCCGGCGCGGTCGGCGGCTGGGAACTTCTCTTCTGATGTGACCCGGTTTTCACCGCCGTTTTTACTGCAGTGATGCTCAGCACGGTAACGACCAGGGTTGCGGCGAGACTGATGAGGATGCGCCGTCTTCGACGTCCATGACCGGCGCGAGTCCTGTCCGTACCCTCCTCACCCCCGGTGGTGGCCGGGCCTTGTGCAACAGGGTGTGTATCGGAAACCTGGTGGCTGGGTTCCGCTGAGTCGGCCACTCCCGGCGCGACCGGGGCGGTGGAATCCGGGAGCGTCAGGAGCATGCGGTGCAGCTCGGCAAGTTCGGGGCGGGCGGCCGGATCCTTGGCCAGACAGAGTTCGGCGATGCTCCGGAGCGGTTCGGTGACTCCGTTCAGGACCGGAGCCTCGTACATCACCTGATAGCCCGTCAGATACGGGCTGCTCCCGTCGAACGGACGGGTACCGGTGGCCGCATACACCAGCAACGACCCGAGCGAAAACACGTCCGAAGCGGCGGTGACGTCCCGTGGCGCGGCGAACTGCTCCGGCGACATGAAGGGCGGCGTGCCGATCAACCGCCCGGTCACGGTCAGGGCTTCGTTGTCGACGGCGTGCGAGACGCCGAAGTCGATGACGCGGGGTCCGTCCTCGGCCATCAGAACGTTGCTCGGCTTCAGATCGCGGTGCACCACACCAGCCTGGTGGATGTCCCGCAGCGCCTCGACAAGGCCCAGCGCGAGCGTGCGCAACTCACGTCCGCTCAGCGGGCCGTCCTTGGCCACGACGTCCGACAGGGTGCGGCCCGGCACATACTGCGTAGCCATCCACGGCTGTACGGCGTCCGGATCGGCGTCCACCACCGGGGCCGTGAACGCCCCGCTCACCCGGCGGACCGCCACTATCTCCTGCCTGAAGCGCGTCCGGAACTCCTCGTCCTGCGCGTACGGCGCGTGCACAACCTTGACCGCGACCTGCCGTCCCGAGGCCGAGCGGCCCAGGTAGACGATGCCCATGCCGCCGCTACCGAGCCGGTCGATCAGCGTATAGCCGCCTATGGACTCCACATCGCCGGGTCTCAGCGGCATCCCCCGTCACCTTTTCCATGTGTCGTGTACTCGAAAGGCTGTTCAGGGGGATCAGATTAGTCCGAGGTTTTCTCAGTGAGACAGCCTTCGCGAGTCGCTCTGATCTTCCCTTTACCAGAGGCAGCTCTCGAGAACCTCGCTCCCGTACCTGTCCTCCCAGTGCCCACGCTCATGGCCATCGCCTGCACAACCCGGCCTACCTGAAAGCCGGTGTCCGGCCTGTCGCCCCGCTCGTCCCTCCTCGAGCGGTCCGCTTCCGGGAACAGTTGCCCCACGAGCACAAGGCACGGCAAGGCGATGTTCCGCGATCGCCGACGCCACGCCGGGCTGCCCGAGTCCGTGGCGTCCCCGGCCGGGAGAACTTCCTCGCGGTCATGGAAGGTGCGACACACTCGCCCTGGAAGTCGGGGGCATCCACGCGGCAGTCGTAGTGGCACGCGTGTGGCATGACCCTGAACACGACGAAGGGCTGGCCCGGGAGGAAACCCCTCTGAGCTGGCCCTTCTCTCTGTGCCCCCGGCAGGATTCGAACCTGCGACACCCGCTTTAGGAGTTCGATCCGCGCTCGCTCCGGCTGCGGCCGTCGACTGGTGCGATGGCCGGACAGAGATGCTGGTGTACGCCCCCGTCCGGCGTCGTTGATGTCAGCCGTGGATGTCAGAAGCCTTCTGATCCGTAGCTCTACAGAGATCGGGCAACGGAGGTCATACAGGCAGTCGTTCGGCTCCTGAGGGTTGCTGTGGTTCATGGTCGGTTGCTGTGGTTGCTGTACTTCTCTGCTGTACAGCAGGATTGTCCCTATCAGGATCGGGCGTTGACCTCGCCTGCGACAATGCACCCATGAATGACGCCTCTGGGCCGCAGACCTTCGCTTCGCCGCTCAAACCCGTCGACCTGCGCACCATCGCGCCTGAACGTGAGGCCTTGGCCGGGTGGCTCGACTACCATCGCGCCGAGTTGCTGAGGAAGCTCGATGGGTTGACCGAGGAACAGGCTGCCCGGCGTGTCGTTCCGTCCCTCACCACCTTGCACGGATTGGTGCGACACCTCACTAAGGTCGAGTTTGTCTGGTTTGTTAACGTCATCAAGCAGAGCGAGGAACCCGCGCCCTTCGGTTGGCCGAAGCGCAGGGACGGTGACTTCCTGTTGGACGACGGCGCGACACTGGCTGAGGACGTCGCGTGCTCCCTGGCCGCCTGCGAGCGCAGCCGCGAGATCTTCGCCGGGGTTTCACTGGATGATGTTTGCACGCACCACCGATTTGGGGATCTCGACGTGCGTTGCATCATGATGCACATGATCAGGGAATACGCCCAACACAACGGCCACGCGGACGTCATCCGCGAGCTCATCCACGGCAGTACGCAGAGCTGAGTCCCCTCACACCTCCGGGCGCGGCCTATAGCGCCGTCCAGACCGCTCTTCACTGATCCGTCCCGAGCGTGGCCACGCGGTCGGTGGAGTCTCAATGGGCGTGGCAAGACCTGTCTTCTGCCCTGGGTCTTGCCGGGGATCTCGGCGACCTGTGTTTTCCCTGCTCAGGAGCGGTGGGCTCGTGCGCCTGGTGGTCGTCGTTGGTCGTCCTTGGGCACTATCGAGCGACCTCGGACGGCCCAGAGACGGCCCAGCCATGGGTCACATGAACGGCGTCAGCCAGGGAAGGCGGCGCGCCATTGCGCAGTGATGCACCCCTCTTCCATGTCCCACCACTCCCTGGCTACGCCATGATTGAGCAGCTTTTGCACCTTGGCGAGATCGGCGGTTGGCGGGACGTCCAGGGCGACCATGCCGAACCGCTCTATGCCCTCGCCGCAGACTCCCTGTTCGTGAAGACGCGTTGATCACGCTCTGCCGTGCAGCTCCTGAACCGCCGTCACGGAACACGATGAGTCGGATGGTGCAGTTCTCCGAATGTCGAACCACCTCGCCGGCCCAACGCACGCCTTCCTCGTCGCGCTCGGTGGTCACGATGTCCCCGCAGGCTATGCCCCGAACGAATCAGGGGATGTTGTCGAGCCGCGCGGTGCCGTCGCCTTGGTCGACGGCCCACAGGCTCTCCACCGACGCTGGGGGCCAGTCGTCCTCGATCTCTCAAGCCGGAAGTGCACCTTCACGTACGGGCCTTCGGGGTTCGTCATGGTGCCCAGGATGCACAGTCCTGCCGCGCCAGCCGCGGGCGGGTGAACGATGAGGTCTGCTTCAGAGTTGGATACGTGTTCGTCACGGCCTCGGCCGACGACAGGCAGCCCCGACGGCGAGGACGCCGACCGATCGCGCGCGTATGCCTCGCTGCACCCCCACCGGCCTCCGCCAGGCCGGCGGTGCCGTCGACCAGAGCAGGCCGCGACGGCCGTCCCGCAACGACGGTGCCTGAGCTCTCAGCTTGGGAAGCTTGGGTGCTACAGAGGTGGTTCCCGGTCTGACCAGTGACGAAGCGACCCCAGTACTTGGCTGGCCGGTCCACGAGACCCAGTTGTTCCCCGCCGTTCCCCGCTCGATCTGGTGCGCTTGTGGTGCAGACTGCGCGCACGGTCGTGGTCACGCTCAACGCGCTCGCCATGGTTCCACGTGATGACACCGTTCCCGCCGGGTATAGCTGCCTGGAACGTCCACGCTGACGGAGTTCCAGAAGGGTTCGGACTCTCGGAAGTGCCCGCCTCCCGTATGCCATGGCACCTTCGGGTAGGCGCGGCGCAATGACGCGAGGGCGGCTGAAGCGAGGCCGTAGCGCTTGTAGCCCTCATAGGAGTGAGGCGCCGGATCGCCGGCCCCTTGTCTGCCATGGACTCTCCTTCCGAGCATCTGGAAGCGTCGTAAGTCTCGGTCAGCGGCGAGGCTGTTGTTCACCATTGCGTGTGACAGCCTTTCGAAGCCCCACACGCTTTCCAACTGTCCGTACGGCCGTATGGAGTGGTTCGTGGACGTCCACACGACAGGTCAGGAGGGGTGCGCGGACGACCATGCACAACAGCGTTCGGCGGCGCACTGGACAAAGACCAGAACAACGAGCAGGTGTCGGGCTGCCGCCAGGGCCTCAGCCCGGATTAGCGAGCTCGCCGTGGCGGAGCGGGCCGGGCTTGGTGCCCCTCCGCCTCTGCGCAGCGGCTGGCCGCTCAGCGCCGCCGGGTCGGCACGCCGAAAGACTCACGAGCACTGGGCCACTTCCGCCAGGCGGCGGTACGGCCTTGGGCTCGGACGGCGGGCGGGGCGGCCCGTGGGCCGCCCCGCCCGGCCGGTTTAGGGCTTCTCGCCGTCCCGGTCGACGAGGGACTGGGTCGTCTTCATCTCGCAGAATGTGACCTCGCCCTTCTTGTGCGAGCGCCCAGCCGACGAGCCGTCCTCGTACTTCTCCTCGTAGTCGCGCACCGCGACCGACTGGTTCCCCTGGTACTGGAAGGTGTCGGGGTCGAGGAGGTACTCCCGGCGCTGAACGGCCTTGCTGCCCAGGTCCGGGTATATGGCGATGGCGTCATGCCCCAGGGGGTCCTTCACCAGGTGCGGGACCACCTCGATCCCGGGGTCCGCGGCCAGGGCCCGGTACAGCTTGGCCATCCCCTGCGGAGGCACGGGATAGGCCTCGTCGAGGGTCGCCAGGAGCGCGAAGGTCTCGAGCTGCTCACCCGTCAAGCCGGTGTCCTTGCCCATGGGGAACATGTCCGCCGCCTGCTTCCGGATCTCGGCGGGGTCGTCCGGCAGCGAGGCGAGCAGGCGATACAGCCGCCGCTGCGAGGGCTCGTTGTCGCCGTCCTTGTCGTCCTCCCTCACGGGGCTGTCGTACTGGACCCACTCCTCGCTCACCTTGGGCTTGGCATCGGGCGCCGCGTCCGACGCTCCGTATCGGCACTGCGCGGTCTTCAGGTAGACCCACTGGCCGTCGCGCGGATGCAGATCCGGCTGCTGCGACACCACTTCCGCCGCCTGCTCCAGGAGTGCCGTCGCGGACGTCAGGTCGGGGCTGGCAGGCTGCACGCCGCGCTCGGGTCCATCGCCACCGATGAGCATGGTCACCAGCACCGCGATGGTGATCACCGTCGCGGCGACCCCCGCAGCCGTCACGCGCCAGTCCAGCCGCATCCTGCGGGCAGAGCCCTGCTGCGCTGCTCCCAGCAGCTTCTGGCGGCCGGGAACCAGCCGCACCCGGTCCGGCGTCGGCGCATCGGCGCGCAGCTCGTGCATCTTGGTCATGTCATCCATGAGTTACCGCCCCGTTGTGGTCGCTTACGAGGGTGGGGTCGGCGCCGAGCGCCGTACGCATCTTGCGCCGCGCCCGGCTCAGCCGGGAGCGGACCGTGCCGACCGGCACCCCGAGGGCGTCGGCACACTCCTGGTAAGTGAAGTCCGCCCAGGCGACCAGCAGCAGCACATGCCGGTCCTTCCCGGGCAAGGCCGCGATCGCCCCGGCCAGCGCCTGCTGCGAGGCCTCGGCCGTCACCCGCTCGTCGGCCCGTTCCGACCAGGACTCGGCCACCGGGTCGACGCCGGTACGGGCCAGCGCCCGCAGCGCCCGCACTTCGGAGCGGCGGTGGCTGCCGATGAGGTTGCCGGCGATGCCGTAGAGCCACGGCCGGGCACTGGCGCGCGCGACGTCGTAGCGGGCGCGGTTGCGGAAGGCGATGAGGAAGGTCTGCGCCGTGATGTCGTCGGCGTGATTGTCGCCCAGCCGGCGCATCACATACCGGTGGATCTCGGCGGCGTGTCTGTCGTAAAGCCTGGCGAATACCTCCGGCCGCTCCAGGGATTCCTGGATGACCAGCGCGTCGTCGGTGGGTGGATCCCCCACGAGGCCCTCGCTTCTTCGTGTAATAGGAGTGGAGCGCATTCCACCCCCTGTTGTCCGAAGCGGCCAGGAGGGTTCACGCGCAGGTATTGAACCTGCCCATACCGGCGATCACCAGCGCGATGTCCAGCAGCTTTGCGGCGTTCGCACTCGCGCTGAGGAACAGCATCCCGCTGGCGGCGATGGACGGCGATCCAGCCAAGCCAGGGCCGAGCCCCTCCGTACGACGTTGCCCGATCCTACGGATCAAAAGGTTGCCGGCTCCGTGTGCTCCACCGCGGACGCCGGGGGTGGGTATGGGCACGGGAGCCAGTGGAGCCCCCTCTCCTCTGGGGGATGCTGAGATAGCCCTGGACTTCCAGGCGCGCAGGCCGGTGCTGGCTGGAGTAGTGCTCTTGGGCAGCGGAGCAGCGCCAGTGGACCCCGTGTGGACCATGACGCCCGCGCAACGCGTGAGGCCGGCAGGCTGTAGCCGCTCCGTCCCAGGTAGGACGTGGCCAAGGTGGGTTGCCCGAGCGGCCTAAGGGAACGGTCTTGAAAACCGTCGTGGCAGCGATGTCACCGTGGGTTCAAATCCCACACCCACCGCAGGTGAGCGGCCCCTGACCAGGTGAATTGGTCGGGGGCCGTTCTCATGCGTGCTGCCCGTCAGACACCGTGGTTCCCCGCCAGTTCCCTGTACATCGGGCACGTCAGGGGCACGCTCCCTGCCTACTGACTTGAGACTAGGAAGAGGGATCGCATACTGGCAGCATGCTCTCGCCACAGCGGTTCAGAGATGCCCGGCACACGAAGTACCACTTCATTGATCATGTGCTCGTGCGCTGTCCGAAGTGCGCTGGGATTGCGCACGTTGCCCCGGTGGCGCCTGCGGTTGAGGGCGAAGTTCTCTCGGTTTTTACGCGCCGTCGTCTCATCTGTAGGGCATGCGGGCTATCGCGAGAGGCTGCCGGGCGAGGGTTCCGCCTCTTCCGGGGCCGAGGGGAAGCGATAGATCCTTACTTCGGTCTGCCGTTGTGGTTGCAGACAGAGATGCGGCACGGCTGGCTATGGGCCTACAACCCGGAACACCTGGAGCTGATCCGGAAGTTCGTACAGGCACCGTTGCGTGAGCGAGCCCCATGGGATGCGCAAGTCAAGAAGATGACGCTCGTCGCGCGGCTACCAACCTGGATCAAGAGTGCGAAGAACAGAGATGAGGTTCTGCGCGCCATCGACCGGATCCGGTCGTCCCTCACCTGACCAGCTCAACCACACATCTACCCCGGCTCCCATCCCGTCCGCCGTCGACCCACACACCGTGGAGCGGGCGTGGTTCAGAGCGTCAAAAGAGCACGGGCCTGGCTGTCCAGATGACGCGTGTGCTGGCGTTGGTGACCGACACAGTGCAGGGCTCTGAGCGGAGTAGAGCTCTTCTCGTCTTGATGCGGCCGTCGTATAGCCAGTCCCATGCCTCTTCGGATGCTGCTGGGTCCAGCGCTGAGGTGATGGTGCGGAGTGCTATCGCGATCCAGCGGTCTGCTTGGGCGGCGGAGTACGCATCGAACGACGCGAGAAAGGCCGGCCGTTGTGCCTTGGTGAGGTCCGTGGTCCAGCATTCGCACCAGTAGCCGGGGGTGAGTTCCTTCATGGCGCCACTCCGGGCGGGTAGGTCGCGAGCACATAGCGCGTGCAACTCCCGGGATGACTGGGTCAAGGCCAGGAAGGCGGCGGGAGTGACGTCAGAACTGCACTTTCACGATCTTCGGCACACAGGCAACACGCTGGCCTCGACCGCAGGGGCCAGCACTCGCGAGCTGATGACGAGGATGGGCCACAGCAGCTCGCGGGCCGCGCTGATCTATCAGCACATGACCAGCGACCGTGACCGGGCCATCGCGGACCGGCTCGGCGCGATGATCCGCAAGGGTGGGGGAGACCCGCCAGGCTCGGGGGATGT
The DNA here is from genome assembly GCF_005786655.1 of Streptomyces montanus. NCBI lineage: Bacteria > Bacillati > Actinomycetota > Actinomycetes > Kitasatosporales > Streptomycetaceae > Streptomyces > Streptomyces montanus. The sequence goes on from NZ_VBZC01000009.1 coordinate 126,516, forward strand.
GGACTCGATGCGGACTTACAACGGCTAACACAATGAGGTGGATCGGTCCTGGTTGCCGTGTCCGGGGCGGGAGTTGAGTGTTCGGTCCGGTGTGGGGATGTCGCCGTGGATCGTGTCGGATGAGCTGTGGGATCGCCTGGAGCCGCTGCGTTTTGCGTGGCTGCACGGCTTCCGACGGCTGCGCATGCGATGGGAACGGCGAGCCGACATCCACGAAGCGTTCCTCAAACTCGCCTGCTGTCTCATCACCCACCGAAGACTCGGCTCATTGTGTTAGCCGTTGTTAGTGGCACGCGAGTGGCACGGAGTCGAACCAAAGGAAGGGCCAGCCTGGGAGGAGACCCCTCCTGAGCTGGCCCTTTGTCCTGTGCCCCCGGCAGGATTCGAACCTGCGACACCCGCTTTAGGAGAGCGGTGCTCTATCCCCTGAGCTACGAAGGCGGGGGGCTTGTGGAAAACCTTGCTGAAAATCCAGGCCGCGGATCTTCAACCAGGAGCACAAGCCCGCTGGTCAGACATGGTGCGACGTCCTCCGCAGTGTCACCTGAGCGGACAACGCGACGCACCAACGACCGACCAGGGACAGCCTAGCGGATGCGCGCCAGCGACTGTCCTCTGTATGGAGGCAGGAGAGCGGGGCGGCGAACCGGAGCGTCTCTGAGCTGCAGCTTCTGTGGCCTGTAGCGAATGATTGATGGGCGTTCTGGGGGCAGAGGTCAAGGGCGATTGGACCGTTCTGCTCCATGCGTCAGCTTGTGGGGCCACTGAGCGCTGCCTCGCCGGCGTATGGCACGGCACGTCGTCCCTTGTTCCTGGAGGCCGGGCTTCTTGCGATGCGCGCAGGCCGGAGCTCACTTGCCGCTGGTGCGGTAGCTGGGACGTGTTGCGAAGGTAGATCTTGGGCGGGCGATGATCACCGATCGTGGGGCGTGATGTGGCCAACGGGCGGTGGGGTCGGCTGGAGCGGTTGTTGCTGAGTGGCAAGAAGCGGGAATGCCAGGAGACCTGGTCCCGGCGACAGTTGATCGACGGAATGCCTTGGCGGAAGGGAGCGGTGCACTATGGCGCGGCGTGCCCGCTCGGTATGGACCGTGGGACCGGGGCTACGACCTTGTTCCGGCGTCGGCAGTGCAATGACGCGTGGAAGCGGATCCCCACTCGTTTGTCACCACACATGGTGCCCGTCAACATGGCTGCAGGCAGACCGCCAAACACTATGTCAGGGCCCAGGTGTGACTGCGAGACGTGCAGGGCGAGGCACGCTTGAAGCTGCCGGAGTCGACGACTGCCAGGAAATACTCCAGCTCACGCCCTCCCATCAGCCCTCTCCCCTCATGCACCACGACGGCGCAGGTCGCCGCGCGTCACGTCACGCGAAGGCCCTCGCGGTCTTCGAGGGCGCTGATGGCGGTGGCGGTGAGGCTGTGGGTGATGTGGCCTCGCATCAGCTGGGCGGCTTCGGCGGCGCGGCCGTCCACGATGAGGGAGACGAGCTGGTGGTGTTCCTGTAGGTCCCGGGTGCGGGGTTCGTCACCGGGCGGGAGTTCGAGGCCGAGGCGACGGTAGCGGTCGGACTTGTCCCACAGGTCGTCCAGGAGACGGATGAGGACGTCGTTGTGCGAGGCCCGGTACAGCGCCTGGTGGAAGGCGCGGTGGGCGGTGAGTGCCTCTTCCCCCCATTGGCGGGTGACGGGGAGGAGCTTGTCGACGGCGGCCTGCATGGTGGCGATGTCGTCGTCGGTCCGTCGCTGGGCGGCGAGTTCTGCGGCGGTCGGGTCCAGGGACAGGCGGACTTCGAAAAGCTGGCGGGCCTCGGTCGAGTTCATGACGGAGACCCGGACGTCGCGGTGGGTCTCGACGGTGACGAGTCCCTCGCTGCTGAGGCGGCGGATGGCCTCGCGCAGGGGCGTGATGCTCATGTTGAGGGACTCGGCGAGGTCGTACTGGGCGAGCCGTGACCCGGCAGGAAGAGTGCCGAAGAGGATGCGATCGCGGAGTTCCGCGTAGGCGAGGTCGCTCTTGCTGAAGAACAGGTTCTGCCCTGCCATAGCCCCCTGACCGTTCCTTTCCGGAGCTTCCCCACCCCTTGACATCCCGCGGCGGACCAGCTCACTCTAACAGGCCTCGCATCTTATAAGATATTAGAAAGGCTCCGCAGTGAAGATCACCAACGTCTACGAGGGCTTCGTTCCGATCAGCTCCTCGATCCGCAACGCCTGGATCGACTTCAGCTCCATGGACTGTTCGATCGTGGCGATCGAGAGCGACGTCATCCGGGACGGCAAGCCCGTGGTGGGCTACGGCTTCAACTCCAACGGCCGCTACAGCGCCGGCGAGATCCTGCGCCGCCGGGTCCTGCCCCGCCTCCTCGAGGCCGAGCCCGGCAGCCTGCTCGACGAGCAGGGCGGCCTGGACCACGCCAAGGCATGGGACGTGATGATGACCAACGAGAAGCCCGGCGGGCACGGCGAGCGCTCGGTCGCGGTCGGTGTGGTGGACATGGCCCTGTTCGACCTGGCCTCCAAGATCGAGGGCAAGCCGCTGTACCGGTATCTGTCCGAGCGCTACGGCGACGGGCGGCCCGACGACTCCGTCTTCGTCTACGCCGCCGGCGGCTACTACGCACCGGGCAAGACCCTCACCGACCTTCAGGACGAGATGCGCGGCTTCCTCGACCTGGGCTACGACGTCGTCAAGATGAAGATCGGCGGCGCCGACCTGGCGGAGGACCTGCGCCGTATCGAGGCCGTCATCGACGTCCTGGACGGCGACGGCTCCCGGCTGGCCGTCGACGTCAACGGCCGCTTCGACCTCAACACGGCCCTGGAGTACGGGCGGGCCATCGAGCCCTATGGGCTTTTCTGGTACGAGGAGATCGGCGACCCGCTCGACTACCACCTCAACGCCACCGTCGCCGAGCACTACACCGGCTCCATCGCCACGGGCGAGAACCTCCTCTCCCTGCAGGACGCCCGCAACCTGATCCGCTACGGCGGCCTGCGCCCGGACCGCGACACCATCCAGGTCGACCCCGCGCTCTCCTACGGTCTGGTGGAGTACCTGCGCATCCAGGACATGCTCCGTCAGCACGGCTGGTCATCGCGCCGCTGCATCCCGCACGGCGGGCACCAGTTCTCCCTGCACATCGCAGCCGCCCTCAAGCTCGGCGGCAACGAGTCCTACCCGGGCGAGTTCCAGCCCACCGGCGGCTTCGCCGACGACGCCGTCGTCGAGAAGAGCCGCGTCGGCCTGACCGACACCCCCGGCATCGGTTTCGAGAGCAAGGCCGCCTTCTACAAGGTGCTGCGTGCCCTGCACAGCTGACCGCCACTCACCGAAGACGCGCCCGCCACCGGGCGGGCGCCGTCGGCCGGCGCCCGCCGGATACGGGCGCCACACACGAGATCGGGGGCGCGCGAGCCACGGCGCGTCCCCCGCACCCCCCACGGGACAGGGCTACACACGATCGTCGTGCAAAGGAGCACCAACGATGACAAGCACCACCACCGCCGACCGCCCGCAGCGGTCACGATTGAGCCGTCTCATAGCGGAGCTGTGGTTCCAGGTCGTACTGGCCGCCGTCCTCGGCATCGCCGTCGGCATCCTCGCGCCCGGGCTGGGTGAGGACCTGAAGCCGCTCAACGACTGGTTCATCGCGCTGGTCAAGATGATCGTGATCCCGGTGGTCTTCTGCGTGGTCACCACCGGCTTCGCCTCCATGGACAACCTGCGCAAGGCCGGCCGGATCGGTGTGAAGGCGATCGGCTACTTCCTGGTGCTGTCCCTGGCGTCCATGCTGATCGGGCTGGTCGTCGCCAACATCTTCCAGCCCGGCTCCAGCCTGCACGTCGACCCCTCGTCACTGAACGCCGACGACGTGCCCAAGACCGCCACAGAGCACGCCACCTTCACCGGCTTCATCTCCTCCCTCATCCCCGCCTCCCTGCTGGGCGCGATCACCGGGGACGCGATCCTGGCCGCGCTGATGGTCTCGATCGTCTTCGGTGCGGCCCTGAACATGGCCGGCGAAGAAGGGGCACCGCTGACCCGCGGCATCAAGGCGCTGTCGGACGTCGTCTTCCGCATCGTGGGCTGGGTGATGCGGCTCGCGCCCCTGGGCACCTTCGGCGCCCTGGCCACCGTGGTCGCCACCTACGGCGCCGAGAGCCTCCAACAACTCGGCTACCTCATCATCCTGTTCACCGCGACCTGCGTCATCTACGTCCTGGTCGTCCTCGGCGCCATCATGCGGGCCTGCCGCCTGAGCCTGTTCGGCCTCATCCGCTTCCTCAAAGCCGAACTGCTCGTCGCCCTCAGCACCTGTTCCAGCGAGGCCGTCCTGCCCCAGCTGGTACGCAAACTGGAGATCCTCGGCATCGGCCGGCCCGTGGTCGGCATCGTCATCCCCTCCGGGTTCTCCTTCAACCTGGACGGCTCCGCGGTCTACCTCACGATGGCCTCCCTCTTCCTGGCCCAGGCCATGGGCATCGACCTGCCCTGGCAGCAGCAGCTGATCATGGTCGGCGTCATGATGCTCACCAGCAAGGGCACCGCCGGGATCGCGGGCGGCGCGTTCATCGTCCTCGCCAGCACCGTCACCGCGGTCGGCCACATCCCGCTCGCCGCCCTCTCCCTGATCGTCGGCATCGACCGCATCCTCAACGAGGGCCGCGTCTTCATCAACGTCCTCGGCAACGCCGTCGCCACCATCGTGATCGGCAAGTGGGAGAACGACTTCGACACCGAACAGGCCCGCAAGGTCCTGCACTCCCGCACCACCACACCGCCGCAGGACGAGCTGGACACCGCCAAGGTCGGCGCCGACAAGTAGCCGTGCCCGTTGAGTGCGCTCACCCTTCGACGGCATAGACGTCACCCACCGGCGGCATCCTCCGGGCCGCCGTGCCCGGGACAGATGAGGACCCTTCCCGTGAGCACGCCCAGCGTCTCCTACTCGATGACCGTTCGGCTCGAAGTCCCGCGCCAGGCAGCGCGGTCCACACATTCCCCGAAGGCACCCGCTGGTCAGACGTGGTGCGAAACCTTCCGCGATCACTTGATCAGACAACGCGACGTACCGACGACCGACCAGGAACGGCCTGGCGGATGTGCGCCTGTGCGTGTCGTCTGAGGGGCTTGGGCTGGGGTGGCTGGACCGTTCAGGGACCTCTCCACCAGGCAGAGACCGCCGATCCATGGATAAACCTTCCTCTCCCGCCCCTGCGCGGGCGCTTCTACGGTCGAGGCCGCAGGCGCTCACCCGCCCGCCGCAACGAAGGAGCGAGCCCCCTATGGAGAAGACATCGACGACCACGAGGCCGCCGACCGGCCTTGTCGAGACGGCCTTCACCGTCAACGGCGAGGAGGTGTGCCTCGCTTTGGACCCTCGCGAGTCTCTGCTGGACGTGCTGCGCGAGCGTCTCGTGCTGACCGGAACCAAGAAGGGGTGCGATCAGGGGCAGTGCGGCGCCTGCACGGTGCACATCGACGGCCGTCGCGTCGTGTCCTGTCTGACTCCGGCGGTCCAGGTCGCGGGACAGGACGTGACGACCATCGAGGGCGTCGCGGCTCCCGACGGCACGCTGCACCCGTTGCAGCAGGCGTTTGTCGACTGCGACGCCCTGCAGTGCGGCTACTGCACACCTGGGCAGGTGATGTCCGGCCTGGCCTGCCTGGCCGAAGGCCACACCGAGACCGACGGCGACATCCGTGAGTACATGAGCGGCAACCTGTGTCGATGCGGCGCGTATGCCGGCATCACCGCCGCCATACGCCGGGTGGCCGACCAGACCAAGCAGAGCGAGGTGTAGACGGTGCGCTCATTCGCCTATGTAGTGCCCGACACCGTCGCCGGGGCCGTTGATGCCCTGGCCGTCGCCGAGCCGGGCACCAGGATCCTGGCCGGTGGCACGACTCTGTACGACCTGATGAAGCTCGGCATCGAGGCGCCGCCGGCCGTCATCGACATTCATCGTCTCGCCGAGCTGACCGAGATCAGTACGGGTGAGGGCGAGCTGTCGTTCGGTGCGGGAGCGAGAATGGCCGAGGTCGCCGACCATCCGGTCGTACGGCGCGACTATCCGGCGCTGTCGGAATCCTTGTGGCGGGCGGCGTCCCAGCAACTGCGCAACATGGCGACGGTCGGTGGGAACCTGCTGCAACGCACGCGATGCGGCTACTTCCGCGGCGGAGCGGAGTTCCCCTGCAACAAGAGGAATCCCGGCAGCGGCTGTGCGGCTCTCGAGGGACTCGACCGCACCCACGCGCTGCTGGGCACCAGCGACACCTGCATCGCCACCTACCCGGGCGACTGGGCCGTAGCCCTGATCGCGTTCGACGCCGAACTCGACGTGGTCGGCCCGGCAGGCGAGCGGACGCTGCCGCTCGGCGAACTGCACGTCGAACCGGGAGACAACCCCTTGCTCGAACACACCCTGGCTCCCGATGAGTTGATCCTGCGGATCCGCATTCCGGCGACACCCGCCGGTCGCGGCTCCACCTATCACAAGATCCGTGACCGGGAGTCCTACGCCTTCGCCCTCACCTCGGCCGCCACCGCCGTGACGCTGGACGCCCAAGGTCTGGTCACGGACTGCCGGATCGGTCTGGGAGGGGTCGCCACGCGCCCCTGGCGGGCGACGGCAGCGGAACGCTCACTGACTGGTGAACAACTCACCGTGGAAACCGCCCGCCGCGCGGGGGAAGTCGCCTTCGCCGACGCCCGCCCTCCTCGCACCGGCGCGTTCCGAGTGGAGCTGGGCATCCGCACCGTTACTGACGCACTGCTCACCGCCGGGAAGCGAGCCGCCCGATGAAGACCCCAGACCTGCGCCGCGTCGACGCCCACGAAAAGGTCACCGGCACCGCACGCTACGGCGCCGACCGCGTCCCGGCCGACCTGGCGTATGCCATGTTCGCCGTGGCCACGATCGGCAAGGGCCGCACCGTGGCCATCGACACCGCCGCGGCCGAGGCGGTCCCCGGTGTCCGTCTGGTCCTGACCCGGTTCACCGAGGACGAACTGCGCGGCCCCGGGTTCCTGATGGGCGGAGGCTTCGCCTTCCAGAGCCTGCAGCCGCTGCTCAGCGATGTCGTCGCCTACCGAGGACAGCCGATCGCGTTGGTCGTCGCCGACACCCTGGTCGCCGCCACCGAGGCGGCGGAACTCGTCCGGGCACGCTACGAGACCGAGCCGTTCGCCGTCGGAATCGACGACGAAGGCGCCACCTCCGTCCTCCAGGAAGAAGCCCTGTCCTGGTTTCCCGACGTCAAGGTGGGCGACGCCGAGAGCGCGTACGCGGCGAGCCCGGTGCAGATCGACGAGACCTACCTGCACCCGGCCCAGCACCAGGTCCCGATGGAACTGATCAGCTCAGTCGTGGAATGGCGGGGTGACAGGCTCGTGGTGCATGAGAGCACCCAGAACGCCGGCGCACTCCGCCACGGAGTGGCCACGCAACTGAACCTCGATCCGGCCGATGTCGAAGTGATCTCGCCCTACATCGGAGGCGGCTTCGGATCCCGCAACGCACTGCAGCCGCACATCGGGCCACTGGCGCTCGCCGCACGCCGGCTGATGCGTCCGGTCAAGCTGGTCATTCCGCGCCCGCAGACGTTCCACACCGGCAGCTTCCGGCCGGTCAGTCGTCATCGCATCCGGCTCGGCGCCGACTCGTCGGGACGGCTCCTGGCCGCCCTCCACGACGCGGAGCACCAGACGTCCCGCCACGACCTGTACCCCGCCATGTTCACGGAGATGACGTCGAGGCTGTACGCCGTACCCAACTTCGGGGGACGCCAGCGCCTGGTTCAAACCGATGTCCAGACGCCGGGATTCATGAGAGCTCCGATGGAGGGCCCGGCCAGCTTCGCGTTCGAGTCGGCCATCGACGCACTGGCGTACGCCACCGGCCAGGACCCCGTCGAGCTGCGGTTGGCCAACGACACCGCCACGGACCCGGTCACCGGGCTGCCCTTCTCCTCCCGCCACCTGGCGCAGTGTCTGACGCGAGGTGCAGAACGGTTCGGATGGGGCAAACGCGATCCGCGGCCGGGGTCGATGCGTGCCGCTGACGGATCGTTCGTGGGCCTGGGCGTCGCTGTCGGCGCCCACCCGGTCCTGGTCGCTCCGGCCGTGGCCCGTATGTCCGCTGCGGCCGATGGCCGGGTGACCGTCGGCGTCGACGGCCACGAGATGGGGCAGGGCATCCGCTCGGCCATCGCTCTCCTGGTCGCGGAGGACCTCGGTGTTCCCGTGCGGGACGTCGTCGTACAAGTCGGTGACACGCGCTTCGCACCGCAGCATCTCACCGCCGGGGCGTGGGGCACCGCGACCGCGTTGCCCGCGGTGCACAAGGCACTGCGCGAGCTGCGCAAGCACCTCGGCACGGGCGACACCGGGACAGTGGATGTGGCAGCCGCAGTTCGAGCCACCGGAGGCGGGTCGCCGGAGGTGGAGGTGACCTCCGTGGGACCGGGCCAGCCCCCCGAGATGCTCGACCGTTCGCGGGCCGGCCTGTTCTCCGCCGCGGGTCCGGTCTTCCCGGACTTCACGGCCTTCAGCTGGGTCGCTCACTTCGTCGAGGTCCGCATCGAGGCCACGACACGGCGCATCAGTGTGCCCAGGGCGCTCTGTGTGGTCGACTGCGGCAGGGTCGCCAGCCCGGTCACCGCGGTCAGTCAGGTCCGCGGGGGCGTGGTCTGGGGCATCAGCCAGGCGCTCCGGGAGTCGAGCGAGGTCGACGGGCGCTTCGGCGGATTCCTCAACACCACGCTGGAGGAGTACCCCGTCGCGGTCAACGCCGACATACAGGAGATCGACTTCGACTTCATCGACGAGCCCGACCTGCTCCTCAACGACGTCGGGGTGAAGGGCCTCGGCGAGGTCACGATGATCGGCGCGGCAGCCGCTGTCGCGAACGCGGTCTTCCACGCCACCGGACAGCGACAGAACCAGCTGCCCATCCGGATCGAGCACGTGATGTAGGCCGTCAACCCGTCAGGATCACTCCGGGCAGGAGTGCCTGGGGCCTGACCGGGTGTTGTTCTGCACAGCGCAGGCCGCGTTCGCCCACGCGGCTTTCAATGCCACCGGCCTTTCCGGCCGTCGGTCCCCGTCCGACCGCCGGACCTACCAGGGTCGCCCCGCGTATGCGCTCAGCGTCCGCGCGTGGCGGCAACCTGCACCCCCTCCCTCCCCACGGCGAACCCGGAGGACGCCCCATGCTGAACATCGCGGACACGCTGCACCGCTGGTGCCGCGAGGCACGCCCCTTCGCCCTGGCCACAGTCGTCGACGTCACCGGCAGCGCGCCCCTGCCCGTCGGTACGTCGGTCGCGGTGGACGAGGACGGCAACGCCGTCGGAAGCATCTCCGGCGGCTGTGTCGAAGGCGCCGTCTACGAACTGTGCCGACAGGTGCTACAGGACCGGGGCGCCCCACAGCGCGCGTGGTTCGGCTACTCCGACGACGACGCCTTCGCCGTCGGCCTGACCTGCGGCGGCGAACTCGACGTTCTCGTCCAGCGCATCGACCCTGCGACCCGGCCGCATCTCGGCGCGGCCCTCGCCGAGGTTGCCGGGGACCGACCCGCCGCCGTGGCCCAGGTCGTCGACGGCCCCGACGCACTCATCGGCGCCACCCTGAGCGTTCTCGGCGACAGCTGGACCGCCGACGCGACGCTGGCCGCAGGGCCGACAGGCCAGGCGGTGGCGGACCGGGCCACAGCCCAGCTCCGGGCGGGACGCACCGCGGCCGTCTCGTTCGGCGGGGACGCGGACACCTGCCCCGACCGGCTGTCCGTCCTCGTCCATGTGGCCGCGACCCGCCCCCGCATGCTGATCTTCGGCGCGGTCGACTTCGCCACCGCGCTCAGCCAGGCCGGCCGCTTCCTCGGCTACCGGGTCACCGTGTGCGACGCCCGCCCCGTCTTCGCCACCGCGGCCCGCCTCCCGCACGCGGACGAGGTCGTGGTCGACTGGCCGCACCGCTATCTGGAACGCACCGAGGTCGACGGCCGTACCGCCGTCTGCGTCCTCACCCACGACGCCAGGTTCGACATCCCCCTGCTGCAGTTGGCACTCGATCTGCCCGTCGGTTACGTGGGCGCGATGGGATCCCGCCGGACGCACGACGAACGCCTGCGTCTCCTGCGCGAGGCGGGCGTCGCGCAGGACCGACTGGCTCGGCTGCGTTCCCCGATCGGTCTCGACGTCGGTGCACGCACGCCTGAGGAGACGGCGGTCTCCATCACCGCGGAGATCATCGCCCATGCCAACCAGGGCACGGGCCTGTCCCTGACCCTGGGCACGGGCCCGATACACCGGCCGGGTCCCCAGGCAATCGACGAACATCGTGCCCTCAACCGGCTGGTGACGCCGTGACCTGGCACGCCCTCCGGGACGGCCCCTCCCACACAAGGACTGATCATGACGACCTTCGCCCTCGCCGAGGGCGGCGCCTGCGCCGTCCCCGGGCCCGCATCACTGGGCGGCCGGAACGGCTGTATCCGCGGCTCTGCCAGATCTTCGGGCACGCCGACAGCTGCCGGCCGTTGTTCTCTGCCGGGTCGGACTTCCTCCGGACCGAAGGCCCCGATGTCGGATTTCCGGGATCCGGCGCTCGTGGCTGGCCTCGGCTCCCCGGCAAGCCGGAACGTTGCGGCGGAAGCCAGCCGACCACAGCGCCTGGTACCTAAGGGAGAGAGTCTTTCGTGAACGTCACGACCACGGCGAACCCGCCGCAGGAGCGGCGGGTGCCCACACTCGTCATGGCCTGCGTCGGCGTGTTCGTCGCCTATCTGCCGGTGACTACCGTCTCGGCGAGCCTGCCCGCCATTCAGCGGGCGCTGGACACGTCGACCTCGCAGCTGTCCTGGGTGAGCGTCGCGTTCGTGCTGCCCATGGCCGCGCTCATCCTCACCGCGGGCGTCTTCGGTGACGTGCACGGCCGTAAGAAGGTCTTCCAGGCGGGCCTGGCCTTCAGCGGTCTGGGTGCCCTGATCGCACTGTGCGCCCAGTCGATCGAGGTCGTCTGGGCCGGACAGGCCTTCGCCGGTCTGGGCGCGGCCGCGTTGCTGCCCTCGACTCTGGCCCTGATCAGCCACACCGTTCCCGATCCGCGAGAGCGCGGGAACTTCATCGGCGTGTGGGCGACCTCCCTGGTGGCCGCCCTCGCACTCGGCCCCGTCATCGCGGGCGTGATCCTCGAGCACTTCGCGTGGCGCTGGCTCTACCTGCTGCCCGTCCCCGCCTCGCTGCTCGCGCTGGTCGTCTCGACGAAGCTGCTCACCGACTCCCGTGCCCCAGGCACACGCCGACTGGACTGGCCCGGCCAGATCACCGCCGCGCTGGCCATCACCGCTCTGGTCTACGGGATCATCGAGGGCGGCGCCAACTCCTTCACCGACACCAAGGTTTTGCTCGCCCTGTTCACTGCCGTTGTCGCATCGGTCGCTTTCGTGCTGGTGGAGCGGCACAGCTCCAGCCCGATGCTGGACCTGACACTGTTCCGCAGCCCCTCCTTCACCGCCACCGCACTGATCGCCATGATCAGCTTTCTCGGGCTCATCGGGTTCTTCTTCGCCCTCAGCCTCTACTTCGGCATGGTCCAGCAGCTCAGCACCCTTGAATCGGCCTGGCGGCTGCTGGTGGTGTGCATGGTGCCGCTGGTCCTCGGCGTCCCCATGGGGCGCCTGGTGCACCGGGTGTCTCCTCGGGTGCTGATTCCCGGCGGCCTGCTGGTCGCGGCGGGCGCGCTGCTGTCGCTGACCACCATCGACGCCAACATCTCGTTCGGTTCACTGGCCTGGCGGCTGGCCCTGCTCGGCCTGGGCGTGTCTTTCGTCCTGACACCGATGACCGCCACCGCCGTCAGTTCGGTGCCGTTCCACCAGGCCGGTATGGCCGCTGCCGCCAACAACGCCTTCCGCCAGCTCGGCGCCGCCCTCGGCCCCGCTGTCCTGGGCGCGCTGCTGTCCTCTCGGGCCGTGGACACTCTGCCCGGACATCTCACCGACGCGGGGCTGGACGGGGCGACGGTCCGGCGCGTCACCGAGACCGCGGACGCCGGCGGGCTGAGTGCGGTCGGCAGGCTTCGCCTGGGCGCGGACACCCCGCATGTCCTCCGCGCCCTGTCGCAGGCGTTCATCGACGGTCTTCAGCTCTGCCTGATCGCCGCGGCCGTCCTGACCCTGCTGGCAGCCGCGGTGGGATTCGTCCTGCTGCGCCGGCCGCGGCAGTCGGCCCCACCGGCCGCAGGCCCGGCTGCCTCCGTCCAAGGGCCTCGCACCCCCGACCTGCCCACCGCCGACACCCGGACGGCAACCGGGCCGCAGTCACCCGCCGCCCCGCGGTGAGCGCCGGCCCCGCACCGAGGTGACACCCGACGTACCGGCACGGCTCAAGAGCGGACAGTCACCGCGCCGGTACCGGTGCCGTCCGTGGGGACGGGCACGGCGCCGCTCAGTGGCCTGGGACCGGACCCTTCCGGTCCCAGGCCACACGGCGCTGTCGTACGACATGACGTGAACATCACCCGCTCGAAGCAGGAGCCATCGATGCAGTCCCCTTCGCCCGACGCGCTTGATCTGAAGCTGCTGCACGCGCTTCAGGTGGACGGGCGGGCGCCGTTCAGCCGTATCGCCGAAATCCTCGGAGTGTCCGATCAGACCGTCGCCCGCCGCTTCCGCAAACTGCGCACCACCGCCGGACTCAGGATCGTCGGCATGACCGACGAGAGCCTGCTGGGCCGCCAGAGCTGGATCGTCCGGCTGCGCTGCACTCCCGACGTGGCCGAACAACTCGCCACCGCGCTGGCCCGGCGCCCCGACACCTCACACGTCGATCTCATCTCCGGCGGCACCGAAGTGCTGTGTGCCATGGGAGCCCGCAGCCGACAGGACCGCGACGAACTGCTCTTCGACCGCCTGCAACGCACGCCTCAGGTCATTTCGGTCAGCGCCCACTGCCTGCTGCACACCTTCTACGGCGGTCCCCTCGGCTGGCTCGACAAGACTCAAGCGCTCGAACCCGACCAGGAGGCGGCATTGCGTCTCCCGTACAGCGAGCCGGTAGCCGCCCCCATCGCTCTCGAAGGAGCGGACGAGGCGCTGCTCGCCGTGCTGCGGCGCGACGGCCGGGCAACCTTCAGTGAACTGCAGACCAGCACCGGCCAGTCGGAGTCCGCTGTCAAGCGGCGCCTGGAGCGTCTGCGCTCCACGGGCATCCTCTACTTCAAAGTGCAGCATGACCGCGAATCCCTCGGACACGGCATCAGCGCGATGCTCTGGCTCACCGTCGGCCCCTCCGCACTCGACGCCGCCGGACGGAAGCTGGCAGAACACCACGAGGTCCGCTTCGCCGGCGCCACCACTGGCCAGGCCAACCTCCTCGCCACCGTCGCCACCTCGAGCACGAGCGAGCTCTACACATACCTCAGCGAGAAGATCGGCGGTTTCGACGGCGTGCAGGCTGTGGAAACCGCCCTGACCCTGCGGCATGTCAAGCAACTCACCCACGAGCCCAGCCGCTGACCGCCGATCGGCTACCAGGCGACTGAGATCGCACATGGACCCTTGCGTACGGAGCGACGGAGCGACCCGTGGTTGGGTGCTGCAGGGGTTCTCCTACCGGTGGCTCGCTACGCCCGGTCTGGAGGCGCTGACCGGCATGGGCGTCTTCTACGGCTCTGCCAGGGACGGCCGATCCATGGATAAACCGTCCTCTCCCGCCCCTGCGCGGGCGCCTCTACGGTCGAGGCTGCGGGCGCTCACCGGCCCGCCGTACCGAAGGAGCAAGACCCCCATGAAGATGACCGGCAACACGATCCTGATCACCGGCGGAACCTCGGGCATCGGCCTCGGCCTGGCCCTGCGTCTGCACGAGGCCGGCAACAAGGTGATCGTCGCCGGCCGGCGCAAGGAACTCCTCGACGAGATCACGGCCGAGCACCCGGGCATCGACGCGCTCGTCCTCGATGTCGCGGACCCCGACTCGATCGCCCGGGCCCGTGAGACCGTGGCGGCGAGCCACCCGGGGCTGAACCTCCTGGTCAACAACGCCGGCATCATGCTGCGGGAGAACCTCCTCGACCCGGCCGAAGTTCCGATCGCCGAGGATCACGTCACCACCAATCTGCTCGGCACGATCCGGATGACGTACGCCTTCCTGCCGCTGCTGGTGGGCAAGGACGACGCGGTCGTCATGAACGTCACCTCCGCGCTGGCGTTCGTCCCATATCAGAGCACCCCGACCTACAGCGCGACCAAGGCCGCGCTGCACTCCTTCTCCGAGAGCCTGCGCATCCAGCTCGCCGGTGCCGACGCCGGCGTCCAGGTGATCGAGGTGATCCCGCCGGGGGTGCGCACGACCCTGCTCGGCCAGCAGGACAGCGAACACTCCATGCCGCTGGACGACTTCCTCACCGAGGCCCTCGGCCTGCTGCGGGAGAAGCCCGACGCGAAGGAGATTGTCGTCGAGCGCGCAAGGTTCATCCGCGACGCGGTGGCCACCGGCTCCTACGACGACGTCCTCGCCATGATCGCCGGCAGCTGACCGACCTGTTGTTTCCGACGGGAAACAACAGCACGTGAGCGCCGTCACACGACGAACCTCGTCGTATCGGCCAGGCAGGGCGACGAGGCCCGGGGCCCGTCCAAAGCGTCAGGCGTTCTCGACGGAGACCGTCGCCGCGGGCCTTCTTCCATGCCGACGGCCTGCGGCGTCCGCCGACAGCCGGCGAATTGCCCAGCGGGTCACGCAGGGGCAGGTGATCATCGGGTCGTCTCGCTGCGCGCGCCCTCGCGTCGGCCGTACGAGCGGCTTCGCGCGGGTGGGAGGGGAAGTGCGGGCTCAGCCATGGATCGGCAGTCTCTGGATAGCCAGGCGGGATGCGGCGAGGATGCACGGCATGGACAAGAAGGAACTGGCGGAATTCCTGCGCCACCGGCGTGAGGCACTGCGGCCCCGCGACGTCGGGCTGGTCGAGGGGGCGCGCAGGCGTACCCAGGGGCTGCGCCGCGAGGAGGTCGCCCAGCTCGCCGGCATGTCCACCGACTACTACGCCCGACTGGAACAGCAGCGCGCCCCGCAGCCCTCCATTCAGATCACCACCGCCCTCGCCCGGGCACTACGGCTGACCCTGGACGAACGCGACCATCTCTTCGCCCTCATCGGCCACAACGCCCCGGCCCGCTTCCACCGCTCCGAACACGTCAGCCCGACCCTGATGCGGGTCCTGGACCGCCTGGACGACTCCCCGGCCCTGGTGCAGACCGACCTGCTCGACACCCTCGCGATGAACCCCTTGGCCATCGCGCTGCTCGGCGACCAGACCCGCCACACCGGTCTGGCCCGCAGTGGCTACTACCGCTGGTTCATGGACCCGGCCGAACGTCTGGTGTATCCCGAGGAGGTCCACGAACACCACGGCCGCGCCCATGCAGCGCGCCTGCGGGCCGCGCTGACAGCCGGCAGCGACACCCCCCGAGCTGCCCGGATCCTCGCCGAACTCCAGGAACACAGCCCCGAGTTCGTCCGCATGTGGGAACTGCAGGAAGTCGCACAAAGCTACGACGACTGCAAGACCCTCCTCCATCCCGAACTCGGCCGCATCGATGTCGACGCCCAGCTCCTGTTCACCGAGAACCGCGCCCAGACCCTGGTGGTGCTAACCACCCGCCCCGGCACGGAGAGCCACAGCAAACTCGAACTGCTCTCCGTCATCGGACACCAACAGCTCACCCCCTGACGTCCTGGACCGGGGACCGGCCGGGCTCGGCGCGGGAGGGGCCGAAAAAGCTGGAGACCTGTGTGCCGAATGCGGTCAGGGGCGCTCGTGATGCATGCGGTTCACGGTCCAGGACGCCGGAAGTCGTCGGGACCGGCGGCGCGGCACCCCGCGCACCCACTTCCGCACGGCTCTTGTCCTGCCCGCTGCGGCCAGACAGGTGGGCCCCCTGGGCTGTCCGGACTCCGCGGTCGGGCCACCGGTTTGACCGGATGCCGCCTCCGCTTTACTCTCGCAGATATACGGAGGCAGCATCCGTTTTGCTGCGGCCGCAGGATCCCACGGCAGGCAGGAGGGTGCATGAGCGCCGGTGAACAGCGGGGACGCAAGCCCCGCGCGGAGGTCCAGCGCAACCGCGCTGCCCTCCTGAGCGCACCCGGGGCGTTCCGGCGGGAACGCCCGGCCGCCTCGCCATCCCCGTCACCGGCGACTTTGAGGAGGCGCGGCGTGCGGCCATGCGGCTCGTGGACGACACCGGCTACGACGCCGGCAAGCTGGCCGACTCCTGGCGCCAGCAGCCGAACAGCCCCGCCTACTGCACCGAACTGACCCTCGGTGTCAATCCCACCGTCGACGACGTCGTCGAGACGAACCGCGCCACCCACCGCTGAGAGACCCGACGCGACTCTCGCGCACGCGACGGCACGAGGGCGGCAACGCCGGCACACCACGAACCCACACGACGAACACGAAGAGCGGCGCTCACTTCGGCAAGGTCGTCATCACCCACTTACACCACCGCGTCCGCGGTCGGCCGCAGCCCCGGTCGCGCCGCAGGGACCAAGCCCGGGAACCCGGTCACCGAAACCGGGGTTCCGTTCCGGACAAGGAGTTTCACCATGAAGATCGGCATTCTCGGCACCGGGAACATCGGCAAGACGTTGACCAGGCGGTTGAGCGCGGCCGGGCACGAGGTAAAGGCGGCCAATTCGCGCGGCCCGGAGACGATCGAGGCGGACGTGCTGGCCTCGGGTGGACGAGCGGTCACAGCGGCGGAAGTCGTAGTGGACGTCGACGCCGTGATCCTTTCCATTCCCTTCGCCCGCATTCCGCAGGTCGCACCACTGATCGCCAAGGTGCCGGCTGACACGGTTGTCATCGACACGTCGAACTACTTCCCGCATCGGGACAACGGAATCGCGGCGATCGAGGCCGGCCAGGCTGAGAGCGTGTGGGTTGCAAAGCTGCTGGGCTGGCCCATCGTCAAGGCGTGGAACTCGATCGGAGCCGAGTCGTTCGCGCACAGGAACAAGCCGGCGGGAAGTGCGGACCGCATCTCGCTCCCCGTCGCGGCCGACAGTGCGCGAGAGCGTGACCTGGCCATGGCACTCGTTGAGGACACCGGGTTCGACGCCTTTGATGCGGGGCCGCTCGCGGAATCGTGGCGGCAGCAGCCCGGCACACCCGCCTACTGCACGGATCTCACCCGTCAGGAGCTGCCGGACGCACTGGCGGCGGCCGACGCGGCGCGATCACCGAAGCGGCGCGACCTCGGGCTCGCCGTGGTCCAGGAACGCTTCGGGGCCGGCGTGCAACCAGACGCGGAATACCTTGTTCGCCTGAACCGCGTGATTTCCATGTGAGGAGGGATGGGGGCTGACGCGGTGGCCCGTGAGAGGCCCTCGTGTCCCGCCCCCGTTTCCAGCTGCTCCGCGACGAACGCCGACACCCCCGGCGGCATGTGGGCCAGCGCCGACAAAAAGGTGCCCAGCGTCTGAGCGTGCCCCACTGCACCGCCCAGCCCTGCCGGTGATGAGACCGGCGCTTGGCCCGGGCCTGTTCCAAGGCCACCGCGTCCAGCCAGAAATACCCCTCCAGCTCCTGAACGGACGGCTCGCCGGCGAAGCGGGCGTACCGGCCTTCTGCTCTCCTGAAAGACAGTCAAGTGCCACAGGTGGTGACGCTAGGGAACAGGCACCTCACCAGTCCCAGCAGTGATCGAACCGAGATCCGAGATCAATGCTTAGCGTTCAATCCTGGAGTACCGGTGAGACCCCTGACATGGGACGCATCCCACTCCAGCAGGGTGTTGCCCTGCACGACGCTCCGGGTGTCCTCGAGGCCCGGCCACCCCGCCGACGGCCTCAAGCCCAGCCCCGGAAACGGCGATATTCCGCGGCCTCCTAGCGGCGAAGTGGCCACGTGAGATGGATGACCCGCCGGGAAATGCGCCAGCCGTCATCGGTACGTCGCAGGTCGTCGGCGTAGACGACGCTGGCGACACCGCCGCCCTCCAGCAGGCTCAGCCCTTTGGATCGGGCCCGCACCTCGTCGCCCGGGCCTTCCGACACGACGATGTTCGTCGTGTGGTGGGCTTTCGCGTGTCCGGGCGCGTTCATGAAGGTCGCGATCGCGTCCAGCCCGACGACCGGGTCGCCGCCGAAGACGCTGCCGTCCCACACCGCGTCTTCGGTGAGGCATTCGCCGAGACGGTCCAGTTCGTGGTCGTCCATGATGTGCGCCCACAGCGCCACGGCCCTGCTGATTTCGACGGTGTCTTCATTCGTGGGTTTCACGTTCGGCTCTCCATTTTGTGCGTTGCTGGATCAGATCTTGGCGCCGCTCAGCATGGCCAGCACCTGGTCGTAGGCGCCGTTGGCCTCGGCGATGCTCTCCTTCGCCGCAGGGGCGGGCGCCCGGCAGTCTCGACTATGGGGGTGTATCGGCGGGGGCGGGAGAGGATCACATATCCATGGACCGACGATCCTCCCCAGCCGGCCACCATCGAGTCGCCGGACTTGAGACGGGCGAAGGCGCGTTCGCCTCGAGCGCGGAGACAGGCGTGGTCGCGGTTGTACTGCTGGTAGTGCTCCGGAAGTTCATGGTGGCCGTAGTAAGGGGTGCGGACGGTGGCGCCGGCGCTTTAGTAAGGCGCGATCGGGCGTAGATGAGCCACGAGATGTGCTCAACCAGCTTGTACGGGAGGTCGAGCACGGGTGCACAGGGAGCAACGCCGGGTACCGGGATGCTTCGCGGCGTCCAGTGCCTGGTCCAGGGGCAGCAGCGGCGCCCCGGCGGGTGCTTCCTCGCAGTCGACGGCGTGGACGACGCCTCGGCCGGGACCGCGGCCGCCCTCCAGCTTCTGCAGGACCCAGCCCGACGGCCGACGTTCGCTTCACGAGGCAGAGACCGCCGATCCATGGATAAACCGTCCTCTCCCACCGCTGCGCGGGCGTCTCTACGGTCGAGGCCGCGGGCGCTCACCGGCCCGCCGTACCGAAGGAGCAAGACCCCCATGAAGATGACCGGCAACACGATCCTGATCACCGGCGGCACCTCGGGCATCGGCCTCGGCCTGGCCCTGCGTCTGCACGAGGCCGGCAACAAGGTGATCGTCGCCGGCCGGCGCAAGGAACTCCTCGACGAGATCACGGCCGAGCACCCGGGCATCGACGCGCTCGTCCTCGACGTCGCCGACCCCGACTCGATCGCCCGGGCCCGTGAGACCGTGGCGGCGAGCCACCCGGGGCTGAACGTCCTGGTCAACAACGCCGGCATTCAGCTGCTGGAGAGCGTCCTCGACCCGGCCGGACTCCAGGTCGCCGAGGATCACATCGCGACCAATCTGCTCGGCACGATTCGGATGACGTACGCCTTCCTGCCGCTGCTGGTGGGCAAGGACGACGCGGTCGTCATGAACGTCACCTCCGCGCTGGCGTTCGTCCCATATCAGAGCACCCCGACCTACAGCGCGACCAAGGCCGCGCTGCACTCCTTCTCCGAGAGCCTGCGCATCCAGCTCGCCGGTGCCGACGCCGGCGTCCAGGTGATCGAGGTGATCCCGCCGGCTGTGCGCACGACCCTGCTCGGCCAGCAGGACAACGAGCAATCCATGCCGCTGGACGACTTCCTCACCGAGACCCTCGACCTGCTGCGCGAGCAGCCCGACGCGAAGGAGATTGTCGTCGAGCGCGCAAGGTTCATCCGCGACGCGCAGGCCAACGGCTCCTACCACGACATCCTCGCCATGATCAGCGGCAGCTGACCGACCTGTGACAGACGCGGAACAACAGCACGCGGGCGGGTCCTGTTGGGCCACATCATGGACGAACGCGAGCTGGACCCGCCTCGGGGAGGTCCTCACCGAAGACGCGGAACGGTAAGGAAGCGCCTTCGGCTTCGCCCCGTCGTCGCACTGGAGGCGACCGGTTCCGTCCTGAGCGCCGAGGGGCACGCGAGCGCCCGGCTGACACGGCGAACATCGTCGTGTCGGCTGGCCCCGGGCGATGAGGCCCGGGGCCGGTCAAAGCGTTGGGTCCAAAGCGTTGGGTGTCCTCGACGGGGGGCCCGTCGCGGCGGGCGGTCTTCCATGCCGACGACCTGCGGCGTACCGCCGACAGCCGGCGTATTTCCCAGCGGGTCACGCAGGGGCAGGTGATCGTCGGGTCGTCTCGCTGCGAGCGCCCTCGGCGCGGCCGTAGGGGCGCCTGCGCAGGAGTGGGAGGGGAGGGCTCATCCATGGATCGGCGGTCTCTGGATAGCCGGGCGGGATGCGGCGAGGATGGGGGGCATGGACAAGAAGGAACTGGCGGAATTCCTGCGCCACCGGCGTGAGATGTTGCGGCCTCGTGATGTCGGGCTGGTCGAGGGGCCGCGCAGGCGTACGCAGGGGCTGCGCCGCGAGGAGGTCGCGCAGCTCGCCGGCATGTCCACCGACTACTACGCCCGGCTGGAACAGCAGCGCGCTCCGCAGCCCTCCGTCCAGATCACCGCGGCTCTCGCCCGGGCGCTGAGGCTGTCCCTGGACGAATGCGACCATCTCTTCGCCCTCATCGGCCACAACGCCCCGGCCCGCTTCCACCGCTCCGAACACGTCAGCCCGACCCTGATGCGGGTCCTGGACCGCCTGGACGACTCCCCGGCCCTGGTAACGACCGACCTGTCCGACACCCTCGCGATGAACGCGTTGGCCATCGCGCTGCTCGGCGA
Source organism: Streptomyces montanus (assembly GCF_005786655.1). Classification (NCBI taxonomy): domain Bacteria; kingdom Bacillati; phylum Actinomycetota; class Actinomycetes; order Kitasatosporales; family Streptomycetaceae; genus Streptomyces; species Streptomyces montanus. Next base: position 147,232 of record NZ_VBZC01000009.1, read on the forward strand.
CCAGACCCGCCACACCGGTCTGGCCAGTAGCGGCTACTACCGCTGGTTCATGGACCCGGCCGAGCGTTTTGTGTACCCCGAGGAGACCCACGAAAGCCACGGCCGCGCCCAGGCGGCACGCCTGCGGGCCGCGCTGACAGCCGGCAGCGACACCCCCCGAGCCGCCCGGATCCTCGCCGAACTCCAGGAACACAGCCCCGAGTTCGTCCGCATGTGGGAACTGCAGGAAGTCGCCCGCTACGGCGACTGCAAGACCCTCCTCCATCCCGAACTCGGCCGCATCGATGTCGACGCCCAGCTCCTGTTCACCGAGAACCGCGCCCAGACCCTGGTGGTGCTAACCACCCGCCCCGGCACGGAGAGCCACAGCAAACTCGAACTGCTCTCCGTCATCGGACACCAACAGCTCACCCCCTGACGTCCTGGACCGAGGACCGGGCTCCGCGCTGGAGAGGCCGGACAAGGGCCCCCTGGAATGGTGCAGCCCGCACGGCTCCCGCGTTCTACGGCTGCTAAATGTGTCGGCCCCCTGCGGTGTCCGGGCTCCGCGCTCAGGCCGCCCATTTGACCGGACGCTGCCTCCGTTTTACTCTCGACTAAGTGCGGAGGCAGCATCCGTTTTGATGCGGCCGCAGGATCACGGCAGACAGGAGGGCGCATGAGCGCCGGTGCACAGCGGGAACGCAAGCCCCGCGCGGACGTCCAGCGCAACCGCGCTGCCCTCCTGGAGACCGCGCAGCGTCACTTCCTGCAGCACGGGGTCGGCACCTCCCTCGAGGCGGTGGCCAAGGAGGCGGGCGTCGGGCCCGGCACCCTGTACCGGCACTTCCCCACCCGGGAGGCACTGCTGGCGGCCGTGCTGCAGACCCGCTCCGAGGAACTCGTGGCCCGCCAGGCGGACATCGAGCAACTCGACGACGCCGCCCAGGCGCTGGAGCAGTGGCTGCGCGCGATGGAGGAGTACTTCAGCGCCTTCAGCGGGCTGCCCGACCCGCTCATGGCCGCGGCCCGGGCGCAGGAGCCGGACAACCCGCTCACGATTCCCTGCGACATCCTCATCTCCGCCACCGATCAATACGTGCGAGCCGCGCAGCTCGCGGGGCGCGTGCGCGCGTCGGTGCGGGGGCACGACCTGTTCCTCGCGGCCTGTTCCGTTGCCTGGATCAAGGGCACCGGTACCGAGGAGGAGTCGCTCGACCGACTCCGCACGCTCATCGCGAGCGGCTACCGCCAGCAGGACACCCAGGCGTAAATCGCCAGGCACCCCGCTCCGCCCCCGCAACGCCAGGCGGCACCACCACCCATCCATCACATCGTGCTGCCCCCAGGGACGGCACAACCTCCTAAGGAACAAGTCATGAAAATTACTGTCATAGGCGCTGGCGCCATCGGCGGGAACCTCGCTGCCAAGCTCAGCACGGCCGGTCACGACGTCCAGGTGGCCGACGCCCGCGGCCCCGAGGCCGTCCGGGCGGAGGTGCTGGAGTCCGGGGCCCGCGCGGCGGACCTCTCCGACGCCGCCGTCCAGGGCCGGGACGTCATCGTCCTGTCGATCCCGTTCGGGGTGGCGGGCAAGCTGGCGGACCTGTTCGCGTCGGTGCCCGACGAGACGGTGGTCATCGACACCTCGAACTACTACCCCGGCATGCTCAGCGAGCCGATCGAGGCGGTGGACAACGGCCAGGTGGAGAGCGTGTACACGGCCGAGCTGCTCGGCCGCCCCGTGGTCAAGGCGTGGAACGCCGCGCTGGCCGAAACCCAGCGGGCCAAGGGCGTCCCGGCCGGAACGCCCGGCCGCCTCGCCATCCCCGTCGCCGGCGACTCCGAGGAGGCGCGGAAGGTGGCCATGAGCCTGGTGGACGACACCGGCTTCGACCCCTACGACACCGGCACGCTGGCCGACTCCTGGCGCCAGCAGCCGAACAGCCCCGCCTACTGCACCGAGCTGACCCTCGACGAGCTGCCGGCGGCCCTGGCCGCGGCCGACCGCGTCAAGGATGCCCGCATCCGCGACAGCCTCCCGGAACGCTTCGCCGCCCTCCCGGCCAACCCCACCGTCGACGACGTCGTCGAGATGAACCGCGCCGCCCACCGCTGAGTCACCCGACGCGGCGCGCGTGCACGCAACGGCACGAGAGCGGCAGCGCCGGCACGCCGCGAACGAAGACGAACACGAAGAGCGCACAGTCCACCGCGCTGCAGACTGCAGCTTCGGCACGCCGCTGCCTGCGGGCATCCGCAAGCCTGCCGGCACCCGCAGGGTGCGTCCGCAGCCGCGGCGGCCTCCGCGCAGCGCAGCATGGCCGATGACTGCGCGCATTTCTTTCGGAGTGCTTTTCTCATGTGTTGAGCGTCCGTCAGAACCGGTGCCCGCACCTCTGCTGAGTTGCATGCGAATGATGCCAACAACGATCAGGCGAATCGCTGAATTAAGACACCGAAACTGACAGCGAGAGCGACTGCAAGCAAGCCCTGAACAACTGGGACGGACTGTGCTGAACTGCCCCCTCGCGTGGGGCATCGAGCTTACGATCGCACGGAGACAAAGGGGTCAGGGGGATGGGGGGCGAGGTGAACCGCGAGCGGGCCACCGCACTGGTGACGGAGCTGCTTCAGCGTCTGGACGAGGATGCAGGGTGGCCGCTGGAGTTGGTCGACGCCGTGTACCTGTTCGGCTCGTACGCGCGCGGCGCCCTGGACCCGCACGACGTGGACATTGCGGTGGACTTCCACCGCGATGAGCAGATGAACGCGCGTCTCCTGGCCTACCTGGTTTCCTCCGCACGGGATCCCCGGATCGATCTGCGCCAGGCTCTGATCGGGCGTCGCCGTGGCATCCAGTTCCAGTGGGAGGCTTCCGAACGGAAGGAGCTGGAACGCGAGGGCGTTGCCATGCTTCCCCTCTGGTGCCGGGGGGACACGCTGAAGCAGGCACTCGCCGTACTTCACGGCATTAAAGAGGACTCCAACGCCGGGCGGGCGCCGCGTGACGACATGATCGAAGAGTTCGAAGGCCTTGACCGGCACATTCCTCGGCCAGTCCGCCACGACCTGGTGCAATGGCGCCGGACAGATCACGATCTCCCGTCTCACCCTCCCCGACACCGACGCCATGCCCCCAGGACGACAGACGGTCATGGCCATCGACGAGCGCTGGAACTTCGACAGCCCCTGCACCGAGCTGCGCTTTCCGCCCTCGAGTACGTGCGGAGTCTGGGGGCGCCGCTTGAGGACATCGAACTCGCCGGCGAACTGCTGCCGACCTCCACACGGCGTGCAGGACAGCCCAACGAGCCACGATGGTGGATCAACTGGCAGTGGCGCCGCTACAGGGCCATCCCACGCTGTCTTGCCGAGGGCGACGGCTGGCTCGAGATCCCTCACCCCACGCGAACCCGCCCGCTGGATGCCCTTCTCATCGTTCCGGGGCCGCAGTGAGCCTCGTGTAGGACCTTTCAGCATGCCGAGCAAGTGCACCAACGATCCCGATGGAGAACCTCTCGTGACCGGCCAGGACCTCGACGCTGTGCTGCCCTCCGAATTCCTTCTCACGGCGATGGCCGACTGCGGCCCGGAGGACCCCGTGGTACGGCTGGCGGCGCAGCAGGTCCGGTCGGATCAGCCCCGATACGACCGCTCCGCCCTCGCCGAGGCTCTGCTGTTGGGTCCCCATGCCGAGGAGGCGCCCGCATGGCTTCTGGACGCAGCCGTGGCGGCGGATCTGGAGACCGAGAAGGAATCGCCCCACTTCGATCGTCGACCGACCCTGGTTGCGCTCGCCCTTGGGCACCCATCGTGTCCGGCGTCCCTGCGGGACCAGACACTGAAGCGGTGCACTGCTGGACAGTTGGCTCAGCTCGGGAGCCCACGCGCCGCTGAGCGGCTGGTCAGTGCGGTTGCCGAGGAAGTGCGTGCCCGGGGCGGTACACCGCCGCCGATGACTCCCCGACTGCTGGAGGACCCAACCCAGGCCCAGATCGTGTTGCGGCAAGGCCCGCTGCACGACCTGGTGTTCGTCGCAGCTCGCGACACGCTTCCCACGGCCCCTGACCCCGGAAAGCCGGGCGAGGGAGAGGACGCCGACGACTGGTTGGAGCGTCACGCACGGGCGTACGAGGCATGGGCGAGCATGTGGCGCCTGATACTTGAACGAAACCCGGACCGTCACCGGGAGTTCGTGGAGTGGTCCAAGCACACTGACGCCGAGCGGACGGTCCGCGACGAGTTGCTGGGCAGTCTTCCCTGGTCGGTCGAGCCTGAGCTACTGACCGAGCTTGCCGCGGCCGACCTTGGGCGTTTCCCTTACGAACTGCTGCTGGCCCAGGCCTCCCGCATGCGCCGCGATGGGTCGGACAAGCAGCAGGTACTGGATTGCTTCGCTGCGGAACTGTCCGCCCTGCCGGACGAGGAGCAGGTCCGGCTCCGCCACTTCCTGAGACGCGAGAGCACCACGCTGCTCGACATAGGGTGCGAGGCCCCCGTCACCTGGGCGCGGCACGCCGCATCTGGAACCTGGCGTCACCTGCTCAACCCGACCCAGGCCAAGGACGGCTACCGGCCGGTGCACTGGCGGGCCCCCGCCACTACGCTCGCCGACCTCGCGGCAAGGTTCGCCGAGACGGCAGCCCGTGCCCTTCCCTTTTGGGAGGCCGAGGACCGTTACTCGGCCATCGACCCGGACGAGGTGGCCTGGGTACGCGACATGATGCTGCACCTTCCGACGGTCACCGAGAAGGTCAAGGCCGGGGTCCGCCCGATCGTCCGGCATGGGCGGAAACGGTTGAGCCCTCACCAGCGCGGCCTTCAGCCGCGTTACGACCAGCGTCGCGAGCTCGAGGAGATCCTCGACACGATCGAGCGCGTCCTTGCCGATCCGCCGCCTGCCGTCGGCGCGGATCGCCGCCGGAGCGCACTCGGCGCCCCGGGCGAGGTGAGAGTGCGCGAACTGGCCGCTGTCCCGGCACAGGCCCTGAGCGAGTACCTGGACCGGCATCCCGGCGACGACTCCCTCGTGGAGAAGGCTCTCCTCGCGTGTGCCGCGAGCGGGCGCCGGTCCGACGATGACTTCGAGGACGTACTGCGCCGGCACGGCTCCCCGGACACGGTGCTGCTCCGTCTCACCGAGGGCCTGCGTGGGAACCTCGGTGGCGGACCGCCGTGGCGCGAGGCATGGACCCGTCTGGTCCTGGCCAGGCGGGACATCACGTCGGAACTGGTACGTGCCCTGCCGACCTGGTCGGTGCTGCGTGCCCGGGGTGATCGTTACGGAAGCGCACATCCGGTTGTGGTTTCCGTGGTACGTGAGGCCCTGAGCGTTGATCAGGATGCGTGGGACCGGTTTGCGGCCTGCCCGGCCACTTACTCCGGGCCGACCGCCTGGCTGCGCCTCGGTGATCTGCTGGATGCGGCTGCCGCAGGAGCATCTTGGCCGAAGCCGCCGGGGAGCCGATGAGCGGCCAGGTACCGAGGATCTGCGCCTTCCCCGTGGCACGTGGCTGTGCCGCCCCGCGGCCTTGTCTGCGAGGCGGCCCAGAAGTTTGCGCTGCCCTGTGTGTCCAACTGCAGTGAGTCAGCCACCGTCGACGTAAGCACGTGCGGCGACCATGACGTCCTTGAAGCGCCCCTCAGCGATCACCGTAAGAGGGGCTTCGTCCTCGAGTTGGGGGTTCATCCCGATCATCCAGGCACGTGCTGTGTAGAGGCTCTCAGCGTCCTGGATGAGTTGGAACACCTGCAGGGCCGCGCGGAGACGGTCCTCGGCGTCCTGGCGTGGTGCTGAATCGCCCGAAGCCCACTTGCCGACCTGCCGGGGATCGTTGATGTTGGTGATGCGAGCGGTCAGGCGCTGGCCGAGGTTGTCCTGCAGGAATCGGGCAATGTCCGCGATGGACATGCGTACCGTGGTGACGTGGGCTCGCTCGGCGCTTGCCGCACTCTTGGCGGCTGCAGGATTGTTGGCTGTGGTGGCCATTGCATTTCCTCCCTCGTGTTCTGACTGCACGCCTGGCCGGTGGCCGACTGGTCGCGTGTCAGACAACGGGTGCAGGACTTAATTGCGGACAACTCGGCCTGCCGCACGTCCGATGGAGTGCAGATGCGGGCTCGGCGCCGCTGACTGATGTGACGCTTCTGGAAGGTGGATCCGCGGGGAAGCGTGACCTCTGCGGATCATGACGGCGCTAGACGCCTGTGGTCAGCATCGCTGCATGCCGGTCTCGGAGACAGATCCGGTGCTGGGCTGACTGAGGGGGTGCAGGCTGTGCAGGAGCTTGTTGCGACGCCAGTTGCTCGGCTGGCTGGCCTGCGGAGCGCCGTCAGGAGGTATCAGCGCGATCGCAGGTGCGGCGATGCCGGCTGCTGGTAACTGGTGGCTGACTGTGTTCATAGTCCCTCCCCAATAGTTCATGAGTTAAGGCTACCCAGAATCCACCTCTAACTCCACCGTTTTTGCGCTTACTTCTGCCGCCTGAAGGCCCGTCAAGATCAGTTCACTGAAGCGAGGTTGGGGCGCTGACGTGCAGCTTCGCTCCATCCCGTCGCCTGATGGCGTCAGGTGGTCACTGACGTTTTCCTTCGTTCGGGCTACGCGGCTGATGGAGGTTTCAAGATGGATGCGAGCGGGGGATGGCGAGTGTGGTGTCGCGGCGTCAGCGGATGATGAGTCCGTACTCGTCGGCGACTCTCCCCAGCCCCTCGGTCTCCGGCCAGATCGGCTGCCTCTCCACCTCTTCCAGATCGACATCGCTGAAGATGGCCCAGCACTGGCGCATCCCGAAGCGGGAGCGGTAGGCGATCCCGTGGATCAGCCGGCCCTGTTGCGGGTCGCGCTGCGCGATCGCCCAGGCGGCGATCTGGCGCGTCACCCTGCGGTTCGTGCCTTGGACGTGTTCGGCGGTCAGGTCGGTGATGCCGAACTGCGCCAACTCTTCCTTGAGCTCTCTCGACAACGTGCGCTGCGTCTGCTCGTTGTCGACGTCTAAGAAGCGCGCCTCCTTAGCCGGCTGTAACCGCACCAGCGTGTGTCGGGTGCGCCAGTCCTGGGGAAGGTGGCCGGGCCTCATGAAGTAGGGCTCGTTCCAGTCATCACCGATGAATTCACGCAGTTCGGGATCCACACGGAAAGGAGCCAGCGCCTCGGCGAAGCACCCGTCAAGATCGGAGGCGCAGTACAAGGTGCCGTAGCTCACCAGGCTCCACCGGTTGCCCCCCGAGCGGCTGTCGTCTTCCCGGCTGATCTTGTTGTACTTGCGTGGGTTCTCCGCCTTCCCCAGGCGCCACACCCCGCGTTCCGGTGCCGGTATGAGACTTGCCTCTAACGGTGTGCCCTCGCTCATGGGCCGCTCCTCACTCAGGTACGAACTTGCACGTGTCGGTTCTCGGGTTTGGTTCGTTGCTCGCCGTGTGCGCGGCAAAGACGGGCGTCGGCACGCACTGCCGGATGTCCGGGCGTCTGAACGCAGCCGAACGATCATTTTCTGCTGCTGGACAGACAAGGGCGACTGGTCCTGCCGATCCCATGAGGGGCGCACGAAGGATTTGAGGGGGCGCACGGCCTATTTCGTAGGCGACGGGTCCTCCAGGTCCAACTCGAGAACGGCGACTCCGGCCGCTCCCGCCATGGCGAGGACGACCTTGTTGACGGATTCGCCTGAGGGGCGCACGGACAGCGTGTGCACAGGGTTTCCCGTGGCCAGCCGCAGGATGCAGCAAGACGTTGTCGCATCCCAGACCCGGATCGTGCCGTCCCGAGAGGAGCTGGCGACGTAGGAGCGAGCGACATCAGCGGACGTTGTCCAGGTAGCGATGGCCTCGACGGCGGCTGTGTGGCCTCGAAGGGGCTCGCCGATGGGTTCGAGGGTGCGCAAGTCCCATATGCGCACCGTGCGGTCATCTCCACCGCTGGCGAGGAAAGGCGGCAACGGGGAGGTGCCCGTGTTGATGGCCACGGCATTGATGATCCCCTGTCGACAGTAGAGGACTTTTTTGGGCGCATGGTCTGTGGCCGCCCACAGGCGCACCGTCCCGTCAGCACTGCCAGAAGCGAACCAGTCCGCGCTGACTCCGTCGGACGCCGCCGCTACGGTTCGGACCGTGTAGGGATGCCGCCACTGCTGTAGCGGTCGTTCTCTGTCCAGGTCCCAGAGCCGGACTGTGAAATCGTCGCCGCTGATAGCCAACCGCCGTCCATCGCAGGCTGCAGTCGAGGCGAGGGCGTGTATGGGCCGGGAGTGCCCCTTGAGAAGGACGCCGGCAGCAGCACCGCGTACGGGGTCCCAGGACCGGATGCTGTGGTCGGATGCCGCCCAGAGGAGTAAGCGCCGGCCTTCGTGCTCCGGTGCCCAGTTGAGGGCAGACGAGGCATGCTTCGAGTCCCTGCCGAACGAGCCGGTGACCGCCCCGGTGAGGGTGTCCCAGACCTGGGTTTGCGCGGTGCTGTAATTGACGGCCAGGAGCGGTGTGGCAACGGACTCCGGAGTGATTGCCGCAGCTAGGGCTGCGGGGGCTGTGGCGGTGCCCCGAATCGCGTGGCGGATGGAATGCGTGTCCCAGAGCCGGACGGTGTTGTCCCGAGCGGTGGAGGCGAGTCGGTCGCAGTCGTCGGCCGAGATCGTGCGCAGGGCTGTCATGGCGTCCGTGTGTCCGGTGAGCTGACCGGTCCTATGCCTGGTGTCCATGTCCCACAGGTCGATCGTTGATCCGGAGCCGGCCGCGGCGAGTAGGTCCGAGCCGTCGATGCGCAGTGCCGCCAGGGCGGTGACCGGCTCTCCCTCCCCTCGGAAGATGGCTTGGAGGCCTGAGGCCGTGTCCCACAGGGTGATGGAGCCGTCGCTGTGGCCAGTTGCGACCCAGCCCGGCACGGTTGTTTCAGTCAGGCACCTGACCGGAGCGCCCACAGGGTACTCATGCAGTAATCGATGATCCGCGGTGTCCCACACTTTCAGCGTGCGGCCGGCACCGAGCAGCAGTTGCCGTCCGCCGGGGCCGATGGCGAGGCCCAGTGCGAATGCGGCCTGTTCCAACGGATGAGCGCTCATGTCGGCCAGGTGGAGTTCCTCCGAGTGCTCGCGCCAGAGTTTTACCGCGCCGCCACCGTTGACAGCTGCCACAGTCAACGTCCCTGCGCCGTCGCGGTATCCGGCGACAGCAGCGGTCCAGGTACGCCCCCCGAACGTCATATGGTCAAGCAGGGTCCCCCGGACCGTGTCCCAGACGCGTACCGTGCCGTCGGTGCTGCCAGAGACAAGCGCTCCATCGCCGGTGGAGTGCGCCACGAAGAACAGGCATCGCACGTCGCCGTCGTGCGCGGGAATCCGGTCCCCGACAGGTGTACCGGTAGCCGTGTCGATGAGCTCGATGCCGCCCGACTCACTGCCTACAACCAGCAGTTGCGCACCATCGGGACCTTCGGCCGTGGCCAGCGACAGACTGCGACGGCTGAGTGTCGCGAGCACGTTGGAGGGCGGCGCCCATTGTGACCAGAGGACACACAGGCGGGAGCCCGCGAATTCTGCGGCCTCCTGAGGCAGGTCGTGCCGGGGAACACCGGGAAACCGCAAGGCTGTGTAGGCCAGATGCAGACTGGAGCAGCGGGAGGGGAGATCCGCGTCCTGGACGTAGGGCTCGATGGCAGCCCATGCCGTGAGCCATTCCCGGTTCGCACGGCGTGCGTGTGGGAGGCCGAGAAGTCCCCGGACCGCGTCGCCGGAGACCCACGGCAGCAGGCCAGGCGGCACGTGGCTGTCATCCAGAGCCTCGCCGAGCGCGGCATGGTGAGCCAGGTGCCGGGTCAGATAGGGGTGCGGCACGGTCACTGCATCAGGCTTGACCAAACGCGCCAGTGCGGCTGCGATGCGTGCATGGGCCTGCTGCTCACCGGTGTCGGCGCTCCTCTGCCGCTCATCCGGGTTCATCCAAGGCCCTCCTCATCTCGTGCGGCGGCTGAGGCCACTGGCGCAGCATCACCCCGAGTTGCTCGTGGGCGGGTCGGTACACAACGTGGTCATCCTCGATGTCATGCGTGAGGTATCCGGCAAGTCGGCCTTCGAGGAGCCGTCGGATCTTCTCGTCGGCGTGATCGATACGGGCCTGCAGCAGCGCTGAAGCCACGGCCGGCCACACCTGGGCCCACGGCATCCCGCGCCCCAGCCCGAACGCGGTGGCGCGCAGCAGGGCTAGCGCCTCCTCCCGGTTCAGGCCGTCATCGCCGACCTGGTTGAGATCTTGCTCGAACAGCCCCACGGTGCCCCGGTCGAGCCGTGAGAGCCACAGCTGGTTGCGGAGCAGTGTGATTCCGTCGCTGCGACGCAACTGTTCGGCGGCCAAGCGGGCGTCCAGGAAAGACCGACCTGCATGACGTGCCACTCGCTCTGCTGCCGAGGCGATCACCTTCGGGTCGGTGCTCCACGGCGCCCCGGCCAACAGAGCAGTCACGTAGGCGGCGATATCCGCCTGCACCCCCTCTCCGTCCGTGCGCACCACCTGCGCTGCCGGGAAGACAAGCCGGAGTTCCTGCACTAGCCCAGGAACCCCGGTGGCGTCGGCCGCCACCCGGGTGCCTGGGCTGGTGCTGCGGACCCCGATGAGGAGACGCAGGCCACTGTGGCCAGAGGGAGGTTCGGTTAACGTGGAGTCGGCAGCCTGGGCGGGGATGGAGATTCTGTCCGCCATACCGGGCCCGCCGGCATAGCCGGCGAGAGGCACGAGAACATCTCGGATGCAGGCACCAGCCTCCGGGGATTCGTCGAGGCCGTCGACGACCACCGTAACCGTGCCCTTCTGACGGGATGTGAAGAAGGTGCGCAGCCCTTCCTGCCATTGCCGCAGAGCATCTGCCGCAGGTTGTGCGCGGTCCCGCTCACCGCCCAGTCGGGTACCGATGGCTTTGATCAGGCTCAGCGGCCCGCGGTTGCGGGCCGAAACCGCCACGTGGATCGATCCCTCGTCCGGGACGGTGTCAGCGGGCGCCTTACTCACCGCCTCTGCGTAGCGGGGTGACGCTCGGAAGGCGGAATCGCTGAGCGTCACTGCCCGGGCCAGTACCGCGGATTTCCCACTGGCGGCGGTGCCGGTCACGATGAGGACGCCCGCGGGACCTTTGACGAAGGCGGTCAGTCGGCGGTTGAGTCCCTGGCGGCCGGAGAAGTACCAGCCGGGATCGTCGCGGCTGGCGCGGCCGCTGGCGCGGTCCAGCCAGTACTCCAGTTCCTCGGGCGTGGCTGCGACTTCCTCTCTGGCTTCTGTGACCACCTGCGGTTTGGGCCGGTAGCCAGGGTTGGGCAGGGTGGGGATCGGGGTGCCGAGCTTGCCCTGGAGGACCGTTCGGGGACCCGCGAGTGAGAGATCCCGTTCTTCGTTGAGTCGGTCGGTGGCCTGCTCGAGGGCCTGCATGAATTCGGAGATCGACAGGTACGGACGGGCGATTCCGGCCGCGTCCTGAAACCACTCGAAGGCCATGCGCAGGACGACGGCGAACTCGCGGCCCAGCACTGGGGAACGGGCCCCCGTTGTCGCCACGACGTTCAGCGCCCTCCCCGGGGACCCTGGCCGGACAAGGTCGCGGGCCAGGTCCCTGAGCTCTACATCGATGCCTTCCGCCTCACAGGCGTTGACGATCACGAGTACATGGCGGGCCTGCGAGTCGAGAGCCGCGATGACAACCTCGTTCGTCGGCATGCCCGTCGCCAGCAGCCGATCAGTGTCCGTGCTTGGCAGGAGCAGGAAGTGTCTGGTGGATGTGCCGACAGCGCCGTGTGACGTGACGTAGAGGACCAGCGCCTCGTCTTCTGCCGCGTCCCGGATGCTGGAGCTGTGCAAGAAACGTTCCACATCGTGACGTTCCTCCGGCGCACGCAGAATGGTCTGTACAAACCCTTCGCCCGGTTCCGGTCCTGCCTTCCACCACGCAGTCACGACCGACAGCTGTTCCTCGATCGCCTTGGCGAACTCAGGGTCCCCGTCCTCCACCGTCACGATGACCAGTGAGCCCGCGGCCGGCCCTGCGCCCTCTTCACTCTTTGACGGATTGGCCTGCCCGACTAAGCCAATCTCCCCGTGCTCCCCCTGCATGTTCTCTATTGTTCACAGCCATGAATCGCCACGGGCCAGAACCTGCGAACTCCTCCGCCACATCGGCTGTGACCGCCGACATCACCCAGGACGCCGTTGTCATCGTCCCGGGCATCATGGGCAGTGAGCTCTACGACACCGTCACTCAGAAGACCGTCTGGGGCTTATCCGGCGTGTCGTGGCTCTTGAAGGCATGGACACGACCCAAGGGCCTCGAGCCGCTGCGCCTGACTCCGGAGGAACTGGAAGGCAAGACCACCCGGATCAAGCCCACACAACTGATGCGCCACTCATCCTGGACTCCCTACCTCCAGGGGTTCGAGCCCTACACCAACCTGATCAATGCGGTCCAAGGCTGCGTCGCCGATTCGGCCGCTGTCCTGGAGTTCGCCTACGACTGGCGCCTGCCCGTCGCCGTCAACGGCCACCTGTTGGCCGAGGCCGCCCGCCGCCACCTAACCGCCTGGCGACTGCATCCTGCCCACGACGCCGCTCGGCGCAACCGTGTGGACGAACGTCCGGCACGCCTCGTCTTCGTCGCTCATTCCATGGGAGGCCTCGTCACCCGGGCCGCCCTCGATGCCCCGCACGACGGTGCTCTGGCCGACGACACGCGCGCCGTACTCACCCTTGGTACGCCCTTCTACGGTGCGGTGAAGGCAGCCGCGATCCTCAACACCGGGCGCGGTGCCCCAGTCCCGCTCCCGCACCGGCAACTGCAATCCATCTCAGCCACCATGCCAGGCCTTCATGACCTTCTTCCGCAGTACGCCTGCCTCATCGACGGGAACGATGTCCGTCGCCTCACCCCCAGCGATGTGACAGACATCGGAGGTAATGCCGAACTCGCCCAGGCAGCAGTCGAGTTCCAAGAAAAGCAGGCCAACGTCAGGTTGCCCGGGCACTGGGCAGTGGCCGGCACCAATCAGGCCACCATGCAAAGTCTCACGATCCGCGACGGAGTGGTTCACCCGCATCACCACGGAGCTCGCCAGCACACCAGCGGTGACTTCATCCGCGACTCGCGCGGCGGCCTGAGGTTCTATGACGTCAAAGGTGACGGCACCGTCTACAAGGATTCCGCAGCCGTCGGACCCGCTGTCACACCACTTCCGCTACAGCATGGAGCCGTCGCCTCCGATCGCGTCGCGCTCAAGGCCGTAGCGGAAATACTGCGGGACGACGAACACTTGGGCCCGCCTCAGGGCGCCCCCGGCTGCGGACTGGAAGTTCCCGATCTGGTAGAAGTCGGAACCGCTTGGAATATCATGCTCAGCGGCGTGGATTCCTTGGCTGGTCTCCGGTGCGAAATAGCCGACGCTGCGGGTCAGAACCCGCAGGTCATCAAAGCAGGCTGGGGTGACGGGCAGATCAAGGCCAGGACCACCGTGAACGTTCCAGGCTTGTACCGTGTCACCGTTCGTACCATTGACGGCCACACCATCACCCAACTTGTACTGGCCAGTGAAGCCGGAGCTATGCGGGAAGTGGACTAGGAGCCAGCCTCGGGAATCAACGTTCCAGTAACGACATTTACTGTCGCCGGCGAGTGGTCCAATGTGCAGGACGTCCGCCTTGGGTCCCTGGTGTCTTCACAGAAGTGCCCTGGCCAGGAATGAGAACGAGTTGTGTTCTGATCGAATTCTCCGCCGCCCGCGCAAGTAGCGAGATACCGGTGCCGTTCTCGGCCCGTAAGGGTGTGCCGGTCTCGGCTGCGAGGGCCTTGACGCTGGCGCAATGTGTCTTGGTTGGGCGTCGCACACACGCGCCACCAAGCGTAGGCAGCCGACTTCGAGCGATCCCGTTTTCACGGGAAAGAGCCGGGGCTTGACTGCCAGTCTGGGCCCACGAACGACACCATCGTTCACCGCCATCCGGGTGAAGCATTGCGTGTGCCAGGAAGCCTTCGAGCCGACAAGAACGTGCCCGGCTTCACGGCTCTACGGGTCACTTCCAGAAGACCGACTGGCATGATCCGAGAACGCGCCCTGACCTGCAGCGATCAGCTGAGCGTTTCCGAATCGATGGGTGTGCGTTCCGGAGCGATCTCCTGGCCACCCGCTGACCTGCGGCGACGGAGTTTTCTACAAGCCCTACGAAGGCGGGGGGCTTGTGGAAAACCTTGCTGAAAATCCAGGCCGCGGATCTTCAACCAGGAGCACAAGCCCGCTGGTCAGACGTGGTGCGACGTCCTCCGCAGTGTCACCTGAGCGGACAACGCGACGCACCAACGACCGACCAGGGACAGCGTAGCGGATGCGCGCCAGCGAGGGTCCTCTGTATAGGGGAAGGAGAGCGGAGCGGCGAGCTAGTGTGTCTCTGACCTGGCATTTCTGTGGCTTGCAGCGAATGATTGGTGGACGTTGAGGGTGCGGGGACCGAGGTCGGTGGGACCGTTCTGCTCCCTGCGTCAGCTTGTGGGGCTACTTGACGCTGTCTCGCCGGGCCTGGCATGACAGGCCGCCCCCTGTTCCCTGGCGGTAGGTGGCCCCAATGCCACAGGGGACAGTCGGCACACCGCGTCAGGGACCGATTGGGGGAGATGCTCGGTGTGACAGAACCCGGCATATGCACAGCCGGATGCTGGCGGACAGCGAGAAGGGGCGCCTCGGGCGGTCACGTCCACGGGGTGTCGGTACGGCGGCGGAGAACCGGGCGCAGGACCTCGATGACGCCGGGGTCGTCCACCGTGGACGGGATGGGTTCGTCGTGGCCGTCGGCGATACCGCGCATCGTCTTGCGCAGGATCTTTCCCGAGCGGGTCTTGGGCAGGGCGGCCACGACCGTGACGTCCTTGAGAGAGGCGACGGCGCCGATGCGCTCGCGTACGAGCCGGACGAGTTCGGCCTCGACCTCGATCGGTTCGCGGTTGCTGCCGGCTTTCAGGACGACGAAGCCGCGCGGGATCTGTCCCTTGAGTTCGTCGGCGACGCCGATGACGGCGCATTCGGCGACATCGGGGTGGGCGGCCAGGGCCTCTTCCATGCTGCCGGTGGACAGCCGGTGTCCGGCGACGTTGATGACGTCGTCGGTGCGGCCCATGACGAAGACGTAGCCGTCGTCGTCGATGTGGCCGCTGTCGCCGGTGAGGTAGTAGCCGTCGTAGGCGGAGAGGTAGGAGGCGACGTAGCGGTCGTCGTCCTTCCAGAGAGTGGGGAGCGCGCCGGGCGGCAGGGGAAGCCTCACGACGATCGCGCCGTCGACGCCCGCGGGCACCGGCTCGCCCGAAGCGTCGAGGACGCGGACGTCCCAGCCCGGCAGCGGGCGGGTCGGGGAGCCGGGCTTGAGGGGAGCGGCCTCGATGCCCACAGGGTTGGCGACGATGGGCCAGCCGGTCTCGGTCTGCCACCAGTGGTCGATCACCGGCACGCCCAGCAGGGCGCTCGCCCAGTGATACGTCTCGGGGTCGAGGCGCTCGCCGGCGAGGAAGAGGTAGCGCAGGTGGGTGAGGTCGTAGCCGGCGGTGAGCGTCCCCTTCGGGTCCTCCTTGCGGATGGCCCGGAAGGCGGTGGGTGCCGTGAACATGGTCTTGACCCGGTACTCGGCGGCCACCCGCCAGAACTGGCCCGCGTCCGGGGTGCCGACCGGCTTGCCCTCGTACAGGACCGTGGTGGCGCCGGCCAGCAGGGGTGCGTAGACGATGTAGGAGTGCCCGACGACCCAGCCGACGTCGGAGCCGGTGAACATCGTCTCGCCCGGGCCCACGTCGTAGACGGCGCCCATCGACCAGTGCAGGGCGACCGCGTAGCCGCCGCAGTCACGCACGACTCCCTTGGGTTTTCCGGTCGTTCCGGACGTGTAGAGGATGTACAGGGGATCGGTGGCGGGGACGGGGACGCAGTCGGCCGGCGGCGCGGCGGCGACCAGGTCGGCCCAGTCGAGATCGTCCGCCCCCAGCGCGGCCGGCGCCTGCGGGCGTTGCAGGATCACACTCTTCTGCGGCTTGTGGACGGCGAGTTCGATGGCCCGGTCGAGCAGCGGCTTGTATGCGATGACCCGCTTGCCCTCGATGCCGCAGGAGGCGGAGACGACCACCTTGGGAGCGGCGTCGTCGATGCGGAGGGCGAGTTCGTGCGGGGCGAACCCGCCGAAGACGACCGAGTGGACCGCGCCGATCCGTGCGCAGGCCAGCATCGCGACGGCGGCCTCCGGGACCATCGGCATATAGATGACCACGCGGTCGCCGTGTCCCACGCCGAGTTGCACGAGCGCTCCGGCGAAGGCCGCCACCTCGTTCCTCAGCTGCGCGTAGCTATAGGTGCGTTGGGCGCCGGTCACGGGGGAGTCGTAGATGAGCGCGGGTTGTTCGCCGTGTCCGGCTTCGACGTGCCGGTCGAGCGCGTTGAAGCAGACGTTGAGCCGCCCGTCGGGAAACCAGCGGTAGAACGGTGCGCCCGAGGAGTCCAGGGCGCGTTGCGGAGCGACGTCCCAGTCGATGCCCTCTGCCGCCTTCAGCCAGAAGCTCTCCGGGTCCTCGGTACTGGCGCGGAAGACATCCTCGTACGTTCCCATCGCGCACTCCTTTGCGGCATCGAGGGACGGTGGTGGGGCTGCGTGTGGAACGGCGTCGGACACAAGTACCGCATGCCGGCCGGCATGGTCGAGCAGGATGCCGGAGACCGGCGGACCGGTCACCGGCATCGCGGTGGTGCGGCCGCCTGGCCGTCAGGCCCCGCCCCGCTGTCAGGTGCAGCTGCTGCTCACGCGCCGAGGTGCTTACGGAGCCACTGGCCCATCTGCTGGATCGCCTGGTCCACCTCGGGTACGCGCCCGGCGCCCAGGACGAACGAGTGCTGGCCCTCGGGCATCGGGTGGACCTCGGAGGTGACCTTGAAGTCCGCGAGTCGGCGGCCGAGCTGGGCGCCGTCGTCGGCGAGGGTCTCGTATTCGCCGTAGTGGACGGTCGTGGGCGGCAGGCCGGTCAGATCGGCGTTCGCGAGGCTGATCTGCGGGTCGGCGAAGTCCACTCCGGGGTCCTGCAGCCAGGCTCCCCGGAAGAGCTCGAGGGTGTTCCTGCTGAGCATCTTGTCGTTGTCTTCGTTCGCGTCCACCGACGCATTCTGGATGGTGAGGTCGGTCCACGGCGAGACGCTGACGATCGCGCCCGGGGTCGCCTCGCCCTTCGCGAGCAGACGCAGCGGGAGCATCACCGCGAGCGTGCCGCCGATCGAGTGGCCCGTGCTGCCGATGTTCCGCGGCTCGTAGCCCTGCGAGAGCAGCCACCGGTAGGCCGTCTCGGCATCGTCGAGCTGCGCCGGGTAGGGGTGTTCGGGCGCGAGGCGGAAGTCCACGACGAGCGAGCGGGCTCCGGCCGCCTTCGCGATGTGGCCGGCGGCCTTGCGGTCGGAGTGCATCGAAGCGGTGACGGATCCGCCGAAGTGGAAGTGGAGCAGTGCCCGGTCGGGGTCGGCGCCCTCGGGGATGGCCCACAGGGCGGGGACGCCACCCGCGTCCACCTCGGCGTAGGTGACGCCTTCCGGCTCGGCCGACGCCTTGTGGTTCGAGTCGACGATGTCGCGGATGACGGCCAGGTCGAGGCCGGGTGTCGACGACTTCGCGCTCACACTCGCGAGGAACTCCGCGAACCCGTGTGCCTCTGGACTGATTCCCATGGTGGTGCTCCTTCTCAGACGGGTGCCGTGCCGGGTTCCTCTGCGGCAGCCGGGTCGATGTGCTCGGCATGACGCTACTGGCTGAGTATAGGAAAGTAAACTCAGGTGGGGTTGGAATCACCCATCGTGGAGGCGCTCCGAGCCCTGTGCCAGGATCTTGAGGTGCCCACCCCTCAAGCCCACGGCATCGACACGGACGAGTGGTCCCGCCTGTTGCCCCTCATGGCCGAGCAGGCGCTCGCGTCCGGATCCCCCGCCAACAACCCCGTCGTACCCACCGTGGACGAGATCCAGGATCTCTACGCGCAGATCTACGCCTGACACCCGGCGAGTGAGGAACGTGATGGCCACGACAGCCAGGTCCGCGCGGAGACGAGATGACGACCGATGACTGATACCGCTGCGGTCGAGATTCTCGCCGACGTCCACCGGGGCGTCGGCCGGATCCTTTTGAACCGGCCCAAGGCGCTCAACGCCCTGACGACAGGCATGGTCGCCGCCATCGACCGCGTGCTCGCCGGGTGGGAGCACACACCGCTGTCCGCTGTGGTGCTTGCCAGCACCAGCACGAAGGCGTTCTGCGCCGGCGGAGACATCCGCACGATCCGCGAGCACAGCCTCGCCGGGGATGCCGAGGCCAGTGAGCGGTTCTTCGCCTCCGAGTACCGGCTCAACGCCCGGATCGCCGAGTATCCCGTGCCGGTCGTGTCGCTCATCGACGGCCTGTGCATGGGCGGCGGTCTCGGTCTGTCCGTCCACGGCAGCTTCCGCGTCGTCACCGAGCGCGCGGTGCTGGCGATGCCCGAGACCGGGATCGGGTTCTTCCCGGACGTCGGGGCCAGCTACTTTCTGCCGCGGTTGCCCGGCGCGATCGGCATGTACCTGGGGCTGACCGGGCATCGGCTCGACGCGGCCGACGCCCTGTACACGGGGCTGGCCACGCACTTCGTCCCCGCGGACGGGCTCGAGGCGGTCGGGGATGCGCTGGCCGACAACCCCGGCGACCCGGTGGACGTGGTCCTGAACCGCCTCGCCGGCCGCTCCCCGGTGGCGGGCAGCAGGCTGGCGGAGGTACGCGGGGGCGTGGACTGGGCGTTCGGCGCGCCGGCCCTCGGCGAGATCGAGAAACGCCTGCGCCACCTCGACACCCCCTGGGCGGCAGCCGCGCTGGTCGCCCTGGAGTCCGCCTCACCGCAGAGCCTGGAGATCACCCACACCCTGCTGGCCCGGGGCAGGCAGCGCACGTTGCGCGAGTGCCTCGGCACCGAACTCGCCCTCACGCGCACGACCATCCGCACTCCGGACTTCCTGGAGGGCGTCCGTGCGGCTCTGGTCGACAAGGACCGCAGTCCCACCTGGCAACGTGCGTCGCTCGGCGGACGGACGCTGCCGGCCTGAACATGTCCGCCGTGATCACGCTCCCGACACGCTACGGGTGCGAGGGCTTGACCACGGCTCGGGTCGGCGTAGAGCCGTGTGGCGCGCTGTGCCGCGAGCCGTATGGCGTGCGGAAGGGCACCGAGACGCCTGCAACGGCGGCTCTCCGCGACCGTAGTCGCCATTGGATCGCCGACGGCGTCGTCGCCCCTCCGGTGACCGTGCCGGACGGAGGGGCTGTGGCCGGCAAGGTCTCAGTCGTTGTCGGGCACCATCGAGACCACGACCTTGCCGGCCTTGGTGCGGCCCTGCTCAACGTGCGCCATCGCCTCGAGCGTCTGGTCGAACGGGAAGGTGCTGTCGATGACCGGGCGGAGCTTCCCGCTGTCGTAGAGGGCGCCGAGTTTGCGGAGCTGGGAGCCGTTGGCCTGCATGAAGAAGGATTGGTAACCAACGCCCAGCGCCTTCGCCTGCTTGCGGATCTTTCGGCTGAGAACGTTCATGACCAGGCCCAGGAAGGAGGGGGCGCCGAGCTGCTTGGCGAAGCCGGCGTCCGGCGGGCCGACGACACTGATGGCCAGGCCGCCGGGCTTCAGCACGGTCAGCGACTTCTCGAGGTTCGCTCCGCCCAGGGAGTCCAGCACCAGGTCGTAGCCGGACAGCACCTTCGAGAAGTCTTCCTTGGTGTAGTCGACGACGACGTCGGCACCGAGGCTCCTGACCAACTTCTCGGTCTTGGTGTTCGTGGTCGTCGCCACTGTGGCGCCGAGGTGTTTGGCGAGCTGGATGACCGTCGAGCCGAGGCCACCGGCACCGGCGTGGATGAGCACCTTCTGCCCCGGCTTCACGTGGGCACGGTCAACGAGGACCTGCCAGGCGCTCAGGGCCACCAGCGGCACTGCGGCTGCCTCTTGGAGGGTGAGTGAAGCCGGCTTGGGTGCGACGTCGTCCTGGTCGATCGCGATGAACTCCGCGAAGCCTCCGATCCGCAGGTCGCGCGGACGGGCGTAGACCTCGTCGCCGACTTTGAGGCTGTGTACGGCGGAGCCGACCCGCGTCACGACGCCGGCCACGTCGTGGCCGAGCACGAAGGGAAGCTTGTACTTCAGGAGCTGCTTGAACTCCCCGTTGCGGACCATTTTGTCCAGCGGGTTGATACTGGCGGCGCTCACTCTGACCAGGACGTCGCGGTCTCCGACCGTGGGCTCGGGTACCTCTGCGGCGCGTGCGCCGTCCTTGCCGTACTTCTCGACGACGAATGCCTTCATGCCGGCCGCCTTTCCATGTGGGTGTTCCAGTGGTCGATGTGATTCGTCGCGCAGGTCCCCCTGCGCGCCCGTTTCCCGCGTGCGGCCGGGTTGATGTGCTGGTCATGACGCTACCGGCTGAGTATGGAAAAATAAACTCAGCTGGGGTTAGTATCGCTCCCATGGATGCGAGGACCGAAGCACTTCAGGGCGCTGGCATGGACCATCGACTCGACCGGGACACGTCGAACTGCTCGATCGCGCGGACTCTTGAGGTTGTGGGTGAGAAGTGGACGATCCTGATCCTGCGCGAGGTCTGGTACGGCTCGTCCCGCTTCGGCGACTTCGAACGTGTCCTGGGCTGTCCTCGCAACCTTCTCGCGGCGCGGCTCCGGATGCTGGTGGAAGAAGGGATCCTGGCCACCGAGACCTACAAGGAAGCGGGCTCGCGGAGCCGGCCGAAGTATGTGATCACGCCCAAGGGCGTGGATCTGGTCCCGGCCGTGATGGGGCTCCTGCAGTGGGGTGACCGCTACCGCGCCGACCCGGAGGGCCCTGCCGTACTGGCGCGACACCGCGGATGCGGCGCGCACGTCGACACCCAGATCCGCTGCGAACGGGGCCACGCCGTGCAGGCGGAAGACATCGAGAGCGTCCCCGGCCCTGCATTTCGTCTGAGGCCCGCCGGGTGAGCTGAGCGCGGGTTGCGTCAGGTCGAGAGGTCGCAAACGTCCTGCGCGTCCGCAACGCTCACAGCTTCGACAGATGGGCCAATGGGCCGCCGACGGACTCCTCCGCAAGATCGGTTACGGGAAGTACGTCCTTGTCGGCGCATGGAAACTCGTCCCCTTGACGGGCCCAACAACCGCTTGACCACGTGGTGTTGGGCCCCAGCCGCATAGCCCGTGTCCAGGATTCCGGGTCAAGGCCCGTGTGGTGCGGTCAGGGCCTTGTGGGTCGACTCCAGGATCTTCTCCGACAGGTCTGTGCCCGCCGTGGCCCGGGCAAGCAGGATCGCGCCGACCAGGGTGGCCACCACGGGAAGGCCGTCGTTGGCGTCGGTAGACATCCACGCCGCGAATTCCTCGACCCCGGCTGCGTACGTTTCGCGCACCTCCCCGGCTGTGGACTCGCGAGCCATGTCCCCTGCGAATCCCGCGGTGGGGCAACCGGTGCCGGGCTGGTCACGGTGCTCGGCCGACAGGTAGAAGTCGACGAGGGCGTCGCGCGCGGTGTCGTGATCGCCGTGGGCCGTATCGAACGAAGCCAGGAGTAGGTCAAGGTCCCCGAAAGCGGCTTGAGCCGCCTCGGCCACCAGGGCCTCCTTGGAGGGGAACTGCTTATAGAAGCCGCCCGTGGTCAGCCCGATGGACTTCATCAGATCGGCGACGCTGATGCCGTTCACGCCGCGCTCTCGGAAGAGCTGGGAGGCCGCGGCGACCGCCCGCCTGCGGTTCTCGAGCGCTTGTGCTTGCGAAACGCGACTCATCAGTCACCTGCCCACGTTAGATAGCAAATCGCATCTATCATATGCGAAGTGCCGGCGGCCGGTCGCAGCGCCCTCGTTCCGTACGCACCCTCTTTCCGTACGCACCCTCTTTCCGTACGGCTCTTTCTCGCTGTCGCAAGGCGAGGAGCTCGTGGGCCCGCGGTCCGAACCGGAAGCGGCTTCCGACCGTGCGATGCATCCGTGCCGGGGTGCGGTTGAGAGGAGACGCCGGAGACCGAGCTGCTCGCGCCCAGCGGCCGGGGGTGATCCGGCGCCGGTTGGAGGCGGCTCGCGTTGTGCTCGGCGCGTGTGCACCGTGCAGGCCTCCGCAGGGGCGTCGTTCCGTGCTCGCGTGCTCGTCGTGAGGGCAGTAAACCGTTGGCTGGACGGCTTTAGATATCTATCGTAATCTAAATCGAGGCCGACGCTTTGGCCTCTACTCATTCGCCAGACCAGAAATGAGATCCACCACATGACCTCGCAGAACATGAGCGCCGTCGTCACTGGTGCGTCCGCCGGCCTGGGGGCCGCCTACGCGCAGCGGCTTGCCGACCGGGGCTACGACCTGATCCTGGTGGCCCGGAACACTGCGCGGCTGGAAACGCTGGCGTCGGACATCCGCAGCCGCACGGGCCGTGCAGTGGACGTCGTCACCGCCGACCTCACCGATGCGGCGCAGATCTCCGTGGTCGAGGAGCGTCTGCGGACCGACGAGAGCATCGAGGTACTGATCAACAACGCCGGCGGGGGGATGTTCACGCCGCTGGCAACCTCCGACGCGGCGGCCTCCGAGGCACTGATCAACCTCAACGTGACAGCGCTGACCAGGCTGACCACCGCGGTCCTGCCGGGCCTGACGGCCCGCGGGCACGGCACCGTGGTGAACATCTCCTCTGCCCTGGCCCTCAACATCATGCCCGGCAGCGCCGTTTACAGCGGCACCAAGAGCTACGTGCTGATGTTCACCCAGGTCCTGCAGCAGGAACTCGCCGAGAGCCCCGTCACGGTGCAGGCCGTGCTGCCGGGTGCTGTCCGCACGGAGCTCTGGGACCGCTCCGGCGTCGACCTCGCGGTATTTCCCGACGAGACGATCATGAGCGCGGACGACGCCGTCGACGCGGCGCTCGCCGGGCTCGACGCCGGGGAGCCCGTCACCATCCCGTCACTGCCTCAGATCAGCGACTGGGAGTCGTTCGAGAAGGCGCGTCAGACGCTCGTCCCGAACCTGTCGCAGCGGGTCCCGGCCGATCGCTACCGCGGCTGACCGCAGCTCCGATTCCCGTGCGGCAGTCCCCTTGTGACAACGGCACGGCCGCTGCCGCACACGACCGATGCGTCCTGTGGCGTGGGGGAAGACCGACGCACTCGGCCTCCTCCCCCTGCCCGTACAAACAGCCGGGGCCCAGCACCGCATGCATGGGCGGCGGTCATGTGCCCGGCTGTAAGCCCGTCCGCACCGTCGACTGCCCCTCCACGCAGTCGGCCTTCCACGGTGGAAGGTCACCGGGCCCATCCCGCCGGTCACCACCAACGCGCTCCCCGCGGGGCAGGCAGCCCGCCACCCCACAGCTCTCTCCCACTCTTATTTGAGGAAACATCCATGCTGAATGCCCTGTGGAACCCGATTGTCGCCGGGGAGATCTCCCTGCCGCACCGGCTGGCGATGGCCCCCATGACACGGGACCGGTCCACCCCGGAAGGCATACCCACCGAGCTGAACGCCGAGTACTACGCCCAGCGCGCCTCGCACGCCCTCATCATCACCGAGGGCACCCAGCCCAACGCCGACGGCCAGGGCTACCTGCTCACCCCCGGCATCTACTCCGAGGAGCACATCGCCGGCTGGCGCAAGGTCACCGACGCCGTGCACGGCGTCGACGGTCGCATCGTCATTCAGCTCATGCACGTCGGACGGATGTCCCACCCCGACAACACCCCCCACCACCGGCAGCCGGTCGCCCCCTCCCCGGTCCAGCCGGCGGGCACCATGTTCACCCCGTCCGGCCCTCAGGAGATGCCTGTACCGCGCGAGCTGTCCACCGAGGAGGTCGCCGCGACGGTCGACGATTTCCGCCGCGCCGCCGCGGCCGCCGTCGCGGCCGGCGCCGACGGCGTCGAGATCCACGGCGCCAACGGCTACCTCGTGCACCAGTTCCTCGCCACCAACACCAACCAGCGCACCGACCGCTACGGCGGCTCCCTCGACAACCGCATCCGCTTCGCCGTCGAGGTCGCCACCGCCGTGGCGGACGAGATCGGCGCCGGCCGCACCGGCTTCCGGATCTCTCCCGGCAACCCGTTCAACGACATCGCGGAGAGCGACACCCACGAGCTGCACCCGACACTCGTGCGCGCCCTCGCCCCGCTCGACCTCGCCTACCTGCACATCGGCCACGGCGGCGACGACGAACTCCTGCACACCCTCCGCAAGCTGTGGCCGAACACCTTGGTTCTCAACCGGGCCGGCACCGACATCGCCACCCGCGCCAAGGACATCGAAGACGGCCTGGCCGACATCGTCACCGTCGGCGTGATGGCCCTCGCCAACCCCGACCTCGTCGAGCGCGTACGCACCGGCGCGCCGCTGAACACCCCCGACCCCGCCACCTTCTACGGCGGCGGCGACGCCGGCTACACCGACTACCCCACCCACACCGCCTGACAAAACCCCGGCGATACCGATCCTGGCGGCCCGGTATGCCCAAATGGCCCCATGGAGGTGCCACATGTCTGATCACGCTGCAGTTGAACTGAGCCCGGAAGCAATCGAATTCGCGGACTTCATGGCCGGACTGGCGATTCCCGAGTCCGAGTTGGATGCGATGCGCATCGTGTCGGAGGGCGTCCATCTCAAGGCCCGGGAGCCGGAAGGCGTCACCTATCGGGAGGTGGACGCGGGTGGCGTTCTGGGAATCTGGTGCGAACCCGTCGACGCCAACACCGACTACGTCCTCCTGCACGGTCACGCCGGGGGCTCCGTTCTGTCGTCGGCGTTCGTCGACCGAAAGCTCGCCGGCCATATCGCCAAGGCTGCAGGGGCACCTGTACTGGTCCTGGACTTCCGGCGAGCACCGGAACACAAGTACCCGGCTCAGGTGGACGACGCGGAGGCGGCCTTCAACTGGCTGCTCTCCGAAGGGTATGAGCCGGGAAACATCATCACGATCGGCCACTCGATCGGCGGGTTCATCGCTGTCGCCCTGGCGCTTCGCCTCCGCGACAAGAAGCAGCCGCTGCCCGGCGCCATCGTGTCGATTTCCCCCTGGTGCGACCTCGAGATCGCCAACGAGACCATGGCGACCAAGGCCGAGACGGACAAGATACTCAGCAAGGAACTGCTGCAGTTCTTCCGGGATGCCTGGATCGGCGGCACGGGCATCGAGTTCACGGACGCCCGGATCAATCTGAACCGGGCGGACCTGAGCGGCCTGCCCCCGACCCTCGTCTCCTGGGGAACGTACGAGGTCCTGGCCGGCGAGGACGAGGAGTTCGCCGCTCGCGTCAAGGACGCCGGAATCGACACGGCGACCGTTGTGGTCCCGGGAGGCCAGCACTCGTACGTCTACGGTGCCGGCCGGGTTCCGGAGGTCGACGCCGCCATCGCACAGATCGGCGCGTGGGTCCGGGAGAAGACGAAGATCTGACCTAAGCGGCCCCGGGGAAGTTCAGGCACGCCCCCACGCCGCCCGGCACGCACTCTCGCCGCACCGGCCAAAGGCCCAAGTAGCTCCGCTACGAGGACATTCGTCCGGCACGCCGAGAGCACGCACCGAACGACGCGGGAACGCACCCGCACTTCCCCGGACCCGCTTAGCGGTCCGGGCGCGGCAGTCGCAAGATCCGCGCGCCTGCCGGATCGGGACGGTGAACGGACGCCGACATGGCCTGCGGTGGCGCGCAGGTCCGCGACGCCCGCGACCTGGTCCCGGTCCGGCAGACGACGGTCGGGATTGCCGACCACGACGGCGGCTTCAGCTACGCGCGCACCGCCGCGCGCGACCAAGCTCGTCGACTCTCGGGTCGCCGTCCTGGCCGAGGATCCGTCACGCCCGGTCGACAGCGACGTCGCCACAGCCGTCGACGACGTACTCACCGTGCTTCGGGGGCGGCCGGCGCCAAGGTCCGCAGTCCAGCCGACGAGCCTCCCCGTCGACATCGCGACCAACCACCAGCCGGCCTTCCTGCCCCTGGTCTACGGTGCGTTCAGCTACGACCGCATCGCCCCTGCTCCTGCCTCCTACGCCGCCCTGCCGGCCCGGCTCGTCGAGCACCCACCCGGCGACGCAGGTCCTGCCCTGCGGAGAACCTTCGGTCGGGCGACGGCCATCTCGGTGCGCAGAGGCAGGAGCGGACTGCCCATCGGTCTGCGGGCCATGGGCCCAAGCGGGGGCGATCTCATCACCATCGAGTTCGCCGCGCTGCTGGGCCGGGAAGTCGACGGCTTCGTGCGGCCTCCGGACTTCGTCCAGACGGGTTACCCGGAGCGCACCGCGATCGTCTTCGGTGACGACCGCATCACGTACAGAGCTCTCGACGCCGCGGCGGCCAACCGCGTCGCGAACCTGCTCGTCTCGCGCGGCATCCAGCCGGGGGACAAGGGCGCAATGTCTCATCGGTGTCTGGCCCGCGACCGCGAGGTCGATGGCTCACGACCGGAGGCGGGCGCCTGTTCCCAGCCGGGCGGTGACTTCACGGGGAGTGAGGGGGGAGTGTTCCGCGGAGCACTCGACGACGACGCGGACCGGGGCCTCGCAGTCGGTGTGGCGGACGTCCAGCACGGGGCCCTCGGGGCCGAGGGCGTGCGTCTCGCCCCACTGGCTCAGTGCCATCAGGACGGGCCACAGGTCCCAGCCCTTGCGGGTCAGGCGGTATTCGTTGCGGGAGCGGCTGCCCGGCTCCCGATAGGGGGCGGTCTTGAGGATCCCGGCCGAGATCAGCTTCCGGAGGCGGTCGCTGAGGACGGCCTCCGACAGGCCGATGTGGCGGTGGAAGTCGTCGAAGCGGCGGACTCCGTTGACGGCGTCACGCAGGATCAGCAGAGTCCATTTCTCCCCGATCACGTCGAGCGTGCGCTGGACGGGGCAGTTCTCCGTGCTCGCCTCAAGCCACTCCATGCCGCCATCGTAAGGGTCTGGCTTCGTCATTGACAGTCAGGTGGGCAAAAGTCTAGCTTCACTTGGAAAAGTCAGCTGACAGTCAGAGGGAGAGGCGCTGGACCGTGGGGCGAACGCGTACATATCACTGGGACGATCCCGCGATCTCGGCGGAGGCTGCCGGGCGCATGGCCGGCATCGACTTCCTGCGCGAGGTGCGGGCGGGGCGGCTGCCGAGGGCGCCGATCAGCTCCACCGTCGACTTCGCCCTGGATGAGGTGGAGCCCGGCAGGGCGGTCTTCTCGCTGACACCGGGCGAGGAGCACTACAACCCGATCGGCAGCGTCCACGGCGGCGTCTTCGCCACCCTGCTCGACTCGGCGGCGGGCTGCGCCGTCCAGTCCACCCTCCCGCAGGGCATGGCGTACACCTCGCTCGACCTGACCGTGAAGTTCCTGCGGCCGATCACCGTGGACACCGGCACGGTGCGCGCCATCGGCACGGTCGTCAACAGGGGACGCCAAACCGCCCTCGCTCAGGCCCAGTTGGTCGACGCGACGGACCGACTGCTCGCCCACGCCACCAGCAGCTGCATGCTCTTCCCGGTACCCGCCCCTCGGGTGTGACTCCGCAGGCAGGGCCGTCGGTCCGTGGGGGCGGCCGGGGCAACAGCGAGTGCATCGAAGTTCCACTCGGCGGCGGCCCGCTGCCCCTGGGTGTCGGGTGTCGGGTGCTCTGCTCGGGCGGCGTGGACGGTGTAGCCGGCCGCGCCGCCGCCGCTGTCGACTCTTTGGATTACGTTCGCAATATCATAGACTGGCGAAGTCGGTGAAGGGCAACCGGTCCTTCCGGTCGGCGAAGGAGCGTGTGCTGTGGTGCGGTACGGAAAAGAGCACAAGTCGGAGACGAGGCGGCGGATCATCGAGACGGCGGGCCGCCGGCTCAAGCAGGACGGTATCGACGGCTCCGGGGTCTCGACGCTCATGAAGGACGCGGGGCTGACCAATGGGGCCTTCTACGCCCACTTCGAATCCAAAGATGACCTCGTCACCACGGCAATCGCCGACCAGTTGAAAGTGCAGGCCGAGAGCGTCGTCGCGCGGGCTGCTCCTGGCCGTGCCGGACTCGAGCAGATTGTGCGGGGGTACCTGTCGCCCCAGCACCGCGACAGCCGTGGCGACGGCTGCCCCAACGCCGCTCTGCTCGACGAGATCGGGCGCTGCACCGACACAACCAGGCAGGCGTACACCGACGGCGTGCTGGTCCTCATCGACGGCATTGCCGCCCGCATGGCACCCGAGGCCCCGTCCTCCGCACGTGTGAAGGCGCTCAGCCTCCTCGGCCTGATGGCCGGGACACTGCAGCTTTCCCGCGCCTTGACCGACAGCCAACTCGCCAAGGAGCTCCTCGATCAGGGGATCAACAACGCCCTCGCCCTGCTGGACGCCGGGCAGCGCGTCTGACGCACCACATCCCTGGCCCCAGGCCGTGGCTCTCGGGGGAGCGGTCCGAAGCCGGCAGGTTCTCTCCAGCTGGGACGCAGCCGACGCCACCGGGGATCTCTTCTCGAAGGGCATGGCCAACTTCCTCGCGGACTGGCCGCTCCAGACCACAGCCGAACCGGACGATTCAATCCGGGCGGGTCGGCGACAGCGGATCGGGTGCCGCCGCCAGGCTGAGTGAGGCGGCGCCTGGCCGACGTGGCGGCGGAGTCTGTTGCTGTGCGTACCGGGCGGCCGTCGACGCTGCAGGTGAGGACCTCGTAGCGGACGGGCCGAGATCCGGCCGGTGTTCCAACTGCTCCTCTACTCCATGCTGGACGACCGCACGACGACGAGAACCGACCTGGACACCCTCAAGGTGCGCGTCTGGACGCCCAAGAGCAACCGGTACGGCTGGTCGTCCTACCTCGGCGACGCCGTCGCGGGCCCGGACGTCTCCCCGTACGCGGCCGCGGCCCGCCGCGAGGATCTCACCGGTCTGCCGCCGGCCTGGATCGGCGTCGGCACCCTCGATCTCTTCCACGACGAAGACGTCGAGTACGCGCGTCGGCTGAGTGACAGCGGCGTCCCCTGCGACCTCGACGTCGTCCCCGGCGCTTTCCACGGCTTCGACTTCGTGTTTCCCAAGGCCGAGGTCTCGCGGGAGTTCTGGCGTCGGCAGGCACGGGCCCTGGAGGGCGCACTGTGAGGCCGACCGAAAGTGAAGGCAGATCGACATGCAGATCGCGGAGAGGGTTTTCGTCCTCACGGCGGCGGCAACGGGATCGGGCGGGAAGGGGTGCTCGGACGCATCTCCCGAGGTGAGCGCGTAGATGCTGTCGTCCACAGCGACAGCCGGGACTGGTGCCACCAGCTGTACCCGGTGGCGCCCCCTGCGCCACCCGCGGTGATCCCGAAACCGTTCGCTTGCCCTCTCGGGTGATGCGAGGGCCGGCCGTCTCGGTCAACTGCCCGTCGTCCGCTCGTGGTCTTTCCCGTACCGCACCCCACGTTTCCCAGAACTTTCTCGGATCGCCGGACGTGACCCCTTGCCATCGACCGACGACCACCATATGGTCGTACGAACGTAAGGCATACGAACGTAATTCAAAACCAAGGGAGCTCGTGATGGCGACAACTCGGCCCGTGGCGCTCGTGACAGGTGCCTCATCGGGGATCGGCAAGGAGACGGCCCGCGCCTTCGTCGCGGCGGGTTTCGAGGTGATCGGAACCGGCCGCAAGACCTCCGGACTCACCCCGCCCGCCGGTGTGACGTACCTCGATCTCGACGTGGCCAGTGACGACTCGGCCACCGCCGCGGTCAGAGAGGTGATCGACCGGTTCGGACGCATCGACGTCCTGGTCAACAACGCAGGCATCGGCTCGGCGGGCGCCGTCGAGGAGAACTCCGTCGCCCAGGCCCAGAGCGTCCTGAACGTCAACGTCCTGGGTGTCGTCCGTATGACAAAGGCCGTCCTGCCGCACATGCGCGCCCAGGGTGGAGGACGCGTCATCAACATCTCGTCCGTACTCGGGGTCGCCCCCCAGCCCTTCATGGCCCTCTATGTCGCGTCGAAGCACGCCATCGAGGGCTACTCCGAGTCGCTGGACCACGAGGTCCGCGAGCACGGCGTCCGGGTCCTCCTCGTCCAGCCCGCCTACACCAAGACCAGCTTCGACACCAACGCCATGCAGCCCGACACCCCGCTGCCGCTGTACGCGGAGCGACGGCGCGCCTTCGACGAGGTCATCGTGCAGGCGATGAAGGACGGCGACGACCCCGCCGTCGTCGCCAAAGCGATCGTCACCGCGGCCACCGACAAGAAGCCGAAGCTGCGCTACACCGCTGGCCCGCTGGCCTCACGCGTCACCACGGCGCGCCGCCTCGTCCCCGCCGGAACGTTCGACAAGCAGATCCGCAAGAACAACCGCCTGCCCGCCTGACATCAAGGTCCGGCCTCAAAGGCGCCGATGACATCCCGGTCCGGCTTCAAGGTCGCCGGTTCCGCCCGCATATCTCCGATGTACCCGACATCGCTGATGTCGCCGAAGGTCCATTGATCAGTTACTCGTTGATTTGCCAAGGAGAGGCATGCAGCAGCAACGCCAGCAAACGGCCCGGCGCAGTACATCGCGCGCAAGGCGTTTTCTGAAGAAGAACGCCGGAATCGCGCTGGCGGTCACCGTGACGGCGGCCGTCCTGGGGTCGGCGCCGTCCGCGTCCGCAGGGACGGGACACTCGTATGGCGGACCCGTTGTCACCGACGTAACGACCGCGGCGAAGTTCGACTACGCCGCCGGCGAGATCCCCGAGAACATCACCGCCAACCCCGACGGCTCAGTGACCCTGTCCATGCTCGGCAGTTGCGCGGTGTGCGAGCGCACCCATGGGCCGCAGCTGATGCGTATCTCCCCGTCCGGAGAGCGCACGGTGCTCGTCACCGGGCAGGTGAGTGAGGCGATCAGCGGCAACACCCGTGGCAGTGACGGCACCGTCTACTACAGCGTGTGGGCCCCGGGCAACGCGGCCAGGAACGGCGTATACGCGCTGCGTGAGGACGGTGCCCCTCAGCGCATCGCCGCTCTGCCCGCCGACTCGGGCCCCAACGGGCTGGCCATCGATGCGGCCGGACGCACCCTCTACATCGCGGACAGCCTGAAGGGCATCATCTGGTCCGTTCCGGCCTCCGGCGGATCGGCGACCCCGTGGCTGACCGATCCCGCTCTCGCCCCGGTGCCGACCGAAGCACTGCCGATCGGCGCCAACGGGCTCCGGTTCCACAACGGCGCCCTGTGGGTCAGCAACTTCAACAAGGGAACACTGCTGCGCATACCGGTCACCACCACCGGCACCGCCGGCCCCATCCGCCTCGTCGCGGGCGGCCTGCCCAACATCGACGACCTCAGCTTCCTGACCCCCCGCTCCGACGTGGTCTTCGCGGCGCAGAACGGCTCCTCCTCGAACAACGGCCCGGACAGGATCGTGGTCATCTACCCCAACGGCACCTACAAGCCCGTCCTGACCAGCGCGGACGGTCTCGCCTCACCCTCCGCCACCGCCGTTCGCGGCGACCGTTTGTACATCACCGACGGCGGGGTCCCCGAGCCCCACGACGCGAAACTGCAGACCGGGAGGATCAACTTCGCTGCTCTCCTTGCAGGCGCGGCACACTGACCTGACCAGCGGCAGCCGGGCGCAAGCTCCGGCTGCCATTGAGGAACACATCGTGCGGTACACGAAAGAACACAAGCGGGAGACAAGGCAGCGGATCATCGCGACGGCCGGCCGTCGGCTCAAGCGGGACGGCATCGACGGCTCCGGAGTCGCGACGCTCCTGCTGGGGGCAGGGGCCTGGTCGTGGTGTTCGGGGCGTTACGGTGCTGGTGGGAGGCGGGTGGCCAGGCCGTCCAGGACTCGGTCCAGGCCGTAGTGGAAGTTGTTGTCGCGGGACTCGCGGGGGTCCCTGCCGCGGGCTTCCGTGTAGCCCTCGCGGAGGTGGGGGTGGCCCTGGACGGCCTCTTCGGCGGCGGGCCAGAGGCGGTCGAGCCAGTCCTGTTCGGTCTGGCCGCTGCGGGCGACCGTCGTCAGCCAGGCCGCCTCGCTGGTGGTCATGCCGGTGACGTAGGCGAAGAGGGTGCGGACGGCCTGGTCCGCCTCGTCCAGAGGGAAGCCCGCCCGGGAGAAGAGGGTGAGCATGTCCTCCGAGAGCCGCATCATGTTCGGGCCGAGGTGGGACAGGCCCAGCTCGCCGAGGGCCGAGGCGATCCAGGGGTGGCGCAGGATCGCGGCGCGCAGGCTGTGGGCGAAGTGCGCGGCCGCCTCGCGCCAGTCCGCGCCCGTGTCGTCGGCCGCCGGTACCTCGATCTCGCCGTAGATCTCGTCCACGACCAGTTCGATCAGCTCGTCCTTGTTGGCCACGTGCCGGTAGAGCGAGGTCGCGCCCGCGTCCAGGCGGGCGCCGAGCTTGCGCATGCTCAGCGCGTCGATGCCCTCCGCGTCCAGCAGTCGCACCGCCTCGCTGACGATCTGCTCCTGGCTCAGGGCGGGCTGTTCCCGTCGGCCCTGGGGTCGGGTCCACACCGACTGGACGGCCTGCTTTCGGGTGGGCATGGGCGACCTTCCTGGCTCAGCGGTCGGTAAATGGTGCGCACACCATACGCATTCAGCGTACGCCGCGAAAGATTGCGAACGCTGCACCGTCATGCGTACAGTGTTCGCAGAGCGGTACGACGTACGTATCGCTCCTTGGAGGAGGAGTCATGGCAGCGGCGAACGTGACCTGGGACGCGAAGGGCGACTGGGAGGCATCCGGCAGCTGGGGGGCGACGGAATCGAAGGGCCGGGGCTTCTCTCTCGACCACTGGCAGGCCCGCCTCGACCGGCTCCGCGCCGCCCACCATGTGCCCGGTGCCTCGCTCGCCGTGCTCGCAGGCGGGCGCATCCACGAACTGGCCAGCGGGTTACTGCACCGCGGCACCGGAGTGGAGGCCACCGCCGACTCCGTCTTCCAGGTCGGCTCGCTCGCCAAGATCTACACCGCCACCCTCGTGATGCAGCTGGTCGACGCCGGGAAACTGGATCTCGATGCCCCCGTCAAGGACGTACTCCCGGACTTCGCCGTCGGTGACCCGGAGGCCACCGAGACCATCACCGCCCGCCGGCTGCTCTCCCACACCAGCGGGCTCACCTGCGACTTCACCTATGACTCCGGGCGCGGCGACGACTGCATCGCGCGCTATGTCGAGGCCGCCAAGGAGGTGGGACTGGACTGCCCGACCGGCACGGCGGTCTCGTACAGCAGCCTCGGTTACAACGTGCTCGGCCGCATCGTCGAGGTGCTGACCGATCGGACGTGGGACGACGCCCTCAAGGAGTGGCTGATCAAGCCACTTGGGCTCGGCGGCACGATGACGCTGCCCGAGGAGGCGCTCTCCCACCGGGTCGCCATGGGGCACCTGGGGGAGCTCGGACAGGACCCCGATCCTGCGCCCGCGTGGGATCTCATGCCGCGCTCGGCCGGGCCGTACGGGCGAGTGCTGGCCACGGCCGGCGACGTCGCCCGGCTCGCCAGGATGCATCTCGACGGCGGTTTGGCTCAGGACGGCACCCGGCTGCTGAGCGCCCGGAGCGTCGCCGCCATGCAGCGGCGCGAGGTCGACGTACCCGACAAGTGGACGGTGAGCGCGGACGGTTGGGGACTCGGCTGGACTCTCTACGACTGGTTCGGCAAGCCCGGCTTCGGACACGACGGCGCCTCCATCGGGCAGTACGGGTTCCTCCGTGTCGTCCCCGAGGCGGGCGTCGCGCTCGTGCTGCTCACCAACGGCGGCGACGCGCGCAGGCTCTACGAGGAACTCTTCGGCGAGCTGCTCGCCGACCTCGCCGACGTGCGGATGCCGGACCCGTTCGGGCCGCCCGCGCAGCCGCCCGCGGTGGACATCGCGCCGTATGCCGGCACGTACAAGCGCGAGGGCGTGCTCATCACGGTCACGGTCACGGGCGACGGGGAAGAGGGGAAGGCGCACCTCGTCTACGAGTTCGTCGACGGGATGAAGGACTTCTCGCCGCCGCTGGAGATGGACCTCGTGCCGGTGTCGGAGAACGTCTTCGCCGGGCCGGGCTCCGGGGCCTACAGCGCGGACTGGATGCCGGTGGTGTTCTCCACGCTCGCGGACGGCACGGGGTGCGTGTACATCGGGATGCGGGCCGCGCCCAAGGTGGCGTGATCTCGCTCGCGCCCACGCGTCACACAACTCCACGCGTCACACAGCACATGGACTGCGGCGACCAGGGCTCCCACCCCGGCCGCCGCAGTGCGTCGATGCAGTACGTCAGCGCAGTACGTCCATCAAGTGCGCCTGCGTGAACCTGGTCAGCAGAGCGCGGCGAGCCTTTCGGTCATCGGCTCCGCCGCCTCACCGAGTGTCCGCACAATCGATCCGCCGCTCGCGATCGGAATGCTCGACAGAACCTCGGCCGGCAGGTCGAAGGCGTCGACGAGAGTCATCATGTGCGGGGCGAGATCACCGATGACCGTGTCGACGGCCTTCGGCAGGGCCCGTACGTGATCGGGCGTCAGATGGCCCTCGGCGAGCAGGTCCCCCGTGTGCTCGCCGAGTTGCTTGAGGAGGAACAACCTGCACAGGCCCTCCATCAGGAAACGGGATCGGGGGTCCCGGGCCCGTGCCGCTGCCCCGAGGAAGGCGTCCGCCGCCTGCAGGCGGGCGTGCGCGGAGACCATCTCGAGGGCGGCGGCCGACGTCACGTTCCAGCGGCCGACCGGGTCGCCCGACGGGCCCTCGCGCAGAGCGGTGCGCGCCCGGCCCTGCCAGAGGTGTTCGACCTCGGCGAGCAGATCGCGCAGGAAGGTCAGGTCGGTGAGGTCCCGGTCGTCCCCGTCGTCCCGGTCGTCCCCGTCGTCCCGGTCGTCCCCGTCGTTCCGGCCGGACACGTGGCCGACTTGGCCCGTACGGGCCACCTGGTGGCCGAAGACCATCTCGGAGGCGGCCTTCACCCAGATCACCAGGTTGTCGCCCTCGGCGGTGATGCCGCCCTCGATGTTCAGCGGCAGATCGGCCAGGCCGTTCGCCGGGAACAGCCCCTGCGCCCCGCACCGCTCCCGGCACTCCGTGGTGATCGCGCGGGCCTGCCAGGTGATCCAGCCCTTGGCGACGGCCACGTCACGCTCGACCTCCGCCCGGTCCTCCTCCGTGTGCAGGGCGAATCGGTTGACCATTGAACGGTGCAGGAACGTCATCGCGTACCCCGTCGCCAGCGCGTGCAGCAGGCGGCCGTGGTGGCTGCGGTGGGCGGCCAGCGGGATGCGCTCGCCGGCCCTCGGACCGGCCAGGATGCGGCTGTGGGCATAGCGCACCGCGATGGCCAGCGCGGCTCGCGACATGCCCAGGGTGCCGGCGCTCATGCAGAGCTTGCCCATGGTGACGCGGTTGATGGAACGGAGCAGTCGTTTGCGCTTGTTGCCGAGATTGCTGGTCAGCGTCCCGTCCGTGCCCAGGCGTCCGTGTTCCGCCTCCAGCAGTGCCTCGCGCGGCAGCCAGACGTGGTCGAAGGCGGTGAGGGAGTGGTCGACCGGGGTACCGGTGCGCTGGGGCAGTTGCCGGACCCGGACCCCGGGGAGATGACCGTTCTCGTCGCTGAGCGGGGTCAGGAAGAGGAAGGTGCCCTGGTCCTCGCCGTCGACGATGAGACGCGCGGCGACCACGGCGGTCTTGGGGCCGCCCGTCAGGCTGGTGTTGGGCATGAACTTCTGGGCGCCGGGGTTCGGCGTGTTCAGGTAGAAGCCGTTGGTCGACCGGTCGTGGACGGCGACGGTCTCCATCGACGCCACGTCGTTGCCGTGCTCCAGCTCGGTGCACAGAAACGTTCCCGTGTGCTGAAGCGAGGTGAACCGGGACAGGTCGCGGAACTGGCCGCCGTCGTGGTCGAGGATGCTGCCGAGGAACAGGTTGTAGTGGATGCTCGCGAGGGTGGTCAGCCCTCCGTCAACCGGCCCCGTCCACTCGTGCAGACCGGCGAGGCGGTGCGGATCGGTCGTGAGCTCCGCCGGGTCGCCGGCCGCGGAGTTGAGCAGCCGCAGTCGGTCGTACGAGAGGGCCGCCCGCTCGTCCGGTGCCAGTCCGGGCCGGTACGTGAACTCCTTGCCGGACAGAAGCCGGCGCCATGCCCCGTGCACACGCTCGCGGTCGGCGCCCTCGAAGAGCAGTTGTGCCAGTTCATCGGCCGCCGAGCTTGCCGCGGAGTTGGCTGCCGAGTTTGCCGCGGAGTTGACCGCAGATTTGGTTCTCGTGTGCGTGGGCATGGTGCCCTGGTCATGGGCGCCTTGGGTGCCGCCGATGGTTCCTGTGGTGCCTGCGGTGCCGATGGTGCTGGAGGCCGTGATGACCTCTCGTTCGTTGGATCTGTCCGTCCGCGACGTTTCGGTCGTCAGCGCGGTTGCCATCGAACCCCCCCTGGGTCTGGGTAACCGGTCGGATGTGAATGACCGCCACCGAAGATACGTACCAACCGGTTTTGTTTTCAAGGCGCTTTCTGGATTTCCTGGCGGTTTTGGTGGAACCTTTGGGTCAAGTTGTGCATTTTTGCTGGTAGCGAAGGGGTTGATGGTTGGTTCTCGGGCATACTTGAGAAACCGAGTGGATGGTTTTATTCTGAGCCGGGAGGTCTCCCGCTGTAAGGTGCGGACCTTCTGGTCTCTTTTCCCGCTGGGCGGGCTGGTACGGAGGTTCCTTGTGGCGCGGCAAGAGCGAGCCATTCGGACGCGGCGGGCGATCCTGGTCGCGGCGGCCGAGGTGTTCGACGAGGTCGGATACGAAGCGGCGACGATCTCGGACGTCCTGAAGAAGTCGGGTATGACCAAGGGCGCCCTGTACTTCCACTTCACGTCCAAGGAAGAGCTCGCCCAGGCGGTCCTCGCGGAGCAGGTCACCTCGCTTCCGCGGGTGCCCGAGCGGGAGTTGAAGCTCCAGCAGTCACTGGACGAGGCGCTGCTGCTCGCGTATCTGCTCAAGCAGGACACGGGGGACCCGATCGTCCAGGGCGGCGTGCGCCTCACGGTGGACCAGGGTTCGCCCAGGGACCACCTCAACCGACGGGTCCCGATGCAGGCCTGGCAGGACCACACGGAGTCGCTCTTCGAGCAGGCCAAGGTGAAGGGGGAGGTCCTGCCGCACGCCGATGTGGCCCCGCTGGCGAAGCTGTTCGTCGGCGCCTTCACCGGCGTACAGGTCCTGTCGCGGATCATGACCGGCCGCGCGGACCTGGCGGAGCGGGTGGCGGACCTCTACCGGCATCTGATGCCGTCCATCGCGGTGCCGGGCGTGCTCGTACGCCTGGACTTCTCGCCGCAGCGCGGGACACAGGTCTACGAAGAGGCCGTGAAACTGCGTGACGCGGAAGCCGCGGCCACGGTCGGAATCACCGACTGAATCACCGACTGAATCACCGACTGAATCATCGACGGGGGACTGTTCTCCTCGGTGTGCGTAAGTGCGACCACGCGCGACAGCGCGACCACGCGAAACGCAACGACCAACCGAACGGAGTGCACGGATGGACATGACCGCATGCCCGTATGCGCTGGACGTGATGGGGCGCGATCTCGGGGGAGAGGCCGCGGAGCTGCGCTCGCGCGGGCCCGTGGCCGAGGTGGAGCTGCCGGGTGGAGTGACCGCCTGGGCCGCGGTCCGGCAGAAGTACGTCAAGCAACTGCTGCTGGACTCCCGGGTGTCGAAGGACGCGAGACAGCACTGGCCGGACTTCATCGAGGGGCGCATAGGCGAGGAGTGGCCGCTGTACCCGTGGGTGGCGAACGAGAACATGCTCTTCGCGTACGGGGAGAGCCATGCGCGGTTACGGCGGCTGGTCGCGGGGGCGTTCACCGCGCGCCGGAGCGAGGCCCTGCGTCCGAGGGTCGAGGAGATCACCGCCGGGCTGCTGGACGAACTCGCCGCCGTGCCGGCCGGGGAAGAGGTCGATCTGCGGGCCCGGTTCGCCAAGCTCCTGCCGATGCGGGTCATCTGCGAGCTGTTCGGGGTCGCGGACGAGGGGCGTGAACCCCTGTGCGCGGCCCTGGAGTTGGTGTTCGGCACGGCCGTGCCGGCGGAGAAGATGGCAGCCGCCCACGTAGAGGTCTTCGGAATGCTGGCCCAGCTGGTCGCCGAGAAGCGGGCGAACCCCGGCGGCGATCTGACGTCCGCGTTGATCGAGGCCCGGGACACCGAGGGCGGGCTCACCGAACAGGAGCTCCTCGGCACCCTGTACCTCATGATCGCGGCAGGTCAGGAGACGACCTGCACCCTCATCACCAACGCCGTCGGCGCGCTGCTCGCCCACCCCGAACAGCTCGCGCATGTCCGCGGCGGGCGGGCCGGCTGGGCGGACGTGGTGGACGAGACGCTGCGGACGCACAGTCCGGCGGCGTACTCGCCGATGCGGTTCGCCGTCGACGACATAGAGCTCGACGAGGTGGTGATCCGGAAGGGGGACCCGATCCTCGTCTCCTTCGCGGCCGCGTCCCAGGACCCCGAGGCGTACGGGGACGATGTCGCCGTCTTCGATCTGCTGCGGCCGGGTCGGCGTGAGGACCTGGGCTTCGGGCACGGCGTGCATCGGTGCCTGGGCGCGCCGTTGGCGCGGATCGAGGCGGGCGTTGCTCTGGCGGCGTTGTTCGAGCGCTTTCCGGAGGTGACGGCGGCGGTGCCGGTGGACTCGGTCGAGCCGGTGGAGTCGTTCATCGTCAATGGGTACGGGTCCTTGCCCGTGGTTCTTCGCGGTGGGTCTCGGGCGGGGGTCGAGTCCGGGGTTCGCTGATGGTTGCGGTGTGAGCTCGAACGGAACTCCGGAGTCGGAACGGACTCCGGAGTTCCGTGTTTTCGTTGCCGGGCACCCGAGGGGTTCGCGCACTGGGTTCGTGCACTCCACGGCTAGAAACCGCGCAAGCGGTTTGTTATGGTGGGCCACTCCCGGCACCCTCACCATAGGCAGCAACGGAGCGCCCGATGGCCAAACAGGAACGTGCGGTACGCACGCGCAACGCGTTGATCGAGTCAGCGGCGGAGCTGTTCAGCAAGGACGGCTTCGAAGTGGTGTCCCTGTCCATGATCAGTGCGCGGGCCGGCGTCAGTAACGGGGCCCTCCACTTCCATTTCGCCAGCAAGGCGGCGCTGGGTGCGGCGGTGTGGGAGGCGGCGGCGCAGCGGTTGCGGCAGATCACGACCGACGGGGCGGCGGGCTCGGGTTCGGGGGCACGCGCGATCCCGGGTGCGGGTTCGGGCGCGGGGTCAGGCGCGATCTCGGGTGCGGGTCCGGGCGCGGGGTCAGACGCGATCTCGGGTGCGGGTTCGGGCTCGTACGTGGGGGAGGTCGGTGGCGCCCTGCAGGTGTTGGTCGATACGACACACGCGTTGCTTCAGGCGCTGGGACATGACGTGATCCTTCGGGCCGGGTTCGATCTGAGCGAGTCCCTGGAGTCCTCGGTGGACGGGGAGGATCTGCGGCGGCGGTGGCAGGAGTGGGTGGAGGGTGTGCTCGCCAAGGCCGATCAGGAAGGGGCGCTTGCGCGGGACGTGTCGGCGCAGGACGCCGCGAACACCGTGGTCGCGGCCACCGTGGGATTCGGTGCGCTGGGAAGTCACGACGCGCAGTGGCTGTCGCAGGGGACGCTGACGCGGTTCTGGGCGCTGCTGCTGCCGCGGCTCGCCGCGGGGGCGACGCTTGAGGAACTGGTCGCTTCGGGGCGGCGGGTGGGCGCCGGCTGACGGTCCGTCTGCGGCTCGGGCCCGCTGACCTGTTGTTCTTTTCCAAGGCGTGAACCGGCGCCCCTGGTGGGCGGATCGGTCCACGCCTTTTCGTGCGTTCGCGACCCCGAATCCGCACACCGTTTTGGCTTGCGCACACTGTGCGCTCGCCCGTACATTGTTCATCAGAGGCGCTCGACACTCTTCGGCTACTCGGGTCCTGCGCTGCGCCTTTGCGTCCTGAGACCAAAACCGCTGAGTCGGTTTGTCGTTGTGAGTCCGCACCATCCCACTGCCTGAAAGGTTTGAAAATGGACCGCCATCCGCGCCGCTGGCTCATCCTGATCGTGTTGTGCCTCAGCACCTTGGTGCTGGTCATCGACAACATGGTTCTCACCGTGGCGATCCCGACGATCGCGGAGGACCTCAAGGCGAGTGCCCAGGACCTCCAGTGGATCCTCGACT
Source organism: Streptomyces montanus (assembly GCF_005786655.1). Lineage (NCBI taxonomy): Bacteria > Bacillati > Actinomycetota > Actinomycetes > Kitasatosporales > Streptomycetaceae > Streptomyces > Streptomyces montanus. The sequence continues at coordinate 187,318 of NZ_VBZC01000009.1, forward strand.
CATACATGCTGGTCTTCGCCGGCTTACTGCTGACGGCGGGCAGCCTGTCCGACAAGTTCGGCCGCCGGAAGGTCATGATCATTGGGCTCGCGCTCTTCGGAGCCGCGTCGGTCGTGGCCATGGAGGCCGCCACACCCGAGCAACTGATTCTGGGGCGCGTCCTGATGGGCGTCGGCGGCGCACTGGTGATGCCCAGCACGCTCTCCATCCTCATCACGGTCTTCGACGACGACGAGCGCCCGAAGGCGATCGCCGCCTGGAGCGCGGTCGCCATGGTCGGCCTGGTCGGCGGTCCGGTTCTCGGTGGTGCCCTGCTCGCGGAGTTCTGGTGGGGCGTGGTGTTCCTGATCAACATCCCGATCGCCGCCCTCGCCATCGTCGCCGCGCTGGTCCTGATGCCGGAGTCGAAGGGGCCCTGGCGCAAGGCCGACCCGTTCGGGATGGTCCTGTCGATGGTCGGTATGACCGCCCTCATCTGGACGATCATCGAGTTCCCGAAGGACGGCCTCGACCACCTGGGCACGCAGATCTCGCTGGCGGTGACCGCGCTCAGCCTGGTGACGTTCGTCGCCTGGGAGAAGCGCTCCGCGTCCCCGATGGTCCCGATGCGGCTCTTCCGCAACCGGGTGTTCACCGGCGCCAGCTTCTCGCTGGTCCTGCTGACGCTCGCCAACGGCGGTCTGATGCTGGTCCTGACGCAGTACCTGCAGTTCGTCCTCGGCTACAGCGCCACCGAGACCGGACTGGCCTTCACACCGCTGGCTGTCGCCGCGCTGGCCTTCAACAGCGTCGGTGCCGCCCTGCTCCCGAAGACCGGCAACCGCGCCATGGTGGTGTTCGGGCTCCTGGTCATCGCCTCCGGATTCGGGCTGCTGTCGACCCTCGGCATGGACAGCGGCTGGGGCGTCCTGGCCGGTGCCATGTGCCTGATGGGTGCGGGTGGCGGTCTGGCGATGCCCGCGGCGATGTCGGCCATGATGGGCGCGATCCCCGACGAGCACGCAGGTGTCGGCTCCGCGCTCAACGACACGATCCAGCAGGCCGGTGCGGCCCTCGGCGTCGCCGTTCTGGGTGCCGTTCTCTCCAGCACCTTCACCAGCCACATGCCGGCCGACGCTCCCGAGGCGGCCCGCCGCTCCATCGGCGACGCGCTTGCCGTGGCCGGCGGCGGCAGGGACGCCGGTCTGCTGGACTCCGCGCACGACGCCTTCACCAGCGCGATGTCCGCCACCTTCATGGTGGGCGCGGCCGGAGTGGTCGGCGCGGCCGTACTGGCCCTCTTCCTGATGCGCGACATGGGCGACCGCAAGGACGCCACCCCGCAGACCGCGACCGAGACCGAGTCGAAGAAAGAGACCGCGACCGGGCCGAAGAAAGAGACCGAGACCGAGAAGAAAGAGACCGAGCCGACGAACGAGACCTCCACGCCCTCGCTCGTCGAGACCGCTCACTGACGGAGCGCAGGCGGTCGGCCGGGAGGGTCCGTGACACACGGACCCTCCCGGATCATGCGGGCGGTACGCGCGTGAAGCGCCCCGCGACATGGAGGTCCGCCTCGATCGCGCTCGCCGTCGCGCGCAACTCGGGCAGTACCTCGCGGACACACTGCTCCGGGGTGCGTCGCGAGCTGTGCATGGCGACGTTCACGGCCGCCACGACCATGCCCGTGCGGTCGCGCACCGGGACCGCGACGGAGCGCAGCCCCTCCTCCAACTCCTCGTCGACCAGGGCGTATCCGTCCTCCCGTACGCGGTCCAGGACGGCCGTGAGCGCCTGGGGATCCGTGACCGTGCGCGAGGTCGGCGCGCGCAGGTCGGGCGCGGGACGTTCGTCGGGCGCGAGGTCCGCGAGCATCACGCGGCCCAGCGAGGTCGCGTACGCGGGCAGCCGGCCGCCGACCGTGACGTTGACGCTCATGATGCGGGTGGGCGCGACGCGGGCCGTGTACTGGATCTCGTCGCCCGCCAGCACCGCCAGGGACGCCGACTCGTGCAGCCGTCGCGCCAGCTCGGCCAGGTGCGGGGCCGCGATCTGCGGAAGCGTCGTGTGCGACAGCGGCGGGAAGCCGAGGGCCAGGACACGGGGTGTCAGACGGAAGGTCCGGCCGTGCGCGCCGACGTACCCCAGGTGCTCCAGGGTGATCAGCGCACGGCGTGCCGTCGCGCGTGCCAGCCCCGTGGCCCGCGCGACCTCGGTGAGCGTCAGCTCGGCCCGCCCCTCGCCGAACGACGTCAGCACGGTCAGCCCGCGCGCCAGCGACTCGACGAACTCCCGGCCCAGCTCCTGCTTCGACGCACCCGTCCAGAGGGCGAGCCCGGACGGCGTGGCGGGAGCCCCGGCGGGCACCCCTGCCGGTCCGCCACTCGGTCCGCCGCTCGGTCCGCCTCCCGGTCCGCCACTCGATTCCCCGCCCAGCGCCTCGCCCATGTCACCTACGCTGCCCGCGTCCTCGTCCAGATCCGCGCGAAGCTCCCGTTCCATGGCGCGTACGGTCGCCCGCAGTCGGGGCAGGAGCGTGTCCCGCAGCGAGGACGCGGTGTGCCGGCTGGTGTGGCTCACCACGCTCACCACGCAGGCGATCCGTCCGGTGCCGTGCTCCCGTACGGGCACGGAGACCGCCACCAGACCCGGCTCGATCAACTGGTCGTCGAGCGCCCACCCCCGACGGCGCGCCTGACGCGTCCGCTCCTCGAACTCCTCGTCCCGGGTGGCGCGTTCGCGCGCCGGTACCGCCGGAAACCCCCGGTCCCCGGGATCGGCGGCCCGTCGCTCGCGCCATCGCGCCCAGTCCTCGGGCAGCCACTCCGTGGCGAACAGCGGCCCCGGCGCGGTGCGTTCGACCGGCAGCAGATCGCCGATCCGAAAGCTCAGCGACATCGCGCGCCGCCGGGTCGCCTGGTGGATGAAGCGGATACCGTCCCGGTCCCCGACCGCCAGCGACACCGACTCGTCCAACTCGTCCGCGAGCGCGTCCGCCCGCGCGCCCAGCAGCCGGGGCAGCCGCAGCGCGGCCAGATACGCGTTGCCCAGCTCCATCAGCCGCGGTGCGAGCACGACGTCCCGCCCGTCCAGCCGTACGTACCCCATGCGCGCCAGCGTCGCCGCGATCCGGTCCACGGTGGACCTGGCCAGCCCGGTGGACCGCTCCAGGCCGCTGAGGCTCGACGTCCCGCCCGCCTCGGTGAGCCGGCGCAGCACGGTGATCCCGCGCATCAGCGGGGCGACGGCTTCGGCGGGCACGACGGCGCCGGGCGCCGGCGTGAGGTGTGTCGATGGCATGGGCTCGGCTCTCCGTGACCGGGGTGTCCGGACCACCGTAATGAATGCGCGTCCCGCGCTCAGCGGCGCGTGACGTACACCAGGTAGTTCCCGGCGCGGTCCTTCTTCCCGACCGCGATCCGTATCCCCGTCCTGGGGTCCTTGAAATGCTCGCCGGGGCGGAACGGAGCGTCGGACAGCTCGGCGTGCACGTTCGAGCTGAGGGTGCAGCCGCCGCTGTCCCTGGTGGAGTCGACCACGTTGATCGGGCCCCGGCCGGTGTCGATGTCCGCGTCGACCTTGTAGATGAGCACGCCCGCCCTGCAGACATCGACGTCGTTGCCCCCGCGGGTGCGCACCTCGACCGCGTATCCCGTCCTCGCGTCGATCGGCACGAAGACCAGTTTGCCGCCACCGCCGCGCTGTTGCAGTGGCGTCAGCCGGTGCTCGGTCGTGCCGCGCCTGGCCGCGCAGCCGACCTGGTCGTCGTCGAGCCAGCCGAGCTTCCACTTGTGCCAGCCCAGCAGGTCGTTGTCGGTCCCCCAGTCCTCGCTCATGATGTCCCAGTGCCCGGCCGCGCCGCCCCCGTCCTGGGTGTAGAGGTCCGGCAGGCCGAAGACATGGCCGTTCTCGTGGGGGAGTACGCGGTAGCCGGTCTCGGTGTACGAGCCGGAACCGTCGTCCTGGCGGCTGTAGACGAAGGACGCGTTGGCGATGGGGACACCGTCGGCGGCCGGTGCCTCCGCGTTGCCCGCGAAGGTAACCGACAGGACAGTGTCCAGGGCGGAGGGGCCCGCGTTGGGGGTGACCAGGACGTTCACCAGGTCGTACGCCCTGAAGTCGACATCCCCGTCGGCCACGGACACGAGGTCCTCGACCAGTTCCCGGTAGCCGGGGTCGAAGGGGGCGCCGCGCTCTATCCCGTACTCCTTGAACGGCTTGGGCATGCGCAGCCAGTGGCCGACAGGGGCCTCGGGGCGGTAGTCGAGGCGGCCGTACGAGCTGATGCGGAACCAGCGGGTGGTCTGCGGGAAGAACTCCCCGAAGCGGTCGAGCGCGCTGCCCTCGCCGGGCGCGTCGGAGAAGTCGACCATCAGGTTCAGGGCCCGGACGGTGCCGGTGGAGCGGGCGTAGCCGGGCGGGGTCGGTATGCCTTCCGACATCTGTACGCCCAGGGCTCCGGTGATCATGCAGGGGGTGAGCGCCGTCGTGCGCGCCGTCGCGATCGGGCCCCCGGTCTTGGAACCGGCCGTCAGGTGTCCGGCCCCGCCCGCGGTGGTGACCGTCAGGGTGAGCACGGTCACCGAGGCCATGGCCGCGGCGCGACGGCGCGGGCGTATCCGACAGTCGGTCGGCCGCATGCACGGGCCTTTCGCTCCAGGCAGCCAGCCGTATCTGGCCGCACCCTGTCCGTTCAACCCTCTGCCGTGGGATGCGGGGGCGCGCGCTGGAGGAGACCGATCGTGGGAGCCCAGGGTGTGTGATGCAGGTCACATGAAGCTGGGGAAATAACTGGGGATGGCTTCCCCGTTTAGCCCAGTGTCCGCACGAACCGGGGATGGATTCCCCGGATTGCGAGAAAGCTTCGAAGGAAGGAGTACGCCGTGGGCACCGCAACCTCCGTGCAGCGCAAGGCGCCCCGTCCGCGGGCCGATGCTCTGCGCAACCGGGAGCGGATCGTCGCCGCCGCGCGGGAAATGTTCGTCGAGCTCGGCGCCGAGGTGCCGCTCGACGAGATCGCCCGCCGGGCGGGCGTGGGCAACGCCACGGTGTACCGCAACTTCCCGGACCGTGACGCCCTCCAGCGCGAGGTCGTCTGCTCGGTCATGGACCGCGTCTCCCGGCAGGCCGAACAGGTGCTGGCCGAGAGCGGCGACGCCTTCGAGGCCCTCTCGCGATTCGTGCACGCGTCCGCCGACGAACGGATCGGCGCGCTCTGCCCGATGATGTCCGAGACCTTCGACCGGCATCACCCGGATCTGCTCGCCTCGCGCAATCAGCTGGAGAGTCTGGTCGAGGGATTCATGGAGCGCGCCCGTGAGGCCGGGCAACTGCGCCCCGATGTCGCCTTCGGCGATCTGATGGTCGCGATCGGCCAGCTGACCAGGCCGCTGCCGGGAACGGCGTGCCTGAACATCGACCGCTTCGTGCACCGCCATCTGCAGCTGTTCCTGGATGGCCTGCGGGCGCCGGCCCGCTCCGAACTGCCCGGCACGGCCGCGACTTTGGAGGATCTGCGACAAGCATGACCCAGACGAGCACGACCGAGACGAGCCCGACCGAGGTGGGCCCGACGGAGACGAACGTGACCGAGGTGGGCCCGACCGAGACGAGCGTGACCGTTCAGTCATGACCGATTAGTTCCGCGCACAGCGCCAGTCACCACACGCACAGAGACTTCCGGCCGTCACAGGCGACGAGCCGTCCCTTATCACCTGTCTTTTTTCGCTACCAAGTCCTGAAGTGGGTACCCCCATGTCTGAAGCAGTCCAGGCCGCCGCCGGCAAGAAGTCGGCGCCGGCCCCTGACTCCAACCGCTGGAGAGCGCTCGTCTTCATCGCGCTCGCCCAGCTGATGGTCGTGGTCGACGCGACCATCGTGAACATCGCACTGCCCTCGGCCCAGCAGGACCTGGGGATATCCGACGGCAACCGGCAGTGGGTCATCACGGCGTACGCCCTCGCCTTCGGCGGACTCCTGCTCTTCGGTGGCCGTATCGCCGACCTGTGGGGCCGCAAGCGCACCTTCGTGGTCGGTCTGGTCGGCTTCGCCGCCGCGTCCGCCCTCGGCGGTGCCGCGACGACCGAGGCGATGATGCTCGGCGCGCGGGCGCTCCAGGGCGCGTTCGGCGCGCTGCTCGCGCCCGCCGCGCTCTCCCTCCTCGCGGTGATGTTCACCGAGGCGAAGGAGCGCGCCAAGGCGTTCGGCATCTACGGCGCGATCGCCGGTGGCGGCGGCGCCGTCGGCTTCATCCTCGGTGGTGTTCTCACCGAGTACATGGACTGGCGCTGGACGTTCTTCGTCAACATCCCGTTCGCGATCATCGCCGCGGCCGGTGCGTACTTCGTCATCCGTGAGCCGGAGGGCAGCCGCAACCGCTCGCCGCTCGACATCCCGGGTGTCGTCCTGTCCATCGTCGGTCTGGTCTCCCTCGTCTACGGCTTCACGCGCGCCGAGTCCGACGGCTGGGGCGACTCGGTGACGATCGGCCTGTTCATCGCGTCGGTGGTGCTGCTGGCGGCGTTCGTCCTCGTCGAGGCCAGGTCCAAGGCCCCGCTGCTGCCGCTGCGCGTCCTCACCGAGCGCAACCGCGCCGGTGTCTACCTCTCCCTCGGCCTCGCGATCATCGCGATGTTCGGCACGTTCCTCTTCCTGACCTACTACCTGCAGGTCGTGAACGCGTACTCGCCGGTGAAGACCGGCTTCGCCTTCCTGCCGATGATCGCGGGCATGATCGTGGGTTCCACGCAGATCGGTACCCGCCTGATGACCCGGGTCGCGCCTCGGCTGCTGATGGCGCCGGGCTTCCTGGTGGCCGCGGCGGGCATGCTGATCCTGACCCAGATGGAGATCGGTTCCTCGTACGCAGCCGTGGTGCTCCCGGCCATGCTGCTGCTCGGCCTCGGTATGGGTACGGCGTTCATGCCGGCGATGTCCCTGTCCACCCACGGCGTCGAGCCGCGGGACGCGGGCGTGGCCTCCGCGATGGTCAACACCTCGCAGCAGGTCGGCGGCGCGATCGGTACGGCCCTGCTGAACACGATCGCCGCCTCGGCGACGACCTCGTACATCAAGGACCACATCGCGGGCGCCACCTCCAAGTCCCAGCAGCAGCTGATCCAGCTGGAGGGCCAGGTGCACGGCTACTCCAACGCGATCTGGTTCGCCGTCGGCATCCTCGTCCTCTCGGCCGCGATCGCCTTCGCCTTCGTCAACACCGGCCGCCCCGACATGACTTCGGTCTCCGGCGCGGGTGAAGGCGCCGAGGGCGACGAGGACGAGGTGAAGATTCCGGTGGTCGCGCACTGACGGGCCGGCGCGGGATCACCCTCTGAACCTCGTACGTACGCGGGGGTGGGGACGCCTTCGTACGTACGTTCCGGGATCTGCCCCGGCTCCGAGAGCGGCGAGCCGGGGCAGATCCATGTCCGGGGCCGGCCTGCCTGAATCTGCTGCCTGAACCCGCCCGGACCCACTCCTATCGGAGCCAGGGCAGATCCGCGCCCGCCTCCTTGGGCTGGAGACCCTCGGCGATGAGCCCCATGGCCTCGCCGAGGGCCTTCTGCTGGTCCGGGGAGAGCTGCTCGAAGATCGCCTGGCGGACGGCGGCCACATGTCCGGGCGCGGCCTCCTCCAGTACTCCGAAGCCCTGGTCCGTCAGCACCGTGAACTGCCCGCGCTTGTCCGAGGGACAGTCCTCGCGCCGCACCCACCCCTTCTTCTCCAGCCGGGCGACGGCGTGCGACAGCCGGGACCGGGTGATCTTCATCCTCATCGCCAGCTCGGTCATCCGCAGCCTCCGGTGCGGCGCCTCGGCCAGCTGCACCAGCAGGTGGTAGTAGATGTGCGGCATGCCCGCGTCGCGCTGCAGTTGGCGGTCGAGGTGGTCCTCAAGGAGGGTGGCGGCGTGGACAAACGCACGCCAGACGCGCTGTTCCTCATCACTGAGCCAGCGCGGCTCTTCAACGGGTGCCGTATTCATGTATCTACTGTACGAGATCGCTTCTTGAATTTTAAACAAAAGGTAGGTACGATCTTTTCATAAAAGTTGAGACCTAAAACATGTAGTCTGCAACTTTCCGCCGGAAGGGAGTCCGTCGTCATGTCTGCCGTCGCCGAGGAGCGCGTCATGCCGGAGCGCATGCCCGCCCTCTACCTCTCGCACGGTGCCCCACCCCTGGCTGACGACCCCATCTGGCCCGGTGAGCTCGCCGCCTGGTCGGCCGATCTCCCGCGTCCCAAGGCCATCCTCATGATCTCCGCCCACTGGGAGGAGGCCCCGCTGGCCCTCGGTGCGGTCGAGACCATCCCGCTCGTCTACGACTTCTGGGGCTTCCCCGAGCGCTACTACCGCGTCCAGTACGCGGCTCCCGGCGCGCCCGAACTCGCCGAATCCGTCCGCAAGCTGCTGCGCGCCCCCGGCATGCCGGTCCAGGACATCCCGGACCGCGGCCTCGACCACGGGGCGTACGTCCCGCTCGTCGAGATGTTCCCGGCCGCCGACATTCCTGTGCTGCAGATCTCGATGCCCACGCTCGACCCGGTCCGCCTCATGGAGATCGGCCGCAAGCTGGCGCCGCTGCGCGACGAGGGCGTCCTGATCGTCGGCTCCGGGTTCTTCACGCACAACTTGGCCGCATTGCGGCACACGGGCGGCGGTGTGCCCTCCTGGTCGAGCGAGTTCGACGACTGGGGGCACCGGGCCCTGGAGGCCGGCGACGTGGACGGGCTGCTGGACTTCGAGCGCAAGTCCCCGGCGGGCCGTCTGGCCCACCCGCGGACCGAGCACTTCGCCCCGCTCTTCGTGACCATGGGCGCGGCGGACGTGGCGGGCGAGCTGGGCGGCCAGAAGTCCGTCATCGACGGTTTCTGGATGGGGATGGCGAAGCGGTCGGTGCAGTTCGGGTAGTGGTCGGGTAGCGGCCGGGCGGCGGGCTCTCCGGCGGGATCCGGTGGGCCGCGGGGGATGTGACCTGCCCAGGAATCGGCTGTGAGTCCGCCGACGCGGCAACCATCGGGCGATGCCGATCGTCTTTCAAGGTGGGAGGACGGCCAAGGGCGACGGCCTTCCGCAGCCGGATCGCCATCCAGATCGCCGTATCGAGATCCAGATGTCGAGAACGCCGTTTCGAGTACACCGTTTCGAGATGGCCGTATCGAGAACGCGGTATGGAATCTGAGGGTGTGAGGGCTGTCTCACGTACGTAGGGGTGGCGCATGTCGGGGAAGGCTGCGAAGTCCCTCGTGGCTCCGGGCCTGACCTGCGCCTCCGTGGGTGCCGACGACCTCTTGCCTCTCGATGTGGCGGTACAGGGTACTGCAAGATCAGAAAAATTGAGTGGCAGGTTGGGAATTCTGTCCGGATTCCAGTCGTTGTTTCCTTCGGATGCAGGGCACCCGGAAGGGTGTCCCAGCCGCCACTGACGACCCGCAAGCCCACCACGCAAGGGAGCACGCATGGCAACCCGTGCCGTCGCCCGTCGTAAGTCCGCCACCGGCGAGACCGACGTGGCAAGCAGTGTTCGCGCCGTAGGCGGCGAGATCGCCGACCGCGACCTGGTCGGCATGTACCTCGACGAGATCGCGCGTACACCGCTGCTCGACGCCGCGAAGGAGGTCGAGCTGTCCCAGATCATCGAGGCGGGTGTGTTCGCCCAGCAGATCCTCGACGGCGAGGTCACCGATGCCCGGGCCGACGCCTCCCGTGAGGAGCTAGAGGCGCTGGTGGCCGACAGCGAGCGAGCCAAGGACATCTTCATCCGGTCCAACCTGCGCCTGGTCGTCGCCGTGGCGCGGCGCTACCCGCGCAGCGGTCTGCCGCTGCTCGACCTGATCCAGGAGGGGAACGCGGGCCTGGTGCGAGCGGTCGAGAAGTTCGACTACCGCAAGGGCTTCAAGTTCTCGACGTACGCGACATGGTGGATCCGTCAGGCCATCACGCGTTCGATAGCCGACCAGTCGCGGACCATCCGGCTCCCCGTCCACCTGGTGGAGGAGCTGGGCCGGATCCGCCGCGTGCAGCGCGAGTTCAACCGCGAGCACGGCCGCGAGCCGGAGCCCGCGGAGATCGCCGCCGAGCTGGGTTCGACCCCGGAGCGCGTCGGAGACGTACTGGACTGGGCCCGCGACCCGGTCTCGCTCAACATGTCGGTGGACGACGAGGGTGAGACGCAGTTCGGCGATCTGCTGGAGGACACCTCGGCGGTCTCGCCCGAGCAGTCCGTGCTCACGCTGCTGCGCAGCGAGGAGCTCGACGACCTCATCGGGCGGCTCGACCAGCGCACGGCCTCGATCATCAAGATGCGGTACGGCATCGAGGACGGCCGGGAGCGCACGCTCACCGAGGTCGGCAAGGAGCACGGCCTCACCCGTGAGCGCATCCGGCAGATAGAGAAGCACGCGCTGCTGGAGCTGAAGAAGCTCGCCCGGGACACCGGGTTCGACGCGGCGGCGTAGCGCTCGCGCCGACGGTGCGGGGGAGAGTCCCGCACCGCCCGGCCGCGCGTTTCGAACGAGCAGAACATAAGGCCGTTTACGGCCGCTTGAACCAGCCGAGCCTGGGCACAAGACTCCCAGGCTCCCTGAGCCAAGTCCCGACGCACTCCCCCCCAGCGCCGGGACTTCCCCGGGCCGAGCTCCGGCGCCTCCCCCCCCCTGGCGCCGGGGCTCGGCTCATGAAGGACGTCATGAAGCAAGTCATGCAGCAAGTCATGAAGGAAGGGTCACCCCGGACCTGAACCCCGGGGTGACCCTGGTGACACATTCTGTCACGGGGCAGGTCAAGCCGCCCCTTCCTGTCGTGGCTCCGCCGCCCGCGTCAGGCGGCCGCCCAAGTCCCGTACACACGCGATCAGTTCCGCCGGTTCGTGCACCGTGAACTCGCAGTCGACCATCGCGAGCCGCAGAGCCAGCCACTCCACCGCGTCCCCGACCGAGGCGCGCAGTCGGCAGCTGTGGTCGTCGATCGGCTCGGGCGCACCGAGCCACTGGGGCAGCCGGGCCGCGATGAACTCCGCGGGTGCGGCGAACGTCGCCTCGAACTCGTACGTCTCCTGTCGCCGGTACATCGACTGCCGCAGATATTCGGCCGCGCTCCCCGCCGGCACCTCACGCGGCGCGAAGCGGGCACCGGTCGCGAAGGGTTCGGCGACCCGGTCGACGCGGAACGTCCGCCAGTCCTCGCGATCCAGGTCGTACGCGACGAGATACCAGCGGCGGCCGGTCGACACGAGACGGTAGGGCTCGGTCAGGCGCTTCGAGGCGGTGCCGTCCCCCGCGCGGTACGCGAACCGCAGCCGCTCCCGGCCCGCGATGGTCGAGGCCATCACGGTCAGCGTCTCGGGCGCGATGCTCGCCCCGTCGCCGCTGGTCAGGGGAGTGGTGGCGGACTGGAGGGTGGAGACGCGGTGCCGCAGCCGGCCCGGCAGGACCTGTTCCAGCTTGGCCAGCGCCCGCACCGAGGCCTCGTCGACGCCCTCCACGGCGTGCCCGGCACCGGCCCGCAGACCGACCGCGATCGCCACCGCCTCCTCGTCGTCGAGGACGAGCGGCGGCAGGGCCTTCCCGGCGATCAGCCGGTACCCGCCGTCCGCCCCCTTCGTCGCCTGTACGGGATAGCCCAGCTCGCGCAGCCGGTCGACGTCCCGCCGCACGGTCCGCCGCGAGACGCCGAGCCGGCCGGCGAGCTCGCCGCCGGGCCACTCGCGCGGGGTCTGGAGGAGGGAGAGCAGCTGGAGGAGCCGGGCCGGGGTGTCGGTGCTCATGGGGTCTGCCTCTCGGGTCGTCCACCGTGTTCGGTCATGGCTGCGTGTTCGGCCGCATGTTCTGACGTCTTCGAGGATGCCCCACTACTAGGACACGATCTGACCTAATAGGCCTCTAACTTCGAGACATGTCCTTCAACGAGACCACCCTCAGCAGCCCGGCCGCTCCGGCCGACCGGCGTCGCTGGTTCGCGCTCGCCATCGTGATGACCGCGGCCTTCATGGACCTGGTCGACGTCACGATCGTCAACATCGCGATCCCGTCCATCCAGCGGGAGGCGGGCGCTTCCTTCAGCCAGATCCAGTGGATAACGGCCGGATACGCGCTCGCCTTCGCCGCCGGCCTGATCACCGGCGGGCGGCTCGGCGACATCCACGGCCGCAAGCGGCTGTTCCTCGTCGGCATCGGCGGATTCACGCTCGCGTCGGCGCTCTGCGGCCTCGCCGTGAACCCCGAGATGCTCGTCGCCTCCCGCATCCTCCAGGGAGGCATGGCCGCGCTGATGGTGCCGCAGGTGCTGTCGATCGTGCACGCCACCTTCCCGGCGCACGAGCGCGGCAAGGTCTTCGGGCTGTTCGGCGCGATCGTCGGGCTCGGGGCCGTGTCCGGTCCGCTGCTCGGCGCGCTGCTGACGGAGTGGAACCTGTTCGGTCTGGAGTGGCGGCCGATCTTCCTCATCAACCTGCCGGTGGGCGTCGCGGGTCTGCTCCTGGGCAGCCGTTTCATCACCGAGTCCAAGGCCCCGCGGGCGCTCAAGCTCGACCTCGTCGGCGTCGCGCTCGTGACCCTCGGTCTGCTGATGCTGCTCTACCCGCTCACCCGTGGCCGTGAGTTGGGCTGGCCGATGTGGGGTTACGTCTCGATGGGCGGCGCACTCGTGGTGTTCGTGGCGCTGGTGGCGTACGAGAGGCGGAAGACCGTGCGGGACGGTTCGCCACTGGTCGAGCTCTCGCTGTTCAAGGTGAAGAGCTTCGCGGCGGGTATCGCGGTGCAGACGGTCTTCGGGGTCGGGCTCGGGATCTTCTTCCTGGTCTGGACGCTGTACATGCAGATCGGCCTCGGCTGGGGCGCGCTGCGGGCCGGTCTGACGGGCGTCCCCTTCTCCCTCGCGGTCTCGACGGCGGCCGGGCTGTCGGTGCAGAAGCTGGTGCCGCGGTTCGGGCGCAAGGTGCTCCAGGCGGGCGCGCTGGTGATGGCGGCCGGCGTACTCCTCTACATCTGGGAGTCCGAGCGGTACGGCATGTCCATCGCTCCCTGGCAGATGGCGCTGCCCCTGGTGGTCATGGGCGTGGGCATGGGCCTGATCGTGGCCCCGCTGACGGACGCGATCCTCTCCGAGGTCCCCCGTGAACACTCCGGCTCGGCGTCCGGTCTCATCAACACCGTCCAGCAGATGGGCAATGCGCTGGGGCTCGGCCTGGTGTCCGTGGTGTTCTTCGGCACGATGTCCGACCGGTTGCCCCGGGCCGAAGTGGGACCGGCCTTCGTCGACGCCTTCCAGAACGCGCTGATCTGGGTCGCGGCGGTGATGGCGGGCATCTTCCTCCTGATGTTCGCCCTGCCGAAGCGTCCCGCCCAGCACGCGGAGGGTGCCGAGGGCGCGGGGGAGGCGCCCCTCGCCGCCACGGGCAAGGAACCCGAACTCGCCGGACTCGCGGGCTGACGCCCCTGGTTCACACCTCCCGACACGTTGCGGCCCGGCCCTCTCGGATCGACCGAGAGGGCCGGGCCAATGTCCGTTCATGCCCACATTGGCGCCAGACCCGTTTACTTATCGGACATCCGGGCGTAGCCTGCCGGAGAAACAACAGGTTCGGGCATAGAAGTGGAGGTGAACGGACATGTACGCACCGGAGCGGCAGCAAGAGATCCTCCGGCTGGCCCGTGATGGAGGGCGCGTCGACGTGGTGTCGCTGGCCGAGGAGTTCCAGGTCACGGCCGAGACCATCCGGCGGGACCTCAAGGCGCTGGACCGCGCGGGCCTCCTGCGCCGGGTGCACGGAGGTGCCATCCCGGCCGGCCGACTCGACTTCGAGCCCGACCTCGCCGAGCGTGAGTCCACCGCGGCGGACGAGAAGGACCGCATCGCCAAAGCCGCGCTCGCCGAACTGCCGGACAACGGCACGATGATCCTGGACGCGGGTACGACGATCGCCCGGTTCGCCGCGTACCTCCCGCTGGAGGTGACGCTCACCGTCGTGACGCACAGCCTTCCCATCGCCGCCCGCCTCGCCGACCACCCCGGCATCCAGCTGCATCTCATCGGCGGCCGCGTACGTCACCGTACGCGCGCGGCGGTGGACGCCTGGGCGCTGCGGGCGTACGGCGAGATCCGTGCCGACGTCGTCTTCCTCGCGTCGAACGGCTTCTCCGTCGAGCACGGCCTGACCACCCCCGACCTCGCCGAGGCCGCTGTGAAGCGCGCGGCCCTCTCCGCCGCGCGCCGCGTCGTCCTGCTCGCCGACTCGGCCAAGCACGGCAAGGAGCACTTCGCGCGCTTCGGCACCCTCGGTGATGTGGACCTGCTGATCACCGACAGCGGGTTGAGTCCCGAAGACGCCACCGCCATCGAGCGCGGCGGCACGGAAGTGGTGCGCGCATGATCCTCACCGTCACGCCCAACCCCTCGCTCGACCGGACCTACGAGGTCCCGTCGCTCGACCGGGGGGAGGTCATCCGGGCAACAGGCGAGCGCATGGACCCGGGCGGCAAGGGCGTCAACGTCTCACGGGCGGTCACCGCGGCCGGTCAGCGGACCGTTGCCGTACTGCCGCTCGGCGGCGCTCCCGGGGCTCTCGTCGCCGACCTGCTCGACGCGCAGGGCATCGAGGTCGCGCCGGTCCCGGTCGCCGGCGCGACGCGCTCGAACATCGCGCTCGCGGAGGCGGACGGGGTACTGACGAAGATCAACGCACCCGGCCCCGAACTCACCGCCGCCGAGGAAGAGCTGCTCCTGGAGACCGTGCGGACGCAGTCCCGCGACGCCTCCTGGATCGCCTGCTGCGGCAGCCTGCCGCGCGGTCTCGCGCCGTCCTGGTACGCCGAACTGGTCGCCCGCACGCACTCCGCGGGCGCCCGGATCGCCCTGGACACCTCCGGCCCGGCGCTGCTCGCCGCCCTGCGCGAACGGCCCGACGTCGTCAAGCCGAACGCCGAGGAGCTGGCCGAGGCGGTCGGCCGCCCCCTCGTCACGATCGGCGACGCCGTGAAGGCGGCCGAGGAGCTGCGCGAGCAGGGCGCCGGGGCGGTGCTGGCCAGCCTCGGCGCGGACGGGCAGCTGCTCGTCGAGGCGACGGGCGTGTGGTTCGGCAGCGCGCGGGTCGACACCGTCCGCAGCAACGTGGGGGCGGGTGACTCCTCGCTCGCCGGCTTTCTGATAGCCGGCGGCAGCGGTCCCGAGGCCCTCGCCTCCGCGGTCGCGCACGGCGCCGCGGCCGTCCAGCTCCCGGGCAGCGTGATGCCGGGCCCCGCGGACCTCGACGCCTCCGCCGTGACCGTCACGTCGGAGATCCCCGTGGATCGCGTACTGAGGGAGCCGGCGGCATGAGTTCCCGTAACGCCTTCCCCACCCACCCCGGCTTATGTGACACTTCCGGCGATTGCGTCATAAATCGCCGAAACCCCCCACTCCCCCCTCCCCGTCCCCACCCCGCCCACGACTCCCCCGGGCGATACGCGTGCTAAGGAGCCCGCGATGAGCGAGATGATCACGGCGGACCTGGTCGACCTCGACCTGTCCGCCGATACCAAGGAGGCGGCGGCGCGTGCCCTCGCCGAGCGCATGGTGGCCAAGGGCCGGGTGACCGACCTGGACGGTTTCCTCGCCGACGTGGCCGCCCGCGAGGCGCAGATGCCGACCGGCCTCGACGGAGGCATCGGCATTCCGCACTGTCGCAGCGAGCACGTCACCGAGCCGACGCTGGCCTTCGGGCGCAGCGCGGCCGGGATCGACTTCGGTGCTCCGGACGGGCCCGCCGACCTGATCTTCCTGATCGCCGCCCCGGCAGGTGCCGACGACGCCCACCTCACGATCCTTTCGTCGCTGGCCCGGCAGCTGATGAACACCGAGTTCACCTCCGCGCTGCGGTCGGTCGACGACACGGCGGGCGCGGCCGCGCTCATACGCGGGGACGAGCCCGCGGCGGACGAGACCTCGGCGGACGAGGCCGCGGCGGCAGCACCCTCCGCGTCCGAGGACCCCGCCCCGGCACCGGACGCCACGAGCACGGACGCGTCGGACACCGGCTCCGCCGAGCCCGGCGGCCGCCCGTTCCGTATCGTCGCCGTCACCTCCTGCCCCACCGGTATCGCGCACACCTACATGGCGGCCGAATCGCTGGAGAACGCGGGCCGCGCCGCCGATGACGTCGAGGTCGTCGTCGAGACGCAGGGCTCGGCGGGCTTCAGCCGGCTCGACCCGGCCGTCATCGCCGCCGCAGACGGCGTGATCTTCGCGCACGACCTCCCCGTACGGGAGAAGGACCGGTTCGCCGGGAAGCCGACCGTGGACGTCGGTGTGAAGGCGGGCATCAACCGCCCCGCCGAGCTGATCTCCGAGGTCCGGGCGAAGGCCCAGCGCGGCGAGGTCACCGCGGCCGCGAAGGGCGGCACCCCGGTGGAACGCGCCGGCGAACCCGGCGAGGGCTACGGCACCAAGCTGCGCAAGTGGCTGATGTCCGGCGTCAGTTACATGGTGCCGTTCGTCGCCGCGGGCGGTCTGCTCATCGCGCTCGGGTTCGCGATCGGCGGCTACCAGATCAACGAGGCCAAGTCGGTCACCGAGCACTTCGACTGGGGCCAGGTCGACAGCTGGGGCGCGCTGCTGTTCCAGATCGGCGGCGCCGCGTTCGGCTTCCTCGTCCCGGTCCTCGCCGGCTATATCGCGTACGGCATGGCGGACCGGCCGGGGCTTGTGCCCGGCTTCGTCGGCGGCGCGATCTCGGTGACGATCGGCGCGGGCTTCCTCGGCGGTCTGGTCGCCGGCCTGCTGGCCGGTGGTGTGGTGCTGGGGATCCAGCGGGTGAACATCCCGGCTCCGTTGCGCGGCATCATGCCGGTGGTGGTGATCCCGCTGATCTCCGCGGCGGTGGTCGGCTTCCTGATGTTCGTGGTGATCGGCAAGCCGATCGCCGAGGCGCAGAAGGCCCTGACCGACTGGCTGAACGGCCTCAGCGGCGCCAACGCCATCCTGCTCGGCGTGCTGCTCGGCCTGATGATGTGCTTCGACCTCGGCGGCCCGGTCAACAAGACCGCGTACACGTTCGCGACGGCCGGCATCTCGGTGGCCGCCCCCGGCGACTCGGCGATGAAGATCATGGCGGCTGTGATGGCGGCGGGCATGGTGCCGCCGCTGGGCATGGCGCTCGCGACCGTGGTCCGCAAGCGGCTGTTCACCACGGCCGAGCGTGAGAACGGCAAGGCGGCCTGGGTCCTGGGCGCCTCCTTCATCTCGGAGGGCGCGATCCCGTTCGCGGCCGCCGACCCGCTGCGCGTCATTCCGGCCTCCATGGCGGGCGGCGCGGTCACCGGCGCCCTGACCATGGCCTTCGGTTCGACCCTGCGCGCCCCGCACGGCGGCATCTGGGTCACCTTCCTGATCGGTAAGCCGTTCCTGTACCTCCTGGCCATCGCGGTCGGTACAGCGGTCACGGCAGGCCTGGTCATCTTCCTGAAGGGCCTCCGCAAGACGCAGCCCGAGGGCGCGGACCAAGCGCCGGAAGCGCTGTCGGCGTCCAAGGCCAAGGAGCCGGTCGCGGCTTAGACGAGACACGCGAAGGGCCCGGGACGTTGGTCCCGGGCCCTTCGCGTGTCCCCTGGTGTCCACTGGCCCTCGACGCAGTGGCTCGGCGCACTGGCGCACCCGGCGCACTCGGCACACCTCGCTCCCGGCGGGGCGGCCGCCCCGACCCATCAGCCTCCCGGCGGAGCCGTCAGCGCGGGGAGGCGGCCCGCCGCTCCATGGCGTCCCGCGCGGCGTGCTCGCTGGGGTAGACCTCGCACATGTGGCGCCCATCGGGAGTGGCCGTGTGCTCGACCTCCCACAGCGACAGCTCCCGCCCGTCGTCGAGCAGAAACGCGTGCTCGTAGAGCGAGAAGCACAGCCCCGCCGCCCCGGCCCGGCACGGCTGCCCGAAGGCCTGCGTGATCTGGTGCGCGAACGCCGTCCGCAGTAACGCGGCCATGTCCTCGCCCGGCCGGTCCGCGTTCTCGGCGCGCCGCAGTAAACGCCGCCCGTGGTCCGCCGAGTCGTCCGGGAAGTACGCGTGCCGAGGCCTGGGAACCGGCGACATCCGCGCCATGACCGGCAGTTCGAAGTCCGGCGTGTCCGGGGGCAGCGGCAACCGCTCGGTGGCGGCCCGCAGCTCCTCCTCGTCCTCGTACACCTCGGCTTGAGTTTCTCTGCCCGGCGCGGTGTTGTGGACCAGCTCCCAGAGGGTGAGCGCCGTGCCGTCGGCGAGCAGCCAGGTATGGCGGTACGTCTCGCGGTGCAGCCCCGAGCTGTGATGCGCGGAGTGCAGCGAACTGTCGTGCGCCAGCGCGCAGTCGAGCAGCCCTATCGTCTCGTCGGACAGCTCGAAGGAGTTCAGAGCACGGCCGAGGAGTCGCGCGAGATGCTCCTCCGGAGACTCGGGCGACTCGGGTGGCTCGTACGCTGCCGTCTCGTACGGAACGCTCAAGGTTTCTCCCGGCGTTGCTGCATGTCACCTTGTGGGTGCATACCGTAGCCCCTCGGTCGGACATCATGTCCGGGAACCGAGAAAACGTACGCATGGAAAACGTCGAGGCCGCGTGAGAAGTTCCCACGCGGCCTCGACGCGGCCTCAAACCTCCCTGGCCAGACGGCGTCAGAGGGCGCTTCCCCCGGTCCACTCGCTCCACGACATGTTCCAGCCGTTGAGACCGTTGTCCGGCGCGACCGTGCTGTCGGGGGAGTTCTTGACCGTCACGACGTCCCCGATGAGCGAGTTGTCGTAGAACCACTTGCCGACCGTGTCGCCCTGCGCGCCCTGGACATCGGCGAGCCCCACGCACCCGTGGCTGGTGCCCTGGCGACCGAAGGGCGGATTGCCCCTGCTGTACCAGTAGTTGCCGTGGATGAAGGTCCCCGACGTCGTCAGCCGCATCGCGTGCGGCACATCATCGATGTCGTACTCCCCGCCGAAGCCGACCGTCGACCCGTTCATCCGCGTCTGCACGAACTTCTCCGAGATCACCATCTGCCCGTTGTACGTCGGGTTCTGCGCGCTGCCCGCCGAGATCGGCACCGACTTGAGGGTCTTCCCGTCCCGGGTGACCGTCATGGTCTGCGTGCCGACGTCGACCGTGGAGACCTGGGAGCGCCCGACGGTGAAGGTGACCGTCTTGTTCTGCACCCCGTAGACCCCGTTCGCGCCCTCGACCCCGTCCAGGTCGATCTTCATCGTGACCTTGGAACCGGCCTTCCAGTACTCCTCGGGCCGGAAGTCCAGCCGCTGCTCCCCGAACCAGTGACCGACGACCTGCTGCCCACTGCTGGACTTGACCGTGATGTGCGACTGCACGGCCTTCTTGTCGCTGATCGCCTTGTCGAAGGTGAACGAGACCGGCATCCCCACGCCGACCGTGGTGCCGTTGTCCGGCGTGTATGTCCCGATGAAGCTGTTGGCCGAAGACACGGTCGTGAAGATGGAGTTGGCCGCCGCCGTCTTTCCGTTGGAACCCTTGGCGAGAGCCGATATCCGGTACTTCGTCCCCCGCTCCAACTGCTCCTTGGGCTTCCAGTTCTTCCCGTCCGTGGAGATCGCTCCCGGCACGGCGGTCCCGGTGGCCGACTCCGTCATCTTCACCTCGGTCAGCTTCCCGTCGCTGACCTTCACACCGGTCGCGTTGATGGACGCGCCCGTCGAACCGTCCTTCGCGGAGATGGTTATCTTCGCCCCGGAGGTCTCGGTCTCGCCGGCCTTGTTGTCGGCCTTGGCGTCGCCACCGCATGCGGTGAGGGTCAGGGCGCCGACCACCAAGGCGGCACAGGCCACCAGCGCGCGGCGGGCTGCAATGTCCGGGGTTGTCACGGGCTGCTCCAAGTTCTCGCGATGTGGGGGATCCGCTCCAGTCCGTGAAGAAGGAGGGCAGCACCGGCCGCCCGGGTTCCCGCCGAACCACCACGGACACCATCACGTGACAGACCCGGGACAATCCGCCCGCTCGTCGAGCCCGTACAACTCCCCGCCTACCGGCTCCCCATAGCGCTCCCGTCCACCGCCCGTCCACAACTCCCCGTCCATCCACCCGAGTTCGCCGTCTACAGGCTGTACAACTCCTCGACTGCCAGCTCGTACAACTCCCGCCCATCGGCCCGTACAACTCCCTGCCTACTGACCCCCGTACAACTCCTCGTACGCCGGCCACGCCCCACCTGGTCCCTCCACGGACTCCGCCGCCCGTACCGCCCGTACGATCGCCCGCGTCACGAGATCCGCCCCGGCCGCGAGGATCTCGTTCAGCGCGAGCGGGTTCTCCGTCGCCAGCGGACGCGCCCCCGTGGCGAACGCGAAGACCGTGTCCCCGTCGTTGAGCAGATGCACGGGCCGTACGGCGCGCGCGATGCCGTCGTGTGCCGTTCCCGCGACCTTCTGCGCCTGCGCCTTGGACAAGTCCGCGTCCGTGGCGACCACCGCGAGCGTGGTGTTCAGCGGGGGAGTGCCGCTCTTCGCCGCGGCCTCGGCCAGCCGTGCCTGCGCCGCCTCGTGCACCTTTGCCGCCGGATACGTCATACGCCCGTGGAACAACTCCCCGTACAGCGCTCCCGTCAGGGGATCCACCGCCGACCCCGCCGCGTTGGCCACGACCAGCGCGGCCACGGTCACCCCCGAGTCGAGCACGGCGCTCGCGGTGCCGACCCCTCCCTTCAGGCTCCCGACCGCCGCCCCCGTACCGGCACCCACACTTCCCTCCTGGACCGGCGCGCCGGTCTCGCTCGCCGCGGCGGCGGCCACCGCCGCGAGCCCGGTCGCCGCGTCCGGCCTTGCCCGGAAGTCGCCGCCTCGGCCCAGGTCGAAGACACAGGCCGCCGGGACGACCGGCACCACATGCGCCGGGTCGGGCCCCACACGCACCCCGCGCCCCCGCTCTTCCAGCCAGGCCATCACGCCCGCCGCCGAGTCCAGCCCGTACGCACTGCCGCCGGTCAGTACGAGCGCCTCGACCTTCCGCACGACGTTGCGCGGATCGAGGGCGTCGGTCTCCTTGGTGCCCGGCCCGCCGCCGCGCACATCCACGGCCGCGACCGCGCCGCCCTCGGGAGCGAGGACGACCGTGGTACCGGTCAGCCAGCCTTCACCGGTCCGCGTGGCGTGCCCCACGCGCAGCCCGGCCACATCTGTCAGAGCGTCAACAGTCATGACACCCAGTGTCGCCCCCGGGGCCGGACACGCTCATCGGCACCGGCTCGCCCCCAGGGCCGTACCCTGGACGCATGAGTACCGCCCCCGAACCCGAACCGCGCGACCCCCAGGCCGCGCTGGTCTTCGACGACCCGCTGAGCCGGCAGTCCTCGGACGACACGGACCGCGGGTGGGGGGAGCGGCCCAGCGGTGACAGCGCCGGAGACCTGGCCCGCTTCCTCGACGAGAAGCCGCCCCACCACCTCTGAGCCCCGTGGGCCGACGCCCCGTGCGTCGATGTCCCGTGAGTCGATGTCCTGTCGTCCGTCGGCCGGCGGTGGCTATCGCTCGGTGTGCTCCGGACCGCGCTGCGCGACGAGGGCGTCGCGTATCTCCTTCAGAATCTCCAGCTCGGTCACCTCGATGACCTCCTGCGTGCCCTCCTTCTCCTTCTGGCGGGCCGCCTGGCGGGCCAGGTACTTGGACATCGGCAGCACCATCAGGAAGTAGACGACGGCCGCGGTGATCACGAAAGTCAGCGTGGCGCCGAGCACCGAGCCCCACATGATCCGGATCCCCGTCGCGGTGTCGCCGGTGCCGGTGCAGGGCGCCTTGAGGCAGGAGCTGTAGTTGTCCAGATTCTTCGTGCCGATCGCACCGACCAGCGGGTTGATGACCCCCTTCACCATCGAGTTGACGATGTTGGTGAAGGCCGCGCCGATGACTACCGCCACCGCCAGATCGACGACGTTCCCGCGCATCAGGAAGGCCTTGAAGCCCTCCAGGATGCCCGGCTCCTTCTTCTCCTCGCTCACCAGGGAGCCCCTCTTCAGCCGCACAAGTTGTGGAACGAACAGTTCCGCAACCTACGTCAGGGCCTGGGCGGCCTGTCCAGCCCCCCGTCCTCGGCCAGGGACGTGACCGCCGGCCGGTGATCGTCTCGCGCAGGCTCAGCACAGGGTCACCGCCAGCCTCGAGGTCGCGCCGGCTCCCGCCAGCCGCACCGCCGTCTTCCGCGGCACGGACAGTACGACCAGCGCGCCGGCCTCGGTCACGCCGTCCAAGGCCTCGGGCACCTTCGTCACCCGCGCCCCTCGCGCGACCACCCGCGCGTCCCCGCCGCCCGCCGCGGACTCCTCGGCCGCGACGACGTCGACACGATCGCCGGGCCGCAACAGCCGTACCGTCGCGCCGTCGGCGATCCGCACCGGCGCCGTCACCATCGCGACGGCACGCGGCTCCCGTGCGGATCCGCCCGTCGTTCTGGACTCCGCCGCAGCGGAGGGACCCTCGGCCGGATGGGCCTGCGCCCGGCCCGCGTCACGCGGCCCCGCCGCCACCAGCGCGGCAGCGGTCATGGCGAGGCCCGCGGCCACGGCCCGCCTTCTGTGCCGCACGAGCCGCCGCAGCTGATACCGCCCGCCGCGCACCCGCACGGGAGCGAAATGCGGCACGTCACATGTGCCGGGCGCGTCCGCTCCCAACGGGCGCGGGAAGGAAGAGAGCTGCGACACGGGAACCACCACCTGCGGTCGGGAGATCGGCTTGCGATGCCAGAGTGCGGCTTCGCGCCGAATCCCGCTGAGGCCCGTGGATCACCGGCCGATTGTGGACAACTCGCTCACCCGAAGGGGAAGTTCCGCCCACGCCAGGCCTTACGCCAGGCCTTACGCCAGGCCTTACGCCAGGCCTCACGCCAGAACTCACACCAGAAGTCACGCCAGACCTCACGCCCAGCCCCCGCCGCTCGGCGCTGGCCTCAGTCGCCACCGCCGACCGCCCGCGCTACGGCAGCTCGAACCCCGGATCCATGCCGCCCAGCGCCTTCGTGCACAGACAATCCCGCGTCGCGTTCGCGGGCAAGGCGGCCACCGCGTCGAACAGAACGCCCCGCAGCCGGTCCACGTTCGCCGCGAACACCTTCAGCACCTCGTCGTGCGAGACCCCCTCGCCGGTATCGGCCCCCGCGTCGAGGTCGGTGACCAGGGTCAACGACGTGTAGCAGAGCTCGAGTTCACGGGCCAGCGCCGCCTCGGGATGCCCGGTCATGCCCACCACCGACCAGCCCTGCGCCTGGTGCCACAGCGATTCGGCCCGGGTGGAGAACCGCGGCCCCTCGACCACCACGAGCGTCCCGCCGTCCACCGGCTCCCAGTCGCGCCCGCGCGCCGCCTCCAGCGCGGCCTTGCGCCCGATGGGGCAGTAGGGGTCGGCCAGGGACACATGCACGACGTTCGGCACCTGCCCCCCGGGCAGCGGCAGCCCGTCGAAGTACGACTGCGCCCGGGACTTCGTACGGTCCACGAACTGGTCCGGCACGAGCAGCGTCCCGGGGCCGTACTCGGCCCGCAGCCCGCCGACCGCGCAGGGCCCGAGCACCTGGCGCGCCCCGACGGAGCGCAGGGCCCACAGGTTGGCGCGGTAGTTGATGCGGTGCGGCGGCAGATGGTGGCCGCGGCCGTGGCGGGGCAGGAACGCGACCCGCCGCCCGGCGATCTCGCCGAGGAAGAGGGAGTCGCTGGGGGCCCCGTAAGGGGTGTCCACCTGTATCTCGGTCACGTCGTCGAGGAAGGAGTAGAAGCCCGAGCCGCCAATGACGCCGATCTCGGCGTTCTCCGTGTTCGCCATGACCGCACCCTAGCCCGGCCCGAAAACGCCGCGGACCCCGCCGTCGTACGACGACAGGGTCTCGTAAGAAAGCCGGCCCTACGCGGCGGAGCTGCTGCTCGAGGAACCGCTGGAGCCGGACGACGCCGAGTCCGAGGACGACGACGTGGAGGAAGCGGTCGACGAACCGGACGACGTGGACGACGCCGAGGACGACTGCTTGGCCGTCGAGCTGCTCGACGAGGAACCGCGGCTGTCGTTGCGGTAGAAGCCGGAGCCCTTGAAGACGATGCCGACCGCGGAGAACACCTTCTTCAGGCGGCCGGCGCAGTTGGGGCACTCGGTCAGGGCGTCGTCGGTGAACTTCTGCACCGCCTCGAGGCCCTCGCCGCACTCGGTGCACTGGTACTGGTACGTCGGCACTTGTCTTCCTCCTGGCACTCTCACTCGATGAGTGCTAACGACGATCCAGTCTGACCTATTCCTTGCGTTCAGTCCACTGTCAGCGATACGCGGTGACCGACGCCACGTGCGACGGTCCGGCTTACGGGCCTGGTCGCAAGCCGCGAGCGCAGGGCCACGAGGGTCGCCAGGGCCAGCAGCGTGCCGCCCATCGGGACGAGGAATCCGGCACCGTCCCAGAAGCGGTCCTCCAGCTGTCCGGCCACCGTGACGGCCGCCGCCTGACCGAGTGCGACCGCGCCGGTCAGCCAGGTGAAGGCCTCCGTGCGGGCACGCGTCGGCACCAGGCCGTCGACCAGCGTGTAGCCGGTGATCAGGGCGGGCGCGACGCACATGCCGACCAGGAGCCCGACCCCGGCGAGGACGGCCACGGAGTGCGCGGCCCACAGCCCGGAGGCGGTCAGGGCCAGTGCGGCGTACCCGACGACCAGGCGGCGGCGCGGGGCCGCCTTCCAGGCGACGGCGCCGCAGACGACGCCGGAGAGCATGTTGCCCGCGGCGAACGTGCCGTACAGGACACCGTTGAGGCCGGGCTCACCGATCGACTCGGTGAACGCGGCGAGCGAGACCTGCATGCCGCCGAAGACGGAGCCGATGCCCAGGAAGGCCGCGATCAGGACGCGTACTCCGGGGACCGACAGGGCCGACGCGTGCTCCACGCGCGCGTGCCCACCGAGAACGACCGAAGGCTGTGTGCCCCTCCGGGCCGCGAACAGCAGGCCGCCGACGAGGGTCAGCGCGGCCTCCGTCAGCAGGCCCGCGGCCGGGTCGACGGTGGTGCACAGCGCGGTCGCCAGCAGTGGTCCGAGCACGAAGGTCAGCTCGTCGGTGACGGATTCGAACGCCGCCGCCGTCGTCATCAGGGGCGTGCCCTGGAGCTTGACACCCCAGCGGGCGCGCACCATGGGCCCGATCTGTGGCACCGAGGCACCGGTCGGGACGGCGGCCGCGAACAGCGTCCAGAGGGGAGCGTGCCCGAGCGCCAGGACCGTCAGGGAGAGTCCTGACACGGTGTGTACGAGGACGCCGGGGATCAGGACCGTGCGCTGGCCATGGCGGTCGGCGAGACGGCCGGCGAGGGGCGCGAACAGTGCCATGGAGACACCGGTGACGGCGGCGACGGCACCGGCGGCACCGTACGAGCCGGTGGTGTGCCGCAAGAGCAGCACGAGGGACAGCGTCAGCATCGCGAACGGCTGTCGCGCGGCGAAGCCGGGGATCAGGAACGTCCATGCGCCGCGGGTGCGCAGCAGCTGCCCGTATCCCGGGCGGGAAGGGACCGAGTTGCCGGGGGACCCGGAAATACCGGACGGTCCTCGTCCGGAAGCGACCGTGGATGCCACGGCCCGTGCCTTTCTGCCGCCTGGTAGCGGGCCCCTTTTTTGTTCGCGGGGGTGCCGAGAGCTGTCCTCTTGCGCGGAGCTGCGGTAGATACCGGGCCGCCCACTGTGAGGGCACCGCGGCCGCCATACGGTCGCGCCAGCTCTGCGTCAGGCAGAGTCGGTTCGATCTGAGTGCGCCTTCATCGTACAGGTATCAACGATCGTGCCCCTGGGAAAGCGAGCACCCGAGCCGCATCCACCTACGAAGCCCTCGTAGCCCCGTAGCCGCCTGCGCAGCCCCCGCAGCGCCCGCAGCCACCTACGAAGTCCCGTTGCCGCCCGTCCCCAGCCAGTCCGCCAGCTTGCCGCCTTGGCCGACGGCCCGCAGTCGCCGCTCGGCCTGGTCCCGGACCGGGTCCGTGGCCACCACGAGCAGCTCGTCGCCGCGGCGCAGCACGGTGGTGGGCAGCGGAACGAACGATTTTCCATCCCGTACGACGAGGGTGACCGCCGCGCCCGCGGGCAGCCGCAGTTCGTTGATCTCGACGCCGTGCATCTTCGACCCCTCCGGGATCGAGACGGACAGCAGATGCCCGCGCAGCCGCTCCAGAGGCGCCGATTCGATGCCGAGGTCGGCGGCCTCTGTGGCGGAGGTGTCCAGGTGCAGCTGCCGGGCCAGCCACGGGAGTGTGGGGCCTTGGACGAGGGTGTAGACGACGACCAGTATGAAGACGATGTTGAAGATTCGACGGCTTTCCTCGACGTCGTACACCATCGGGATCGTCGCCAGGATGATGGGCACGGCGCCGCGCAGGCCCGCCCAGGACATCAGGGCCTGTTCCTGCCACGGTCTGCGGAACGGCAGTAGCGCGATCACGACGCTCAGCGGCCGCGCCACCATGGTCAGCACCAGGCCGATGGCGAGCGCGGGCCAGATGTCGTCGGCCAGGTCGTGCGGAGTGACCAGCAGGCCGAGCAGGACGAACATGCCGATCTGGGCGATCCAGCCGAGCCCGTCGGCGAAGCCGCGGGTGGCGGGCCAGTGCGGCAGCTTCTGGTTGCCGAGGACCATCGCCGCCAGATACACGGCGAGGAAGCCGCTGCCGTGGGCGAGCGCCCCGGCCGCGTACGCCGTGACCGCGATCGCCATGACGGCGATCGGATAGAGACCGGAGGCGGGCAGTGCCACATGGCGCAGCCCGTACGCGCCGAGGAAGCCCACCGCGAGGCCGATGGCCGCGCCGATGGCGAGCTCCATGGCTATCACGCCGAGCAGGGAGTACCAGTGCTCGATCGGGCCGGCCGTGGAGAACTCGACGACGAGGATGACCACCGGAGCGTCGTTGAAGCCGGACTCGGCCTCCAGCGTGCCCGTCACGCGCGGGGGGAGTGGCACCTTGCGCAGCACCGAGAAGACCGCCGCCGCGTCCGTCGAGGACACGACCGCGCCGACGATGAGCGCCTGCCGCCACTCCAGGTCGATCAGATAGTGGGCCGCCGTGGCCGTGACGCCGACGCTCACCGCGACACCGGCCAGCGCCAGCGAGGAGGCGGCCGGAAGAGCCGGCTTGATCTCCTTCCACTTCGTTCCGAGGCCGCCCTCGGCCAGGATCACGACCAGAGCCGCGTACCCGATGACCTGGGTCAGTTCGGCGTTGTCGAATTGGATGCCGCCGATTCCGTCCTGGCCCATGGCGATGCCGATGCCCAGGTAGACGAGCAGGCTGGGGAGCCCGCTGCGCGAGGAGATCCGAACCGCTGCCACCGCGACGAGCAGAACGAGCGAGCATGCGAGCAAAAGCTGGTTGAGGTGGTGGACAGTCAGCGGCCGTTCCCTTCTCGGTACCCCAGGTACTTCGTTACCTTACCTAACTCTTGACGTTTTCTTGACGATCGCGGGGGCGGCCCGACAGTGACTGCGCATACGGTCTCGAACTGCTGAATGCGCGCGTTCCCGACTCCGCGTCAAGGCGCTGAGAGCCCTGACCTATGGTTGCTCCATCGTTCAGTCAAAAGCACAGCCCCGTCTGCCGCTCGCGTTAGGACAGCAAGGACAGCGATGCCCCCCAACACCACCTCATCTTCCGGCCAGAAGCCCGGAAATTCCGGCAGGAAGAAGGGGCGCAGAGCCCGTCTGATCATGATCGCGCTGGTCCTGGCCATCATCGGGGGCGTCGCCTTCGGGGCGTACTGGTCCATCAGCACCGTGAGAGCCTCCTTCCCGCAGACCAAGGGCTCGATCGCACTCGACGGACTGTCAGGGCCGGTCGACGTCAAGCGGGACGACAACGGAATCCCGCAGATCTACGCCTCGTCCGACGCGGACCTGTTCATGGCGCAGGGCTACGTCCAGGCGCAGGACCGCTTCTACGAGATGGACGTGCGCCGCCACACGACGTCCGGCACGCTCTCCGAGATGTTCGGCAAGGGCCAGGTCGACAAGGACGAGTTCCTGCGCACGCTCGGATGGGACCGGGTGGCGAAGGAGGAGTACGAGACCAAGCTGTCGGCCGAGACGAAGAAGTATCTCCAGGCGTACGCCAAGGGAGTCAACGCCTACCTGCGGGGCAAGGAAGGCCGGGACATCTCCCTGGAGTACGCGGCCCTCGGTTTCTCCAACGACTACAAGCCCGCGGAGTGGACTCCGGTCGACTCGGTGGCCTGGCTCAAGGCGATGGCGTGGGACCTGCGCGGCAACATGCAGGACGAGATCGACCGCTCCCTGATGACCAGCCGTCTCGGCCCGAAGCAGATCGACGATCTGTACCCGGAGTATCCGTACGGCCGGAACAAGACGATCGTCCAGGAGGGCTCGTACAACAACATCACCAAGGAGTACGAGCAGGGCGCCGGCGCCGGCACGTCCACCGCCGGCACCGGGCTCACCGGCGGCGCCACGGCACCCTCCGGGCTGCAGAGTCAGCTGTCGGGGCTCTACGACGTCCTGGACGACGTGCCCACGGCCGTCGGCGTGAACGGCAACGGCATCGGCTCGAACTCGTGGGTCGTCTCCGGCGACCACACCATCAGCGGCAAGCCGCTGCTCGCCAATGACCCGCACCTGTCGCCGTCGCTGCCGTCGGTCTGGTACCAGATGGGCCTGCACTGCCGGAGCGTCTCCGCCGAGTGCCAGTACGACGTCTCCGGGTACACGTTCGCGGGCATGCCGGGCGTGGTCATAGGGCACAACCAGAACATCGCCTGGGGCATGACCAACTCCGGTGCCGACGTCACCGACCTGTATCTGGAGAAGCTCACCGGGGACGGCTACGAGTACGACGACAAGGTGCTGCCCTTCACGACCCGCAAGGAGAAGATCAACATCGCGGGCGGCGGGAGCAAGACGATCGTCGTGCGGGAGACCAACAACGGGCCACTGCTGTCCGACCGCGACGACGAGCTCGTGAAGGTCGGCAAGAAGGCCACGGTCGACAGCGCGGCGCCCGACCGCGGCGACGGCTACGGCATCGCCCTGCGCTGGACCGCGCTGGAACCCGGCACGTCGATGGACGCCGTCTTCGCGGTGAACAAGGCGGCCGACTGGACGGAGTTCCGCAAGGCGGCCGCACTGTTCGACGTGCCGTCGCAGAACCTGACCTACGCCGACACCAAGGGCCACATCGGCTACCAGCTGCCCGGGAGAATCCCGATCCGCGGCGACGGCGACGGCTCGCTCCCGTCGCCCGGCTGGGACTCCAAGTACCGCTGGACCGGCTACATCAAGCAGTCCGAACTGCCCTACGAGTACGACCCCGAGCGCGGCTACATCGTGACCGCCAACCAGGCCGTCGTCGACAAGGACAAGTACCCCTACGTGCTCACCAGGGACTGGGGATACGGCGCGCGCAGCCAGCGGATCACCGACCTCATCGAGTCGAAGATCAAGGGCGGCGGCAAGATCTCGACCGACGACATGCGCCAGATGCAGCTCGACAACAGCAGTGAGATCGCCAAGCTCCTGGTGCCGATGCTGCTCAAGATCGACGTTCCGGACAAGAACGTGCGCGAGGGGCAGAAGCTCCTGGAGGGCTGGAACTACACCCAGGACGCCGATTCGGCGGCGGCCGCGTACTTCAACGCGGTCTGGCGCAACATCCTGAAGCTGTCCTTCGGCAACAAGCTGCCCAAGGAGCTGCGGGTCAAGGGCCAGTGCCTGTACGTCGAGCCGACCGATTCGACGGGCCCTGCCGACGAGGACCGGCGGGTGCGCGAGTGCGGTCAGCGCGACGCGGACAACGCGCAGCCGGACGGCGGCGACCGCTGGTTCGAGGTGGTCCGCAAGATCCTCGACGACGAGGACAACGACTGGTGGCAGGCGCCGAAGACGCGCACCGACACCGCGGCCACGAACCGCGACGAGCTCTTCGGAAGGGCTCTCGAGGACGCCCGCTGGGAGCTGACCGCCAAGCTCGGCAAGGACATGGACACCTGGAGCTGGGGCCGGCTGCACCGGCTGTACCTGGAGAACCAGACCCTGGGCACCGAAGGCCCCGGCTTCCTGCAGTACATGCTCAACCGTGGCCCGTACGACATCGGCGGCGGCGAGGCGGCGGTGAACGCCACCGGCTGGAACGCCGCGGGCGGCTACTCGGTGGTCTGGGTGCCGTCGATGCGGATGGTGGTGAACCTCGACGACTTCGACAAGTCCAAGTGGATCAACCTCACCGGTGCCTCCGGGCATGCCTACAGCGGCCACTACACCGACCAGACCGACAAATGGGTCAAGGGTGAGCTGCTGAACTGGTACTCGTCGGAGAGGGCGGTCGGCAAGAACGCGTCGGACTCGCTGGTACTGAAGCCCTGAGGCCTGCGGATCGGCACATGGCCCTCCACGCGCGCGTGCAGCACGCGCGCGTGGAGGGCCATGTCGCGTACGAGGGGCGGGACCTCAGCGGAAGTGGCGCACTCCCGAAGGGGTGACGACCGCGTGCACCGGCCGGTCGTGCGGTTCCTCGGGGACACGGTCGACCACTTCGGAGTCGTACAGCAGCACCACCAGCGCGGGATGGGCCCCCGCCGCGTCCAGCCGCGCGAGCACCCGGTCGTACGACCCGCCACCGCGGCCGAGCCGCATCCCTCGCGCGTCCACGGCGAGCCCCGGCAGCAGCACGGCGTCGGCCGAGAGCACGGCGTCCGGGCCGAGTGGCTCGCCCACGGGCTCCAAGAGGGCCATCTTTCCCCGGTGTTGTACGGGTGCGAGCGAGCCCTCGCCCTCATACGCACCCCAGTCGAGGTCGTTGTCCGTCAACAGGACCGGCAGCAGCACGCGCACCCCGCGCGTGTGGAGGGCATCGAGGAGCGCGCGCGTACCCGGTTCACTCCCCACGGAGACGTACGCCGCCACCGTGTGCGCTTGCGCCAGTTCGGGCAGCTCCAGGGCCCGGGCGGCGAGTACGGCCTCCGTTTCCCGCAGGTCATCAGCCGTCAACCGGCTCCTCACCGTGAGGAACGCTCGCCGCAACATTCGCTTGCCAGAGTCGGCCTCGGGTCCCAGCTGACTCACAGTTTGCTCCCGTACTCTCGGTAATGCGCTCATATGAGAACGAATTAACCGGAGCCGCAGATTCCACGCAAAGGCACCGGTTATGGTGTCGGGCATGACTGAGTCGCACCCCAGGATCAGCAAGGCTGTCATCCCCGCAGCAGGCCTCGGCACCCGGTTCCTGCCGGCCACCAAAGCCACTCCCAAGGAGATGCTGCCGGTTGTCGACAAGCCGGCGATCCAGTACGTGGTCGAGGAGGCCGTGTCCGCGGGTCTCGACGACGTCCTCATGATCACAGGCCGGAACAAGCGCCCCCTTGAGGATCACTTCGACCGCAACTACGAGCTGGAGTCGGCCCTTCAGAAGAAGGGCGACGCCGGGCGGCTCGCCAAGGTGCAGGAGTCCAGCGACCTCGCGACCATGCACTACGTGCGCCAGGGCGACCCCAGGGGCCTCGGCCACGCCGTCCTCTGCGCGGCCCCGCACGTCGGCCACGAGCCCTTCGCCGTCCTGCTCGGCGACGACCTGATCGACCCGCGCGACCCCCTGCTCGCGCGCATGGTCGACGTCCAGGAGCGGCACGGCGGCAGCGTCATCGCGCTCATGGAGGTAGCGCCCGAGCAGATCCACCTCTACGGATGCGCGGCCGTCGAGACCACCGTGGACGGCGACGTCGTCAAGGTCACGGACCTGGTCGAGAAGCCGGCCGCACAGGACGCCCCGTCGAACTACGCGATCATCGGCCGCTACGTCCTCGACCCGCACATCTTCGACATACTCCGCAAGACCGAGCCGGGCCGCGGCGGCGAGATCCAGCTCACCGACGCCCTCCAGCAGCTGGCCTCCGACGAGAAGGTCGGCGGGCCCGTGCACGGCGTCGTCTTCAAGGGCCGCCGCTATGACACCGGTGACCGAGGCGACTACCTCCGTGCCATTGTCCGACTCGCGTGCGAACGTGAAGACCTGGGCCCCGAATTCCGGACCTGGCTTCGCAGTTACGTCACCGAGGAGATGTAGCAATCTTGAGCAGCGCCGCGACCCGCGTCACCGGCCAGGACCAGGACCACCTCTGGACGGTGACCGAGCACCTGGAGGACATCCTCACGACCGTCCGCCCCCTCGATCCCATCGAGCTGCAGATCCTCGACGCCCAGGGCTGCGTTCTGGTCGAGGACGTCACGGTGCCGGTCTCCCTGCCGCCGTTCGACAACAGCTCGATGGACGGGTACGCGGTCCGGGTCACCGATGTCGCGGGCGCGAGTGAGGAGTTCCCGGCCGTTCTCACGGTCATCGGGGACGTCGCGGCGGGCCAGGGTGAACCGCTCCACGTGGGTCCCGGCGAGGCCGCCCGCATCATGACCGGCGCCCCGCTGCCGCCCGGCGCCGAGACGGTCGTTCCCGTCGAGTGGACCGACGGCGGTCTCGGCGAGGGCGCCGCCTCCCGGATGCGCGCCCACAGCGCGGCCCCCGAGGGGGCCACCGGACAGGTGCGGATCCACCGCCCGGCCCCGGCCCGCGCGCACGTGCGCGCGGAGGGCAGCGACGTCAAGGCCGGGGACCGCGCCCTCGAAGCGGGCACCGTCCTCGGCCCGCCCCAGATCGCGCTGCTCGCCGCGATCGGCCGCGGGACGGTACGCGTGCGCCCGCGCCCGCGCGTGGTCGTCCTGTCCACGGGCAGCGAACTGGTCCAGCCCGACGAGCAGTTGGGCAGCGGCCAGATCTACGACTCCAACAGCTTCGCGCTGACCGCCGCCGCCCGCGACGCCGGAGCCATCGCCTACCGCGTGGGCGCCGTCGCCGACGACGCCGAGACGCTGCGCTCCACCATCGAGGACCAGCTCGTCCGCGCCGACCTGCTGGTCACCACGGGCGGCGTGAGCGTGGGGGCATACGACGTCGTCAAGGAGGCGCTGGAGTCCGTCGGCGACGAGGACGAGCCCGGCAGCGGCATCGAGTTCCGCAAGCTCGCCATGCAGCCCGGCAAACCCCAGGGCTTCGGCTCCATCGGCCCCGACCACACCCCGCTGCTCGCGCTGCCGGGCAACCCCGTGTCGTCGTACGTCTCCTTCGAGCTGTTCGTACGTCCCGCGATCCGCACCCTGATGGGCCTCGACGACGTCCACCGGCCCACGACCAAGGCGGTCCTCAGGACGGACAAGGCGCTGACGTCACCGACCGGACGCCGTCAATTCCTGCGCGGGCGGTACGCGGACGGGGAGGTGACCCCCGTCGGCGGTGCCGGATCGCACCTGATCGCGGCCCTCGCGCACGCCGACGCGCTGATCGTGGTCCCCGAGTCCGTGGAGTCCGTGGAGCCCGGTACCGAGGTCGAGGTGGTCCTGCTCGGCTGAGTGCCCGGACTTGGGGGTACCGTGTCGCGCACAACAGGCCCGACCGGGAGCGCCGCAGCACATGACTGTTCCTTCCCGGGGAGAAACCCCCGGACCCTCTGCGCAGGACCGACTGACGCACCTCGACGATGCGGGCGCCGCCCGCATGGTCGACGTGTCGGGGAAGGACGTGACCGCGCGCACCGCCCGCGCCAGCGGTCGCGTCCTGGTCTCACCCCGGGTGGTCGAGCTGCTGCGCGGCGAGGGCCTGCCCAAGGGCGACGCGCTCGCCACCGCGCGCATCGCGGGCATCATGGGCGCCAAGCGCACACCGGACCTGATCCCGCTGTGCCACCCGCTGTCGGTGTCGGGTGTGAAGCTTGATCTGTCGGTCGCGGACGACGCCGTCGAAATCCTGGCCACCGTGAAGACCACCGACCGTACGGGCGTGGAGATGGAGGCCCTCACCGCGGTCAGCGTGGCGGCCCTCACCGTGATCGACATGGTCAAGGCGGTCGACAAGCAGGCGGTCATCACGGACGTACGCGTCGAGGAGAAGACGGGCGGCAAGTCGGGCGACTGGAGTCGGGCATGACCGCACCGGCCGAACCGCCGATCGGCGGCGCCCTCGTCGCTCCGTACTCCGCTCTGGTCGTGACCGCCTCGAACCGCGCTGCCGCGGGCGTGTACGAGGACAAGGGCGGCCCCTTGATCGCGGAGGGGCTGGCGAAGGCCGGCTTCGCGGTCGACGGACCGTGGGTCGTGCCCGACGGCGATCCGGTCGAGAGCGCGCTCAGGGGCGGCGTCGAGGCGGGGTACGACGTGATCGTCACCACCGGCGGCACCGGCATCTCGCCCACCGACCGCACCCCCGAGGCCACCCGTCGCGTCCTCGACCACGAGGTACCGGGCATTCCGGAGGCCATCAGGGCGTTCGGAAGAGAGAAGGTGCCCACGGCGGCACTGTCCCGGGGACTCGCGGGAGTCGCCAAGGGGACGCTGATCGTGAACCTGCCGGGCTCCACGGGCGGGGTGCGGGACGGGCTCGCGGTCCTGGAGCCCCTGCTGATCCACGCCGTCGACCAGATCCGCGGCGGCGACCACCCCAGACCCAGCGGCAGTGGGGGTGCGAGCTGAACAGTCCATCGTGGCCGGTCGAGCTGGCGGAAGGCGATGTCCTCCTCCGGCCCATAAAGCTGCGCGACCAGCGAGCCTGGCGCGAGGTCAACCGGCGTAACCGGGAGTGGCTGCGCCCTTGGGAAGCGACCATTCCACCGCCCACCCCCAGTGGGCCGATAGCGCACCGGCCGACCTACCGCCAGATGGTCCGTCACTTGCGTTCCGAAGCCAACGCGGGCCGGATGCTGCCGTTCGTCATCGAGTACAAGGGGCGGCTCGTCGGGCAATTGACGGTCGCCGGGATTACCTGGGGCTCGATGTGCTCGGGCCATGTCGGGTACTGGGTGGACGAGGCGGTCGCCGGGCGCGGAGTGATGCCGACGGCTGTCGCGCTCGCGGCCGACCATTGCTTCCGCACTGTTGGTCTGCACCGCATCGAAGTCTGCATTCGCCCCGAGAACGGGCCCAGCCGCCGGGTCGTCGAGAAACTCGGATTCCGAGAGGAAGGGATTCGTCCCCGCTATCTGCACATCGACGGCGCCTGGCGCGACCACCTCGTCTTCGCCCTCACGGCCGAAGAGGTACCCGATGGGCTGCTCAGCCGCTGGCAGCGGTCACACTCGCGGAACGCGTCCGAAAACTCACCAAGGGACACGCCTCGGAACCCCGCGTAAATGAAATAAGTGTTCGAAAATGATCGGCGTTCGACCGCCCTCGGACATTAATGTGGCCCTCCCGGTGGCCTGCTGATCGCATCGGTCACAAAAAAAGCTCGAAATATCAGCCAGATCGTGCGACACACCGGCGGAATTGGCAGATGGCCTCACGCAAACCCCTCTACCGTGTGAGGCGTGAGCAGCAGCGGCCTCATCTACGCAGTCATCGTCGGGGCCTGGGCCGCCTACTTGGTGCCTATGTGGCTCCGTAGGCAGGACGAGCTGAATGAGGCCCGTCCGACGGAACGCTTCAGCACCGCCATCCGGCTGCTGTCCGGACGGGCGGGAATGGAGCGCCGGTACGCCAAGGACCTGCGGGCGCGCTCCGCCGAAGAGGGGGAGCAGCGCGCCGAAACGGGCGGCATCACCGGCTCGGTGGACGCCCGGGCCTTCGCCATGCCTCAGACACGGCGCGAGGTACGGGCCGACGTCGAGGACGAACGAGGGAACGCACGGAACAGTGCGCGGGGCGCACGAGGCGCGCGGGGCGCACGCGGTGACGCGCGGCCCGAGGCGCAGGGCGGGCCCGCGGCGAAGCCGGCGCCCAAGTCGAAGTCCAAGTCGGCATCCGCGGCGGCGCCGAAGCCCGGCTCCCAGAAGGGGGCGCAGTCGGCCCGCCCGGCGGGCTCCCGGCCGGTGCCTCAGCAGGGCGGCAAGCAGGGCGCCAAGCCGGGGGGCAAGCAGGGTGCCTCGTCGGGTGCCAAGCAGTCGTCGTCCGCGTCCGCATCGTCCTCGTCCGCGGCATCGTCGTCCGCGTCGTCGCGCGCTCGGCGCAACGCGTCGGCGGAGGCCGCCGCGCGCGCTCGGCGCTCGAAGGTACTCGCGCGCCGACGGCGTACCACGACCGTTCTCTTCCTGGCCTTCACACTCGGCGCGATCGTGGCGGCCGTCGGCGGACTCGCGTTCCTGTGGGCGCCCGGCGTGCCCGCCGTGATGCTGAGCGTGTACATCGCGTATCTGCGCTCGCAGGAGCGGCGGCGCTTCACGTACACGATGGATCGCCGGCGCGCCGAGGCAGCGGCGCAGCGGCTGCGGGAGCGGCAGCCCCGGCGGCGGCCGCCCGCCGAGCCGGGCGCCGCTGACGAGCCGGAGGACGGACCGGGGCCGGCCAGTGACC